>JBNKLF010000007.1:0-126492 GCA_050292215.1 Sulfurimonadaceae bacterium | reverse complement strand
CCGAAAAAGCTTTTCTTCGAACCGGCGGCGGTGCGCTGCTGCTGGTGGTAGGCGGAGCGGTTGACGACGTCGCGGTGTTCTTGGACGTTGGGGTTGTTGAAGAGCATGTTGCCGATGGCCTGGCCAAGGAGCGAACCGGCGGCGACGGCGAGGATGGTGCCCGCCAGACCCATGCCCGCTTCCGAGGGCTCGGCGTTGAGTTCGGATTCGCCCGCTTGCATCTTTTCGTACTCCTGGCGGGCCAGCGCCTGCATCTCTACCTCGCTCATGAAGCGCTCGGTGACCGTGCCGTTGGCGTCACGTTCGCGGATGATGGCGCGGTTTTCGCCGGCGGTGGGCATCTCCTCGACGACGAGGTATTTGCCGTTGGCCTGCTGCTCGATGACGAGAAAGCGGTTCTGGGGTTCTTCCTGGGGGGCTTCGCAGCCCGCCAGGACGGTCATGACCGTGATGCCGACGCTGCCGAGCAGCGCGGCGGAGGCACCGGTACTGATGTGTCTCACTGTTTCAAATCCTTCTTTTCAAGTTTGACGAGCCGTTCGAGCTCGTCGTCGTAGATCCAGACGGCGTCGCGCCCGTCGTAGTAGACGTCGCCGTGGTAGCGGTAGCGGCTGTCGTAGAGGGTCTGGCCCTTCTCCATCAGCAGTGCTTCGCCCAGGGCGTTGCCCACCGGGGGGACGAGGGCGAGCAGGAAGAGGGCGAAGAGCCCCCCGAGGATCGCGGCGGCCCGCTTCGCGTTGGCCGAGTAGATGGTCAGGTACCCCAGCACGAGGGTGCCGAGCAGGTAGAGCACGATGCTCTGGTGGTCGGCGAAGAGGACATTATAGTAGACCCCGATGCCGTGGTGGTTGATGTAGTGCAGGTGAATGCCAAGAAAAAAGAAAAAGTCCAGGATAAAGGTGAAAAAGATCCCGGCCAGAAAGGCCTGCAACATTTTGATCATCGGAGCCTCCTTCGTGCGGCGTTGCCCAGCCGCCAGATGCGCGACGCTTCGCGTTCGTGCAGCCCCCGGCGGTCTTCCACGACGACGTCGGCGCAGGCTTCGCAGTAGTCCCGCTCAAAGGCGTGGCCGCTGCGGTTGGCGGAGGTGGAGTACATCCAGCCGAAGGGACGGAGGAAGTCGCGGTGTTCCCCCGCGGCGACGATGCGGAACGCCTCTGCGTTGATGACGAAGGTGCTGCGCGCCGCGCGCCGGACCAGCCGCTTGTAACGGACGGGGACCCGGCCGGAGTCGCGGCAGGGCTTCAGAGCGGCGAAGACTTTCAGGAACGATTTTCCGGGAAGGCGGGATTTGACCCTTTCGAGCCGCTCCGCGCTCTGGGAGAGGAACCCGACGGTGGTGTCGGTCTGGACCAGGAAGATGCGGGACGCGTACGGGGTCGGGGTCTCTGCCATGCTGTCGCCTCCTGGGGACGGAATCTTCTCAGTCGACCAGATAGTCCTGGAGCGACTTCGGTGTCGCCCAGGAGTCGGTCTTCATGCGGCGCAGCGCTTCGATGGCGGCGCGGGCGGCACTGAGGGTGGTGAAGTAAGGCATGTTCATCCGAAGGACGATCTGGCGGATCACCACGGCGTCCTCTTTGGCCGTTTTGTTGTCGGAGGTGTTGATGGCCATGTGGATCTCGCCGTTGCGCATCATGTCCTGGATGTTGGGGCGCCCTTCGCTGATCTTGAGGACCGCTTCGCAGGGGATGCCCGCCGCTTCGATGGCCTTCTGGGTGCCGCGGGTCGCGACGAGTTTGAAGCCCTGCTCATGCAGACCGCGGGCGATCTCCGGAGCGTGTTCCTTGTCCATGTCGATGAAGGAGAGGAAACAGGTTCCCTCGGTGGGGATGCGGTTTCCCGCGGCGACCTGGGACTTCGCGAAGCTGATGCCGAAGTTGTCGCTGATGCCCATGACCTCGCCGGTGGACTTCATCTCCGGACTCAGCACCAGGTCGGCGCCGTAAAGCTTGTTGAAGGGGAAGACCGCTTCTTTGATGGCGATGTGGCCTTTGAGGCGCGGTTTGAGCAGGCCGTCGCCCTCCTCGACGATGTTGTAGTTGTCGTAGAAGGCGAGGGCGTCGCGGAGCGGTTCGCCCATCATGACGCGGGTTGCCACCTTCGCCAGCGGCATGCCCGTCGCCTTAGAGACGAAGGGGACCGTCCGGGAAGCGCGGGGGTTCACCTCGATGAGGTAGACCTCGTTCTGGTAGATGGCGTACTGGACGTTCATCAGGCCGACGACGCCCAGACCGAGGGCGATGATTTTGGTCTGCTGCTCGACCTCGGCGTAGAGTTCCGGAGAGATGTTCACCGGGGGGAGGGAACAGGCGGAGTCGCCGGAGTGGATGCCCGCTTCCTCGATGTGCTGCATGATGGAGCCGATGTAGACTTCGCTGCCGTCGCAGATGGCGTCGACGTCGAGTTCGACCGCCTGGTCGAGGAACTTGTCGACGAGCACCGGGGCGTCGTTGGAGACGGAGACCGCTTCGTCCATGTACTGGCGGAGTTCGTCTTCGTTGTAGACGATGCGCATCGCGCGGCCGCCGAGGACGAAGGAGGGGCGCACCAGGACCGGGTAGCCGAGGGTGTCGGCGACGGCGATGGCCTGCTCTTTGGTGGTGGCGATGCCGTTGTCGGGCTGTTTGAGGTCGTTGTCGCGGACGAAGGCCGAGAACTTCTCCCGGTCTTCGGCGAGGTCGATCACCTTTGCCGGAGTACCGACGATGTGAGCGCCGATGGCAGTGAGGGGGTTTGCCAGTTTCAGCGGCGTCTGGCCGCCGAAGTGGACGATGATGCCGCCGGGCTGTTCGTTCTCGATCACTTCGCGAACGTGTTCGAAATCGATGGGTTCGAAGTAGAGGACGTCGGAGGTGTCGTAGTCGGTGGAGACGGTCTCGGGGTTACAGTTGTACATGATCGTCTCGATGTCCATCTCTTTGAGAGCGAAGGCGGCGTGGACGCAGCAGTAGTCGAACTCGATCCCCTGGCCGATGCGGTTGGGACCGCCGCCGAGGATGAGGACTTTCCGTTTCTGCGAGACGCGGTTTTTGACGTCGGGGAGGCGGGAGACGTTGGTCGTGGAGTAGAGGTAGGGGGTGAGGGCCTCGAACTCGGCGGCACAGGTGTCGACCTCGTTGTACTCCAGGCTGATACCCAGGCGTTTGCGGGCGTTGAAAACGTCGTTCTCCGTCAGCTCCATTTTGGAGTGGGCGTTGATGAGCTGGGCGATCCGTTTGTCGGAGAAGCCTTCGGTCTTGGCTTTACGGAAGCGCGTTTCGTCGTTGAGAATGTCGCTGTCGATGCCTTCTTCCGCGACGACGAGCTCCTCGATCTGGTAGAGGAACCAGGGGTCGATCTTGCAGAGTTCGAAGATCTCCTCCGTGCTCAGGCCCCGGCGGAAGCCCTCGGCGACGTAGAGCATGCGGTCGGCGTTGGGGCGGCGGATCTCATGCTTGATGAGGTCGAGGTCCCCTTTCATCTCGTTGAAGCCGCAGAGGCCGGTTTCAAGGGAGCAGAGAGCTTTTTGCATCGACTCTTTGAAGGTGCGGCCGATCGCCATTGCTTCGCCGACGGACTTCATCCCGGTGGTCAGCGTGGACTCGGCTTCGGGAAACTTCTCAAAGGTGAAGCGCGGCAGCTTGGTGACGATGTAATCGATGACCGGTTCGAAAGAGGCGGGAGTACCGGTGATGTCGTTTTTGATCTCGTCGAGGGTAAAGCCGACGGCCAGCAGGGTCGCGACCTTGGCGATGGGGTAGCCCGTCGCCTTGGAAGCCAGCGCCGAGGAGCGTGAGACCCGGGGGTTCATCTCGATGACGATCATGCGGCCGGTTTCGGGATCGACGGAGAACTGGACGTTGGAGCCGCCGGTGTCGACGCCGATCTCCCGGAGGATGGCGAAGGAGGCGTCACGCATCCGCTGGTACTCTTTGTCCGTCAGGGTCAAAGCCGGTGCGATGGTGATGGAGTCGCCGGTGTGGACGCCCATGGGGTCGAAGTTTTCGATGGAACATACGATGATGCAGTTGTCTTCGCGGTCGCGGATGACCTCCATCTCGTACTCTTTCCAGCCGAGCAGGGACTCTTCGACGAGGATCTCGTTGATGGGGCTCTCGTCCAGGCCGCGCTGGGCGAGCATCTTGTACTCGTCAATGTTGTAGGCAACGCCCGAACCGCCTCCGGCGAGGGTGAAGGAGGCGCGGATGATGATGGGGAAACCGATTTCGTCGGCTGCCGCAAGGGCTTCGTCCATATTGTAAGCGTAGCGGGAGTGGGGGAGGTCCATGCCGATTTTGAGCATCGCCTCCTTGAAGGCCTGGCGGTCTTCGCCCTTCTTGATCGCTTCGGGTTTGGCACCGAGGAACTCGATGCCGTCGAGCATCCCCTTCTCGTACATCTGCATCGCCGCATTGAGGGCCGTCTGGCCTCCCATGGTCGGAAGGATCGCGTCGACCTTCTCCTGTTCAATGATCTTCGCGATGACTTCGGGCTTGATGGGCTCGACGTAGGTACGGTCCGCGAACTCCGGGTCGGTCATGATGGTGGCCGGATTGGAGTTGATCAGAACGACGCGGTAACCCAGCTCTTTGAGCGTTTTGACCGCCTGGGTCCCGGAGTAGTCGAACTCGCAGGCCTGACCGATGACGATCGGGCCCGAACCGATGAGCAATATCGTTTTGATATCTTCGCGTTTTGGCATTGTGTCCCTTCAAAAATGGTGGCCAGAAAGCATGGAAATCCGCTTCTGGAAAAATTTGCTTATTATAGTCATAACGCACTTAAAAAACGGTGAATGAACCGGCCCCGGTTTGAGGATTGCGGTCAAGCCTCGCCGAGGGGGTCAGGAGAGGTGGCGCGAAAGTGTGGCGTAGAGGATCTCAAGGTCGATCGGTTTGCCGATGAAATCGTCCATTCCCGCTTCGAGAAAGCGCTCCCGGTCACCGACCATGACGTTGGCGGTGAGGGCGATGACCGGGACGTGGCCGGCGTGTTCTTCACGGATGCCCCGCATCGCTTCGATACCGTTCATGCGGGGCATGTTCTGATCCATCAGGATCAGGTCGTGCCGCTCCGGGTCGAACCGGTCCATCGCTTCCACGCCGTCGGAGACGATGTCGCAGGTCAGACCGATCTCCGCGAGCATCAGCGCGATCACCTCCCGGTTGGCGGGGTTGTCTTCGGCGACGAGAATGTGGCCGTGAAGCGGTTCAAAGGGTCCGGTACGCTCCTCTGAGTTGCTCTCCTGACGGGGGGTCAGTGCGGCCAGGGGAAGCTGCATCTCGAAGCGGCTCCCCCGGCCCACTTCGCTCTGCAGGCTCAGCGTCCCCTCCATCATGGCAACCAGCTCCTTGGAGATGCTCAGGCCCAGGCCGGTACCGCCGTACTCCCGCGTCGTGGAGTCGTCCGCCTGTTCGAAGGGGTTGAAAATGCGCTCCTGGGTTTCGGGCGTCATCCCGATGCCGGTGTCGGCGACGCTGCAGCGGAAGAGGCCGTCGCGGTAGGAGGCAACGACGGTGACACTACCCGACTCCGGGGTGAATTTGATGGCGTTGGAGAGCAGGTTGGTCAGTACCTGGGAGATACGCATCCAGTCCCCGACAACCTGGATGCGGGCGTTTGCATCGATATCGGTTTTGAGGAGGACCTGATGTGCCTCCGCCAGGGTTCGGAACCGCTCCAGCAGGGCTTCAAGGCTCTGGCTCAGTGCGAAGGGCTTGACGTCGAGGGAGAACTTGCCGCTCTGGATTTTGGAGAGGTCGAGGATGTCGTTGATGAGGTGGAGCAGCTTCTCCGAACTCTCCCGGACCATGGCGAGGTACTTGAGCAGCATGGGGTCGTCGGTTTTGCGCAGCATGATCTGGGTGAAACCGCCGATGGCGTTGAGCGGGGTACGGAGCTCGTGGCTCATGTTGGCGAGAAAACGGTCTTTCGCCCTCTGGGCGGCCAGTGCGCTGTCGCGGGTTTCAACCAGTTCGCTGACGTTGTAGCGGACGGCGAGGTATTCGTCGATCTCCCCGTCAATGCCGGTGATGGGAATGATGACGCTGTCGACAAAGTAGGAAGAACCGTCTTTGCGGCGGTTCTTGATGGTGGCCTTGAAGACCCGTTTTTCCCGGATGGTCTTCCAGAGTTCGTCAAAGAGTTCTGAAGGCATGTCGGGGTGGCGGATGATGTTGTGGGGCCTACCGAGGAGTTCATCGCGGTCGTAGCCGCTGATATCGAGGAACTTCTGGTTGACGTAGGTGATGATGCCCCGGGAATCGGTTTTCGAGACGATGGCACTTTCGTCCAGCGCCCGGGCAAACTGTTCGAACTGCCGTGCCAGGGTCATGCTGCGGCGATTCTCTTTTGCGAGTTCGCGGTTGGTCTGTTCGAGTTCGCGGCTGAGGCGGTCGGCGTTTTCCCGGCTCTTGATCTCCCTGGAGTAGGCGAAGATGCCCATCATCAGGAAAAGCACGGAGCTGATGAACATGGCCGTACCCAGCTGCGTGATGCCTTCCTCAACCTGACCGATCTGGTATTTCAGGGTTCGCCGCATGCGTGCCAGGGAGCCGCCGACGTCGTCACGGTCGATCTCGGCATTGAGTTCGCGAATCTTCGCATCGTAGGAGAGGACCGTGTTCAGATGGCGCAGAAGCATCCGCTCGGTCGATCCCATGGCGGGGTCGGGAGGGGGAATGTCGTAGGATTCGGCCGCAATCGTATTCTGAAAGTAGTTGATGATGAAGCGCTGCATGATATTGAGCATCGCGTCATCGATGAAGTCGGTTTCGGGAGCTCCGTGAAGCCGTTTTTCGATCATGCTTTCAATTTGGAGAATGGAATTCTTGATGACGGCGTGGTAGGATTTAAAGTCCTCGAGACGTTCGTGGTGCCGCTTGAAGAGCCCCCGAAGATAGTCGGGGGTGATGCCCGGAAGCGCCGGGTGACGGCGTTCGACCTGCTCGATCATGCGGCGTGCATTGTGCTGCAGCTGCTGTTCGAGTTCGGCGAGGGTGTCGTTGTTGGTGACGGTGTTGGAACGGAGCATCTGGATTGCCTCTTCCTGGACGATCAGCTGCAGGGTGCTGACCATGCCGACGGTCGCTTCGAGACTGTTCTTGTTCGACTGGGAGCGGGTCCACTGAAAGGTACTTAGCAGAATGAACGCAAGCAGAACGATGGAGAGCAGGACGATTTTGAAACGGGCGTTCACCGGGACTGCTCCTGAATCAGGAAGGGGGGCGTGTCGCCTTCGAGCGTCTTCAAAAATGCGACGATGGCACGGATTTCGTCAGGGTCGGGAATGATGCCGAGCTGATACTCCATCATCGTCCTGACGGCGGTTTCAAGATCGAAGACGCTGCCGTCGTGGAAATAGGGGGCGGTCAGGGAGACGTTTCGCAGGGTGGGAACTTTGAAATAGTATTTATCCTTCTCCCGGCCCGTCACGTTGTAGCGCCCGAAATGCTCGGGGTGCATCTCCAGTTTCCCTTCGGAGAAAACCCCCGATTTCTGATAGAGGTTGCCGCCGATGTTGATGCCGTTGTGGCAGCTGATACAGCCGCGCTTTTTGAAGAGTTCGTACCCCCGAAGCGCCTCCGGGCTCAGGACGTTGGGTTCTCCGCGTAGGTAGCGGTCGAAGGGGGCATTCGGGGTGATCAGGGTGCGTTCGAACTCGGCGATGGCATTGACGAGATTTTCGGCGGTTATGCCGTCGGGATAGAGGGTGGCGAACCGTTCGCGGTAGCGGTCGTCGTCTTTGAGAACGGCGACGGCTTCGCGGAGGGGGAGGGCCATCTCGATGCCGTTGGCGATCGGCCCTTTCGCCTGCGTTTCGAGGTCCGGCGCCCTGCCGTCCCAGAACTGGGAGAAGTTGAAGACGGCGTTGAGTACGGTGGGGGAGTTGAAGATCCCCTTGGCACCTCCGACGCCGAAGGAAACGGGATTCGGATCGGCACCGCTCCCGGGGAGGGCGTGGCAGTTGACGCAGGCGACACTCCCGTCCTTCGAAAGCCTGGGATCGAAGAAAAGCTCCCGACCGAGTGACGCTTTTTGCGCATCGTACTCAATGTTGAGGGGTATCGGCAAGATGGGTTCGGAAGCGTAGAGTGACGCGAGCGACAGCAGCAGCGTTATAACTCGTTTCATCCGTTGCTCCCTTGGCAAAGCGGGGTGCACTGACCCGTTCTCTCATCCATTGTAGCACAGAGTGACATGATTTTCGGTGATAGGAGAGCGGAAAAAGAGGAGGTGCGGCCGAGGGCGCTCAGGCGAACGGTGCGGGTGGAATCAGTTGACGGAGGTGATCACGTGAAAATAGTCCGGCGTGTCGGCACTGCAGTAGGGAGCGACCACGGCGCTCTGGTACCCCTCCGAGAGGCTGACGGAGAGTACTTTTCCGACGCGAAGGCCCCGGAAAAAGAGGTGATCGAGCCCGGAAGTGACGACCTCGTCGCCCGGAGCGACCTCGATCCAGGTGGGAATGTAGCGGACTACCAGGGTGTCGCTGTTGTTGCCGTGAATGATGCCGGGGGCGCGGTTTTTGCCGACGAAAACGGCGTAGGAGCTCTTCGGATCGCCGTTGAGCAGCGCCATCGGTTTGTGGTGGGAGGTGACGACGATGCCCGCCGTGGTGTCGTTGTACACCAGCCCGTAGATGCGGGAGGTGTTGAAATCCTCCATCTCCAGCCACACTTTTCGGGTGTCCCCGAATTTGACGTAGGAGAGGGCCCGTGCCAGTGAGACGGTCGGGGTGTGGTTGAGGGGGGAGTCCTGCATGGCGAGAAAGGCGTCGTTCGTGCTTTCGAGCTGCTGCATGCGAAGCTGCTGCGCCTCCAGGAAGGCGATCTGCTCTCTCTGGCGCCGAATGGTCTCTTGCTGCGAAAAGTGCTCTTCGACGGTATGGTCGATGGTCTCCAGGGTGTCGTGGTAGCTGCTTTTAATGGCGTGGAACATGTTCAGAAACGGCGCCTGCACCGTTTCGCTGTAGTAGTAGGCCCCTCCGAAGAGGGCGAAGATCAGAAGAAGGGTAGGAATAAGTTCCTTATTCATTCTCGAAGAGCTCTTGGAGCAGGTCGATCTCTTCCAGGGCGCGTCCCGTGCCCTTCGCGACCGCAAGCAGCGGTTCGTCGGCGACGTAGACGGGGATGCGGATAATGTCCGCGAGATATTTGTCCAGCTGGCGGATCAGGGCGCCGCCGCCGGTGAGAATGATGCCGTGGTTGACGATGTCGCCGGCGAGGTCCGGCGGCATCTTCTCAAGGACGTCGCGGAGGGCTTCGGCGATCTCCTTGAGGGGCTCTTTCATCGCTTCGCGGGCGTCTTCGCTGGTCAGCTCGACGGAGCTGAGCAGCCCCTCGACCTGGTCGCGGCCGTTGACCACCATGGTCAGTTCCGTCTCGAGGGGAACCGCGGTGCCGATGGCGATCTTGATCTCCTCGGCGATGCGCTCGCCGATGAGGAGGTTGTACTTGCGCTTGACGTAGTCGGCGATCGCCTTGTCGATCTTGTCGCCGGCGACGCGGATGGACTTGGAGAGGACCAGGCCGCCGAGGGAGACGACGCCGATCTCGGTGGTCCCGCCGCCGATGTCGACGACGAGGTTCCCCTGGGGTTCGCGGATCTCGATCCCCGCGCCGATGGCGGCGGCCATGGGCTCCTCGATGAGGAAGACCTCCCGGGCACCCGCGGACTCCGCGGCCTCCTTGACCGCCTTGCGTTCGACTTGGGTAAGGCCGTAGGGAACACAGATGATGATGCGTGGGCTGATGAGGGACTTGCGCCCGTGGGCTTTCTGGATGAACTTCTTGATCATCTTCTCGGTCATGTCGAAGTCGGCGATGACCCCGTCTTTCATAGGACGGATCGCCTTGATGTTGCCCGGGGTCTTGCCGACCATCTCTTTGGCCTCCTTACCGACGGCAAGGACCTTTTGCTGGCCGTAGCGCTCGGTCTTGACGGCGACGACGGAGGGTTCGTTGATGATGATGCCCCGCCCCTTGGCGATGACCAGAGTGTTGGCCGTGCCGAGGTCGATGGAGAGATCGCTGGAAAAGAGTCCGATGAGCTTGTTAAAAATCATATGTATGTTCCTGTGTTATGCGATTTTTTGTTTCGGTTTTTTGACGTAGACAGGCTTCTCGCCCGAGTCGACCACCTCTTTGGTGATAACGACCTCATAGCCTTTGTAATCGGGAAGTTCGTACATGATGTCGATCATGATCTCCTCCATGATGGCCCGCAGACCCCGCGCTCCGGTTTTGCGCGAAATCGCCTTGGCGGCGATGGCGTGGAGCGCCTCGTCGTCGAAGGTGAGCTGGACGTCGTCGATGGCGAAGAGCTTGGCGTACTGACGGACCAGGGAGTTTTTCGGTTCGGTCAGGATGCGCACCATGTCCGCTTCCTTGATCTCGCTGAGGGAGGCGATGATGGGCAGACGCCCGACCAGTTCGGGGATGAGGCCGTAGCTGACCAGGTCGTCGGGCTCGACGGTGTCGAAGGTCGGGACCTGCTCCTCCTTGCTCTTCTTCTCATGGCCGAAGCCCAGGACGTTTTTACCCTGCTTGCGCTTGAGAATCTCCTGCAGGCCGTCGAAAGCGCCGCCGCAGATGAAGAGGATGCCGGAGGTGTCGATCTGAATGAAGTCCTGGTTGGGGTGTTTGCGTCCCCCCTTGGGCGGGATGTTGACCTGGGCCCCTTCGATGATCTTCAGCAGTGCCTGCTGGACCCCTTCGCCGGAGACGTCGCGGGTAATAGAGCGGTTCTCGCTCATGCGGGAGATCTTGTCGATCTCGTCGATGAAGACGATCCCCTGCTGGGCCCGGTCGACGTCGCCGTCGGCGGCCTGGAGCAGGCGGGTGAGAATATTCTCGACGTCTTCGCCCACGTAGCCCGCTTCGGTAAGGCTGGTCGCATCGGCGATGGCGATGGGAACGTTCAGCACCCGGGCGATGGTCTGTGCCAGCAGGGTCTTGCCGCTGCCGGTGGGCCCGATCAGCAGCACGTTAGACTTGGCGATTTCCGTTTCGTCCTCGACGGTGTGGTGCTTGAAGATCCGTTTGTAGTGGTTGTAGACCGCGACGGAGAGGAGCTTGCGGGCACGTTCCTGGCCGATGATGTACTCGCCCAGGAAGGTGTCGAGTTCTTTGGGAGTCATCAGCTCCCCGACCGCTTCGACGAGGGCTTTTTCCCGCTCGTTCTCGACGTCGCCGAACATAATCTTGTAGGCGGAGTAGACGCAGTTTTTACAGATGTAAACGCCGTTGCCCGCGATGAGCGGGTTCTCTTCGCTTTCGGAAGCTTCGCAGAAGCTGCAGTGACGGTGAATCATACTTCAATCCTTTCAAAAGGGATGCCGCGCTGGGTTTCGGCGACGAAGGTGCAGAGCTTGCGGACATGCGCGTTTTCGCTGGCGGCGAGCAGCTCTTCGGAGACCTCTTTGAGGGGACGGCCTTTGTTGAAAAGCGCGGCGTAAGCCGACTTGAGCGCGTTGATGTCTTCGCGTTCCATACGGCGGCGCAGGCCGTTGATGTTGAGTCCGCGCAGTTTGGCACGGTTTCCCTCCGCCAGGCAGTAGGGGGGGATGTCCTGGGCGACGGCGGAGCCGCCGCCGATCATGACGTGGTCGCCGATGTTGCAGAACTGGTGGACCGGCGTATAGCCGCCGATGACGACGTTGTTGCCGCAGATGACGTGACCGGCGAGGGCGACGCCGTTGGCCAGGACGCAGTGGTCCCCGACGATGACGTCATGGCCGATGTGGACGTACCCCATGAAGAGGTTGTTGCTGCCCAGGACGGTTTTGCTGCCGCCCCCTTCCGTACCGGGGTTGAAGAGGGTGAATTCGCGGATGGTGTTGTTGTCGCCGATGATCAGCTCCACCTCTTCGCCGTGGAACTTCAGATCCTGCGGGACCGACCCGATGACGGCGTGGGAGAAGATGCGGTTGTTTTTACCGATCGTCGTCTTGCCGTAGATGCAGGCACCCTGGGCGATGGAGGTGCCGTCGCCGATGACGCTCTCGGCGGAGACAAAGGCGTAGGGCGCGATTGTGACGTTTTCGCCGATCTGCGCGCCCTCTTCGATGATGGCCAGGGGAGAAATAGTACTCATACCTTCACCTATTTGTCGACGATCATCGCTTTGAGTTCGGCTTCCGCGGCGAGGGTGTCGCCGACGTAGGCTTTGCCTTCAAAGAGCCAGATGCTCCCCTTGTGCTTCATGACGCTGATGCGGTACTCGAGGCGGTCGCCGGGGCGGACCGGGCTGCGGAACTTCGCTTTGTCGATACTCATAAAGTAGACCACTTTGCGCGCCGCTTCCTCTTCGGTCATGTCTCCGAGACTTTTGAAGGCGAGGACGCCGCCGGCCTGGGCCATCCCTTCAAGGATCATTACGCCCGGGTAGATGGGGTGTCCGGGGAAGTGGCCCTGGAAAATCTGCTCACCGATGGTCACGTTCTTGTAGCCGACGAGATTCTCGTCGAGGTTGAGTTCGGTAATCTTGTCAACCAGCAAAAACGGGTAGCGGTGGGGAAGGATTTTCTGGATTTCAACAACGTCAATCATGCGTATTCTGCCTTTGAACCCGGATCGGTCGAAGGACCCGGTGGAAAAATTGGCTTATTTTAGCGAAACTAATGTTAAGAAAAGTTAATTGATTGCGCCTGCGGGCTTATTGGAGGCTTTTCGGGGCCGAAAGGGGAATGAGACGGTCGCGGGTGTCTTCGTAGGTTTTCGCGTCCAGCAGCAGGGTGAACTTCCCTTCGGGGACGGTGTCGACGACGACGAGGGGGGTCAGGTCGTAGAGGCCGGGCAGGAGCCGCTGCCGAACGGCGACCTCTTCGTCGAAGGGGAGCGGGGAGAAGAGCAGCTCCGTGACGGAAGCGTAACGGCTCTTCGCCGCGGCGTTGAAGGTTTCGAGGGTCACCAGCTTCACGTCGTCGCGGTTCATGCAGTGCAGGGGTCCCGCGGTGTATTCGATGCGCCCCTGCGCCCGACCCCTAGGCAGGATGGAGTAGGCGAGGGCGGCGGCGGGAAGGACTTCGCCGCCGACGGTGAGGGCGCAGGAGAACTGGCGGTAGTTGAGAAACTTTTCGCGTACGATGCGGTAGGGAGTCTCCGCCTCTTCCAGACGCATCCGCTCCTCGTAAAGGGCGATGCGCTCCTCGATGGAAGCGGGCAGAGCACGCGGCGCAAGGGGCGAGAACATCTCGTCCATCAGCTGCTGCTGGGCGTCGCGCTGCATTCCCAGGCCGTAGAGACAGCCGCAGTAGTCCTGACGGTAGAGCTGCTGCTCCTTGGTGACCCGGCTTTGGTCCTGGGTGCCGCCGCCGGAACGGTAGTCGACGAAGACGAACTCCAGGCCGTGGTGCTTTTCGAAGGCTGCGCCGCTGGCCTTGAGCTGTTGCTGGGATTTGAGGGGGCTGACGAGGAGGGTGGTGGTCATCCGCTTCTCTCCGAGTTCGAGGGCTTTTTTCGCACTCACCTCGAAACGGCGGTCGAAGCAGACCTCGCACCGTTTCCCCTTCTCCGGTTCTTTCTCCAGCCCCCGGACCGCATCCATCCACGCCGCGTAGTCGTACTCCCCTTCGATGAGATCGATGCCGAGCTTTTTGCAGCTGCGCTGTACGTCGAGGTAGCGGAGACGGTACTCGGAGTAGGGGTGGATGTTGGGGTCGTAGAAAAAGCCCGTCAGCGGTTCGCCCGGGAAATCTTCCCGGAGCTTCTCGAGAAAGAAGTGCGAATCGACGGAGCAGCAGATGTGGACCAGCACGGGAGTCTCTTATGCCTTTTCGGGAAGAATCTCTACCGACTCGATGGCGTCGCGCCCTTCGATGCTGTCAAGTACCGCCATGGAGTCGGCGTCGTCCGCTTCGATGCCGCCGAAGACGGTATGGACGCCGTCGAGGTGGGGGCAGGAGACGAAGCAGATGAAGAACTGGCTGCCGCCGGTGTTGGGGCCCGCGTGGGCCATGGAGAGGGTTCCCTTGACGTGGCGGTGCTTGTTCAGGGCCGTTTCACAGGGGATCGCCCACTCCGGGCCGCCGGTACCGGTGCCGTGGGGACAGCCGCCCTGGGCCATGAAGCCGGGGATGACCCGGTGGAAGTTCAGGCCGTTGTAGAAACCGTCGTTGGCCAGGGTGGCGAAGTTCGCTACGGTGTTGGGGGTCTCTTCCCCGTAGAGTTTGAGCCACATGACCCCTTTGGACGTGGTCATCTTCGCCCACTGGAAACGGGCCATCTCCTCGGCGGAGTAGTTGTAGGTTTTGAGTTCTTGTCGTCTTCCGAACATGGTGTGTCATCCTTTGTTTTCAACGTGTTTTATCGATGATTATAGCGGCGTATTATAATGGAAGTTCTCTAACGGAACGCTTTTGACGGCGCGGCTTAAGCTATAATTACGGATTGCAATTCAAGTTTTGGCAGGGAATGAGAGCGACACACCACAGACGGCACAACTGGTTTTATCGCCATTTTGACAACTTCAGCCTCCACCAGTTCAACAGCCTCTCCATCCTCTTCATCCTGGTATTTACGGTTCTCTTTTCCCTCCTGCTGATCCATGACGAGTACCAGGAGTTCGAGAAGACCCTCGAAGCGACCAAGGCGGATTACTACGAGGCGCAGCAGCGCAAGATCGTCAGTGCCGCCCACCAGTTCGAACGCCTCTATGAATATGTTCGGCTGCGCAACACCGATCACAGCGACGAAGAGCTGGCCCGGTACGCTTCCATGTTCGCCCTGGAGGAGGCCTACCGGTTCATCGCCCTCTATGACGAACAGTTTCACCCCCTCTACGCCACCAACCCCGTCGACGGCCACACCCTGCTGGATTACGACTCCGGCGAGACGGTGGAAGGCAGCGTCGAACGCAACGGGGCGAAAGAACCGGCGCTGCTCTTTCCTTATGCGCTCAAGGGAGGGTACAAGATCGTCAGCGGGGTCTACCTGACTCCCTACGAGACGATGCTGGAGAGCCAGTATGCCCAGATGAAGAGCCGGCTGATCCGCATCATCCTGGAGATCGCCACCCTGGCGTTCATCCTCTTCGGGTTCATCCTCGGGGTGACCAAGATCGTCAACACGATGCTCGAAAAAGACGTCGACATCTTCCTGAATTTTTTCGAAGGGGTTGCGACCCGCTACCGGGCCCTTCACGGCCGGGACCTCTACTTCCGGGAGTTCAGGAAGATGGCGGGACACGCCAACGAGATGGTGGAGACCATCGTCAGCCAGAAGGCGAGCCTGGAGCAGCTCAACCTCACCCTTGAAGACAAGGTCCGGGACAAGACGGCCCGGCTGCAGGAGCAAAACGCCGCGCTGGAGACGGAGAAACGGTTTTCCCAGGATCTGCTGGCGTCGCAGAAGCAGTTCCTGCGCTACGCCATCCACGAGACCAACACGCCGCTTTCGGTCATTTTGACCAACATCGAACTCTACACGATGCAGCACGGCAAGGACCGCTACCTCGCCAAGATCGAGGCGGCGATCAAAAACATCTTCACCATCTACGACGACCTGAGCTACCTGGTGAAAAAGGATCAGATCGACTACCCCCGCCAGTACATCGATCTCTGCGAGTACCTCCGCACCCGGGTCGACTTCTTCGATGAGGTCGCCACCTTTGCGGGGGTGGGCTTCTCCTTTACCTGCAGCTGCTCCCGGGCCGAGATCGATTTCAACGAGACGAAGCTGCAGCGCATCGTCGACAACAACCTGACCAACGCCATCAAGTACACCCGTCACGGTGAGACCATCTTCATTGACATCACGGAAGAGGAGGGGGCGTACCTTCTCAGTTTCTCCAGTCGCTCGGAAGTCATTCAGGACGTTGATAAGATCTTCGAGGCCTACTACCGAGAACGGAAAAAGAGTGACGGCTTCGGTTTGGGGCTGAATCTGGTAAAATCGATCTGTGACGAAGAGGGGGTGGCGATCATGATCGAATCGACCGAGGCGCAGACCCGTTTCGCCTACCGCTTCAAAGGAGCGGACCGGTGAAGATACTCCTGCTCGAAGACGAACTGATGCTCAACGAGGCGATCACCGAGTTTCTCAAGGGGCGCGGCGACGCGGTAGTGAGCATGCGCAACGGAAGCGAGGCGTGCGAACGGGCCCGGAGCGAAGCCTTCGACCTGCTGATTCTCGACATCAACGTTCCCGGCACCGACGGGTTGAGCCTGCTCGAGACGCTGCACGCCGCCAAGATTCAGACCCCGGCCATCTACATCAGTGCCCTGGTGGACATCGAGGATATCAGCCGCGCGTTTGAACTGGGCTGTTTCGACTACCTTAAAAAGCCGTTTCATCTCAAGGAGCTGGCGCTGCGCATCGACAAGGTGATGCGCGAGCAGCCCCAGGAGAACAAGCGGCTTCACATCCGCCTCTCGACCCGTTACAGCTACGACACGGAGCGCTGCACCCTCAGTTTCGACAACGCACCCCAGCCGCTGAGCAAGCGCCAGGTCCAGATTGTCGATCTGCTGGCGCGCAACCGGGGGCGCGTCGTCGATTTCGAGGAGTTCCGGACCTACGTCTGGGACGAGGTCTACGTCGATAACGCCACCGTCCGCGCCGAAGTCAACCGTCTGAAAAAAGCCCTGAAAGAGGATTTCATCCAGAACATCCGCGCCCTGGGCTACATGATCGACATTCCCGCCAAAAAATAGCACTTCCCAATCCCTCCCTATGACAACGTTCCCGAAGAAAATGACACTTTCTGAAACACAAATGGGGCATATTGTTACGTATGGAAACGTTTTTTTGCTTGAACCGGGGGAAAAAGAGGGAAATTGACGGGAAAAGAACGTTTTTCCCATTTTGCTACGTTCGTGCTACGTTAGCTTCCTAAGATGTTGGTGTGGGAAATCAACAAGGGGTTTGTAACGGAACCCCAAAAGGATGTTAAATGAGAAAAACGGTTGCGCTAAGTATAGCAGCTTTTTCACTAATGACGACGGTAAACGCTGCTGAAGATTTGAGCAGCATGTTTACCGAAGGAAAAGTCAGCGGCCAGATCCGCTCCTTCTACATCGACCGCGACTACATGGGCGCCGTCGAAACACACCGCAGTGCTACGGCGATCGGCGGCCACCTGAAGTTCGAAACGGCGGACTTCCACGGCCTGAGCGTCGGTGCGGCGTTCTACACGACCAACAAGGTACTTGACGGTCTCGAACTCGACACCTTCGACCCGACGCTCTTCGGAACCGGCGGCGACAGCTACGCCATGCTCGGCGAGCTCTACCTGCAGTACACCTTCGGCAACACGATCCTGAAGGTCGGCCGTCAGAAACTCGACACGCCGATGGCGGGTTCCGACGACGCGCGCATGCTGCCGAACCTTTTTGAAGCCTACGTGGCCATCAACAAGGACATCCCCGATACGACGCTCATCGCGGCACACGTGACAAAGTTTGCGCCGGGTACCTTCGCCAACGCCTATAACGGCGGCGTGCTGGGTGCTACGGCAGGCTATACGGCGATCCCGGGCAACACGGCGATCCACCAGGGCGAGTTCACCGACATGGGCCAGTGGGCCGTCGGTCAGAACACCGAGGGGATCTCCGTACTCTCCGCAACCTACACCGGCGTCGAAAACCTGAAGCTTCAGCTTTGGGACTACTACGCATGGGACATTCTCAACGCCGTCTACGGACAGGCGGATTTCAGCTGGAACTGCCTGCTGACGGATAAGGTCAAACCCTACGCCGCGCTGCAGTTCATCAAAGAAGACGACGTGGGCGACTCCCTGACCGTCGGCAACGTCGACGCCTTCTACTGGGGCGCGAAAGTCGGCGCCAAATTCGGCGGTGCCAACGTCTACGTCGCCTACTCCGAAAACGACAGCGACAGCAGCAGCTTCGCTAACGGCGCGCTCATCTCCCCGTGGGGCGGCATGCCGGCATTTACCCAGGGTATGGTGACACGCCACCAGTTCCTCGCCGGCACCGACGCATGGAAAGTCGCGGGCAGCTACAACTGGAAAGATCTCGGGGTGAACCTGAGCACGACCCTCTACTACGCCGAGTTCGACGTACCGAACAACACCGGCTACGGCACGTCCCGTACGGCCAAGGAACCCGGTTTCGACGTCATCTACTACCCGGAGTTCGTCAAGAACCTGCAACTGCGGTTCCGCGGCAACTTCCCGAACGAATTTTCCAACAATCTCGACTGGGACGAATACCGTTTCATCGTGAACTACAACTTCTAAGGAGTGGGAATGACACCTGAACAAGTCGACAAGATCAAAAACGATCCGAATTTCATCGAACTTACCCAGAAGCGCAGCAGCTTTGCATGGATGCTGACCGTCGTGATGCTCGTGGTTTACTTCGCGTTCATCCTCACCATCGCGTTCAACCCCGCGCTCCTCGGCACACCGCTGGGTGCCGACACGGTGACGACCGTCGGGATCCCCGTGGGGGTGATCGTCATCATCATCGCGTTCGTACTGACCGGCATCTACGTCAAACGCGCCAACACCGAGTTTGACGATCTGACCAGAAAAATCAAAGAAAACGCGAAGGGAGAATAAGTGAAAAAGATTGCATTTCTGCTCCTTCTCGGAGTCACGGGCCTCATGGCCGCCGGCGCTATCGAAGGCGAAGTACAGAAACAGGCGTTAAATGTTTCTGCCATCGTCATGTTCCTCCTCTTCGTAGGCGGTACCCTGGGCATCACCTACTGGGCGGCCAAACGCACCAAAACGGCGAAGGACTTCTACACCGCCGGCGGCGGCATCACCGGCTTCCAAAACGGCCTGGCGATCGCGGGGGACTACATGTCTGCCGCATCGTTCCTGGGGATTTCGGGCCTCGTCTACCTCAAAGGGTACGACGGTCTGATCTACTCCATCGGCTTCCTGGTCGGCTGGCCGATCATCCTCTTCCTGGTCGCGGAACAGCTGCGCAACCTCGGCAAATACACCTTTGCCGACGTCGCCTCCTACCGCCTGAAACAGACGCCGATCCGTACTTTGGCGGCGTTTGGTTCCATCGCGACGGTCATTCTCTACCTGATCGCCCAGATGGTCGGTTCGGGTAAACTGATCCAGCTGCTCTTCGGCCTGAACTACGAGTTCGCGGTCATTCTCGTCGGCGTTCTGATGGTGCTTTACGTCACCTTCGGCGGCATGCTGGCAACCACCTGGGTTCAGATCATCAAGGCGATCTTGCTGCTGGCGGGTGCGACCTTCATGGCCATCGCGGTTATGGCGCACTACAACTTCGACTTCGGTTCGCTCTTCCAGGCGGCGGTTGACACCAAAGGCATCGAGATCATGAGCCCCGGCGGCCTGGTCAGCGACCCGGTATCGGCGATCTCCCTGGCGGTGGCGCTTATGTTCGGTACGGCGGGTCTGCCGCACATCCTGATGCGGTTCTTTACCGTCGGTGATGCCAAAGAGGCGCGTAAATCGGTCTTTTTCGCGACCGGTTTCATCGGCTACTTTTACATCCTGACGTTCATCATCGGTTTCGGTGCGATCGTCCTGGTCTCTACCAACCCGCAGTACCTTGATGCTGCCAAAGCGATCATCGGCGGCAACAACATGGCGGCGATTCACCTGAGCCACGCGGTCGGCGGCGACTTCTTCCTCGGATTCATCTCCGCGGTTGCCTTCGCGACGATTCTCGCGGTCGTCTCCGGTCTGACGCTGGCGGGCGCTTCGGCGATCTCCCACGACCTCTACGCTTCGGTCATCAAAAAAGGCCAGGCGGACGGTATGGCGGAGATGAAAGTCTCCAAGATGGCAACGGTCGCCCTGGGTGTCGTCGCTATCGGTCTGGGCATCGCCTTTGAGAAACAGAACATCGCGTTCGTCGTCGGTCTGGCCTTCGCCATCGCCGCATCTGCGAACTTCCCGATTCTGTTCCTCTCCATGTTCTGGAAAAAACTCACCACCCGCGGTGCGGTGATCGGCGGTTCCCTCGGTCTGGCGACCGCGGTCCTGCTGGTCATCCTCGGCCCGATCGTATGGGTCCAGATTCTCGGCAACGCCGAAGCGATCTTCCCGTACAAATACCCGGCCCTCTTCTCCGTATCGGTTGCCTTCATCGGCATCTGGTTCTTCTCCATCACCGATAACAGCGGTGACGCGGAGAAAGAGCGCGAAGCCTACGAAGCGCAGTATGTCCGGTCCCAGACCGGCATCGGCGCCGAAGGGGCTGTGGATCACTAGCCGGTGATCCCGGTGCCGGGGGAATTTTCCCGGCACCACATTTTTACTCACTCAGAGGAGCCTAATGAGTCTGTTCGATCAGAAACAGCTGCTGGCCTCGATGCACCCCTTCGACCTGTTGGAAGACCGGGTGCTCGAGAACCTGATGCAGCAGATGGACATCGCCTACTATCCCAAGGATACGGTGCTGATTGCGCCAAGGGTCGAGGCGGAGTGCCTCTACATCATCATCAAAGGCAGCGTCCATGAATACGTCGACGACGAGCTCAGCAACGTCTACGGCGCCATGGACAGTTTCGACGCGAACGCGCTCATCTACGGCCAGACCTCCAAACGCTTCATTGTTGAGCAGGATCTCATCTGCTACGAACTCCCCAAACAGATTTTCATGGACCTCATTCAGGACTACGACGCCTTCCAGTCCTACTACCTCGAAGACTTCGTCACCAAGCATCAGCAGCTCAAACAGCTCAAGCAGCAGAACGAGCTGACGCCGTTCATGGTGGCGCGCATCGACGAGATCTATCTGCACGAACCCTGCATCGTGTCGGCCGAGACGCCCATCATCGACGCCCTGCGGAAGATGAAGGCGCTGCGGACGACGACCATCATCGTCGAAGAGGGCGAACGTCAGGGCATCGTCACCGATACCAACGTTCGCGACAGCGTGCTGCTGGGCGACGTGACGGTGGCGGATTCCATCGGGAGTATCGCGACCTATCCGCTCATCACCATCGAGCAGCAGGATTTCCTTTTCAACGCCCTGCTGCTCTTTACCAGCCACGCCATCAAACGCATTGCAGTCACCGCGGACAAAAAAGTCGTGGGCATTCTCGAACAGCTCGACCTGCTCAGCTTCTTCGCCAACCATTCGCATCTTGTGGCGATGCAGATCGACAAGGCCGAAGGGATCGACGCGCTGAAGCAGATTCAGCACGATATGGTGCACCTGGTGCGCTCTTTGAACTCCAAGGGCGTCAAGGTCCGCTACATCTCCAAACTCGTTAACACACTCAACTCCAAGATCTACAAGAAGGTTTTCGAGATGAGTGTACCCGAAGAGAAACGGGGCGAGTGCTGCCTGATCGTGATGGGGAGCGAGGGGCGCAATGAGCAGATTCTCCGTACGGACCAGGACAACGGCCTCATCGTCGACAATGAAACGGCCCCGGAAAGCTTCGCCGACGCGATGGAGACGCTGCACGGAAAGCTCAAGACCATCGGGTTCCCCGACTGCCCGGGCAACGTCATGGTCACCAATCCCTACTGGCGCCGCAACCTTCACGGTTTCGAGCAGCTCATCGACATGTGGCTCGAGACGATGGACGAACACTCGCTGCAGGCGCTCTCCATCTTCATCGACGCCCGTCCCGTGGCGGGCAACCGTCAGCTGCTCGAGAGTGCCAAGGAGCACCTCTTCGCCCGTTTCGAGGGGCGCGATGACCTGCTGGCCCACCTGGCCAAGGCGGTGCTGGCCTTCGAAACGCCGCTGAGCATCTTTTCGGGCTTCGTCGTCGACCGCTACCACAGCAACGAGATCGACCTGAAAAAAGGGGGGATCTTCGCCATCGTCCACGGCATCCGGACCCTGGCGCTGCAGAAGAAGGTTCGGGAGACCAACACCATCGAGCGCATCAAGGCGCTGAACAACATGGGGGTTCTGGACAAGCGTTTCTCCAAAGAGCTCATCGAAGCGTACGACACGCTGCTCTCGACGCGCATGCGCGCCCGGCTGCACCATCAGAAAGGGTTCGGCGACATCAACTACGTCAACCCCGCCGAACTCGACAAGATCGAGCGTGATCTGCTCAAGGACAGCTTCAAGGTGGTCAACACCTTCAAGAAGTTCCTCACGTACCACTTCCATCTGAACATGGTGGTGTGATGTTTGAGGCGCTTCGGGCCGGCTGGAACCGGAAATCGCTCAAGGATGAGGCTTTCGCCTACCTGTTCGAACCCTACGATGGCGACGAAATCGTCGTCTTCGACACGGAGACGACGGGACTCGATCCGAGACGCGACGAGGTGATCTCCATCGGGGCGGTCAAGGTCAGGAACAATCGGATCGTGACCTCCGAAACGTTTGAGATTTTTTTAAAAACGACACAAACCATCAGTAAGGAGAGCATCGAGATTCACGGGATCCGACCCTGCGATCTCGATCATGCGATCGAACCTAAGGAGGGTATCAGGAAGTTTTTGGAATTTATTGGTCCGCGGCCGCTCGTGGGCTATTATCTGGAGTTTGACGTGGCGATGATCAACCGCTACCTCAAGCCCTGGCTGGGCATTCGGCTCCCCAACCGGCAGACGGAGGTCTCCGGTCTCTACTTCGACAAGAAAATTGCGCTGATCCCACAAGGAAATATTGATCTGCGCTTCGATACAATCTTGAAAGATTTGAGACTGCCGGCAATGGGCAAGCATAACGCCGTCAACGATGCGATTATGACGGCGATGATATACATCAAACTGCAAAACACGATTAAACTTAATTAAGGAGACACGAATGAGTGAAGAGAAAAAACCGGTATTCCAACCGAACCGCGAATTTGCAAAGACGGCGCGCATCAAAAACATGTGCGAGTACAGAGAGCTTCAGGCGTGGGCCGAAGAGGATTACGAAGGTTTTTGGGATCACTTCGCCAAGGAGAAGATCGACTGGTTTGAACCCTACACGAACGTTCTCGACGAGAGCGACATGCCCTTCGTCAAATGGTTCGAAGGCGGCAAGCTCAACGTTGCCCATCAGTGTATCGACCGTCACCTCGATTCCCGCAAGAACAAAGCGGCGATCATCTTCGAAGGGGACCGCGGCGACAAACAGGTCGTGACCTACCTCGAACTCTACTACAACGTCAACAAAATGGCGAACCTGCTGAAAAACGAGTTCGGCGTCAAAAAGGGCGACCGCGTCGTCATCTACATGCCGATGATCCTTGAAGCGGCCTACGCGATGCTGGCGTGTACCCGTATCGGCGCGATCCACTCCATCGTCTTCGGCGGCTTCTCCGCGGAAGCACTGCGCGACCGTATCATCGATGCCGAGGCGAAGCTCGTCATCACCGCCGACGGCGCCTTCCGCAAAGACAAACCCTACATGCTCAAACCGGTGGTTGACAAAGCCCTCGAGAACGGTTGCGAATGCGTCAAGAAGGTCCTGGTCGTTCAGCGCAACGGCGAGGATGTCGACTGGAAAGCGGGCCGCGACTACTCCTACAACGAGATGATCGAGCAGCAGTCCTCCGTCTGCGAAAGCGAACCGATGGACTCCGAAGACCCGATGTTCCTCCTCTACACTTCCGGTTCCACCGGTAAACCCAAGGGCGTTCAGCACAACACCGCGGGCTACATCCTCTGGGCGCAGATGACCATGGAATGGGTCTTCGACGTCAAAGAGAACGACACCTACTGGTGTACGGCGGACATCGGCTGGATCACCGGCCACACCTACATCGTCTACGGACCGCTTGCCATGGGTGCGACGACCATCATGTTCGAAGGGGTCCCGACCTACCCGGACGCGGGCCGTCCCTGGAAGATGGTCGAGGAGTACAAGATCAACCAGTTCTACACCGCGCCGACCGCCATCCGCGTTCTGCATAAAACCGGTGCGGACGAACCGGCCAAGTACGACCTCTCCAGCCTTAAAGTCCTCGGAACCGTCGGCGAGCCCATCGACCCGCCGGCGTGGAAATGGTACTACGAAGAGATCGGCGGCGGCAAGTGCGCCATCGTCGACACCTACTGGCAGACGGAAACCGGCGGCCACATGGTGACTCCGCTCCCGGGCGCGACACCCATCAAACCGGCCTGCGCCACCTTCCCGCTGCCGGGCATCATGGGCGAAATCCTCGACCCGGAAACCGGCGTCAAAGTCGGTGCCGGAGAGAGCGGCTACATGTGTGTCACCCGTCCGTGGCCGTCCATGATCCGCGGCGTCTGGGGCGACCCGGAGCGCTTCAAGAAGTCCTACTTCGGTGACGTGAAGAAAGACGGCAAACCGGTCTACTTTACCGGTGACGGCGCCAACTACGACGACGAAGGCTACATCACCATCACCGGCCGTACCGACGACGTCATCAACGTCTCCGGTCACCGTATGGGTACCGCGGAAGTCGAAGCGGCGTGTAAAAAACATGCCAACGTCGCCGAGGTCGCCGTCGTCGGCAGACCCCACGAGATCAAAGGGGAGTCCATCTTCGCCTACATCGTTCTCAAGGGCGAGGAGAGCATGGCGGAAGACGTCGAGATGATCAAAGAGATCAACAACGTCATCAAACAGGAGATCGGCAACATCGCCGTCTGTGACGAAATGGCCTTCGTTCCGGGCCTTCCCAAAACCCGTTCGGGTAAGATCATGCGCCGGATTCTCCGCGCCATCGCCAAGGGCGAAGCGATCACCCAGGATACCTCCACCCTCGAAGACCCGAGCGTCGTCGAGAAAATTCAGGAAGTCGTCAACGCCTGCAAACTCTAAAAACTTCGGACTGCCCCTGCGGGCAGTCTTTTCCTCTCCATATCCTCCGCGATCATTCATAAAATTCAGAATATGTCATTTGAATCCCCTTGCATATTTCTCTCGAATTTAGATGAAACATAATCAAGTAGTGTAATTTATTTTGTTTATATAGGTTGAATTGTGTATCATGTTTGAACCACGATGTGGAATCACGTGTTAGCAAGGAGCATCTATGAACTGGTATCTGATGGTACTGAAACGCTATGTCGACTTTTCCGGCCGTTCGCAGCGGGCCGAATACTGGTATTTTGCGCTGGGGAACCTGATCGTCGGTTTCATCCTCGGTTTCATCGACGGAATCATGGGGGCTAACGCCCAGGGGGGCGTCGGGGTTTTGACGATGATCTATTTCCTGGGGATTCTGATTCCCTCCCTGGCGGTCAGTGTTCGAAGACTGCACGATACCGGCCGGACCGGCTGGTGGGTTTTCGTGGCGATCATCCCGATCCTGGGGCCGCTGCTGCTGCTCTACTTCTACGTACTTGACGGCGAACCGGGCGCCAACGCCTACGGTCCCGATCCGAAACTCTCCGCCGCCGTCGCCTAAGCGGCGGGCAACGGTTCCGGGCACTCCGGAACTGATGCGTGTTTGAAACTTCCCCGCTACTTTCCATAACAAACCTCATAACATGCCGTATCTGTTATGATGCAAACATCTCTGCATGGATAAGGAGAGATGATGCGTCAAAAAATTTCTACCGCACGGCGTCATGTGATCGGCGGGGCGCTTTCCCTTCCGCTTCTGGCGGCTTTTTCAACGCTTGAGGGGGCCCAAAGCACGATTCGGCATCAGCCCGGGGCGGCAGAACTTCGGGGCAAAGAGTTCGACCTGGAGATCGCCCGAACACCTGTCAATCTCAGCGGAAAAGCCGCGATGGCGACGACGATCAACGGGCGCATTCCCGGCCCCGTGCTGCACTGGAACGAAGGCGACGAGGTGACCGTCCGGGTGACCAACCGGCTCGACGTGGACACCTCCATCCACTGGCACGGCATCATCCTCCCCAACGGCATGGACGGGGTTCCCGGGCTGACCTACCCGGGGATTCGGCCCGGCGAGACTTTCACCTACCGATTTACCGTGCGGCAGCACGGCACCTACTGGTATCACAGCCACTCGGGATTTCAGGAGCAGAGCGGGCTCTACGGCGCCATCGTCATCCATCCCGCCGCACCCGAACCCTTCGAATATGACCGCGACGTCGTGGTGCAGCTCTCCGACTGGACCGACGAGAACCCCGAGCGCGTCTACCGCAAACTCAAACTCTCCAGCAGCTACTACAGCATGACGCACCGCACCGTCGGAGATTTTATCTCCGAAGTGCGGGAGAAGGGCTTTCTCGAAGCCTTCGCGCAGCGCAGCATGTGGAACGAGATGGCGATGAGCGACCGGGACATCGCCGACGTGACGGGCTACACCTACACCTACCTCATGAACGGCCACAGCCCCGCCATGGGATGGAAGGCGCTGTTTCGGCCCGGGGAGAGGGTACGGCTGCGTTTCATCAACAGTGCGGCCATGAGTTTCTTCGACGTGCGCATTCCCGGGCTGGTCATGCGGGTCGTGGCCGCGGACGGCAACCACGTCCGTCCCGTCGAAGTGGATGAGTTTCGCATCGGGGTGGCGGAGACCTACGACGTCATCGTCGAACCCGAAGCGCAGAGCGCCTACTGCCTCTTCGCCCAGAGCATGGACCGTTCGGGGTATGCGGCGGGAACCCTTGCAGGCAATGCGTCGCTTCGCGCGCCCGTCCCGGAGATGGACCCGGTCCCGGAGCTCTCCCATGCGGACATGGGGATGGCGATGCCGGAGATGAAAGGAGATGATGGCGGCGGGATGAAATGCGGCGCTTCCATGAAGTGCGGTTCCGGGATGATGAAGCCCGAAAGCGCTTCTCTAAGCGATGCCCGTCTCGAAGCGATTCCGATCACCCCGCTCGAACAGGAGTGGGGGGTACAGACCACCATGCGGGCGGAAAACCCGCAGTACCGCCTGGACGACCCCGGTGCGGGACTTCGGGAGAACGGGCGGCGGGTATTGACCTACGCCGACCTCAAAAGCCTTCGTTCGACGGCGGAGGACCCCTGGCCCGACCGGCAGATCGTCCTGCACCTGACGGGGAACATGGAGCGCTACATGTGGTCGATCAACGGCATCAGCTATGCCGATGCGCAACCGCTGGAGTTTCGTTACGGCGAACGCATCCGCGTCACATTCATCAACGACACGATGATGAGCCATCCCATGCACCTGCACGGCCTCTGGAGCGATCTGGAGACCGGGGAGGAGGGGGCGCTGCCCCGCAAACACACGGTCATCGTCCAGCCCGGTTCCAAGATCAGCTACCGGGTCACCGTCGACGCGAAGGGGAACTGGGCCTATCACTGCCATCTGCTCTATCATATGGCGGGGATGTTCCGAAAGGTGGTGGTCTCATGAAACGGATAACGGCGCTTCTTTGCGCGGTGTGGTGTGCCGGAACTCCGCTGGCCGCGGGCATGAATGACGATCCGGTCTACGTGAGAGCGATGTTCGACCGGTTCGAGACGACGGATGCCGGGGAGCATCCCCTGGTGTGGGAGGGGCAGCTGAGCGTCGGGGACGCGTGGAATAAAATCTCTTTCTACAGCGAGGGAGAGGCGCTTCACGGCGACGTCGAGGAGAGCGAGAACGCCCTGGTCTACAGTCGGGCCGTCACCCCGTACTGGGATCTTCAGGCGGGGATCGCGTGGGATACGCTTGACGGGGAGCATCAGCGCTGGGCGCTGCTTGCGGCGGAGGGGATGACTCCCTATTTCGTCGAGGCGCGCGCCGAGCTTCTTTTCGGGGAAGACGGCAACGTCGGACTGCGGCTCTCGGCGGAGTACGAGGCCTATCTGACGCAGTTCCTGGTGCTGGTACCGAGTCTCGAAGCCTCCGCGTACACCCGCGACACTTCGGAAACGGCGCTTGGAAGCGGCTTCTCATCCCTTCGGGCCGGGGTGCGCCTGCGCTACGACATCCGTCGCGATTTCAGCCCCTACGTCGGGGTGGAATGGGAGAAACACTACGGCCGTACCGGCCGCTACGATCCGCTGGACCGGGCCGTGGCGGTGGCGGGTCTGCGCTTCTGGTTTTGAGGGGAGAAAACAAAGAAACGGGAAATTTCGGAAAACCCTTGAAAAATTTGGAAAAAGTGATTACAATTGCACCCACATTTCGGGGTGTGGCGCAGTCTGGTTAGCGTGCTTCGTTCGGGACGAAGAGGCCGAAGGTTCGAATCCTTTCACCCCGACCATATCTTCTTTATTATCTTCCGACACCATTCAAAAATACGTTATAGTCTTTTTCATACACTTTTTTTTCAAGGTACCGTTCATGATGATCGATTGGAACCGTTACCATGCTGCCGTTTTCCGTCCCCGGAGCGAAACCCTGCGCCCCATTTCCGACCTCGATCCGGTCTCCCTCGATGCGCTGATCGGGATCGACCGGCAGAAAGACGCGCTGCTGCAGAACACCGAAAACTTCCTGGAGGGGGCGTTTGCGAACAACGTGCTGCTCTGGGGCAGCCGGGGTACGGGGAAATCCTCCCTGGTCAAAGCGCTGCTCAACGCCTATGCTCAACGGGGATTGCGCATCGTCGAGTTTTTCAAGGAGGACCTGCGCTATCTTCCGGAGGTCGTCGACGAACTCCGCGAAGCTCCCTACCGCTTCATCCTCTTCCTCGACGATCTCTCCTTCGGCGAATCCGACGCGACCTACACCTACCTCAAAAGCGCCATGGAGGGCTCCATCGAGCGGGCCCCGGAGAACGTCAGGGTTTACGCCACCTCCAACCGCCGCCATCTGGTCCCCGAGTATCATAGCGACAACACCGGCGTCGAAGTGCGCGACGGGGAACTCCATTACGGGGACCGGGTCGAGGAGAAGATCTCCCTCGCCGACCGTTTCGGCCTCTGGCTCTCCTTCTACCAGGGGACGCAGGAGGAGTATCTGGCGATGGTCGAGCACTATTTCAAAGGGGTGGATGTGGAGCGGGAGTGGCTGCACGCCGAGGCGAAACGTTTTGCCGCGTCCCGGGCGTCGCGAAGCGGCAGGACGGCGAAACAGTTCTACCTGCATGCCATGCAGTCGCGTTAGGAGGCGGGGGGCGTCAGCGCCTCGTCTTCGCGTTTCCACCGCCGTTTCAGGTGGTAGATAAAGACGATCAGCAGGAAAAAGCTGACCGAAGTCAATCCCAGCGCTACCATGAGCGCCGTTTCGTCGGGGACCGTGTCAAGCAAAATCAGTTTGCGGATCAAGACCACGAAACCGATCTCCAACAGGGTCAGGGCGTATTCGAAGCCGTTGCGGATCAGAAAGGTCTTCACGATGGCGATGACGATCAGGGTAAAAAGACCGTCGGTCAGGATCATCTTGATGGAGGGGAAGTCCAGTGCCCCCTGCAGCAGGGTAAAGGAGATGATCTTGTGCGAGAGGCTGAGAATACAGACCGCCAGGTAGAGGATCATGACGGCGATGAACGCGTACTTGAGGGCGTTGATCGCCTTGTACATGAGCGAATCCAGGCGCTGTTCAAGTGCCGCGTCGAAGCTGTCGAGCTTTTGAAAAAAACGGCTGATCTTCATACGCGCAGCGGCTCCGATTCGGCAACCCTCTCCCGGTGGCAGCGGGCGATGATGCGGACTCCCCTGCGCATCGTTTCGGGATCGGCGTGGGTGAAGTTGAAGCGGATCTCGTCGGTGGAGAGCGCTTCGGGATAAAACTCGCCGCCGGGAACGAAGACGACGTCGCGTTTGAGGCAGGCGTCGACCAGCGTCTTGGTATTCGCTCCCTGCAGGCGTCCGTAGATGAACATGCCGCCGTCGGGTTCGACGAAGGAGAACTCCGGCAGCTCCTCGCGAAGGATGTTCGCCAGGGCGCGCTTCTTCGCGCCGTAGTGGCGTCGGATGGTTTCGATGTGCGCATCGAGCCCCTCGGCCTCCCAGTAGCCGTCGATAAGCCGCTGTCCCAGGGTCGAGGTGTGCAGGTCCAGCGCCTCCTTGACGACGAGGATGCGCCGCAGGTTCGCTTCGCTGGCGCGGACCCAGCCGACTCGCAGGCCCGGGACCAGGATCTTGGAGAAGGAGCCCAGGTGGAAGCTCCGTTCGGGCATGGAGGCGCTGATGGGCGTCATGGGGCGGTCGAAATAGAGCTCGCCGTAGGCGGCGTCCTCGACCAGCAGGGCGTCGTGCGCCTTGAGGAGCGCGGCGACCGCTTCGCGTTTTTCATCGCTGTAGCGAACCCCGGTCGGATTTTGAAAGTCGGTGACGAGGTAGGCCGCTTTCGTTGCCGCAACGCTGCGTTCGAAGGGTTCCAGCGCGATGCCGTCGGATTCGATAGGAACTCCGTCGACGGGGGTCTTGGCAAGCCGGAAGACGCTCAGCGCCCCGAGGTAGGCGGGAAGCTCGATGGTGACCCCTTCTTGGAGCATGCTCAGCGCGATAAGGTTGATCGCCTGCTGGGAGCCGGTGGTGATAAGGATCTCTTCGGGCCGGGTGGCAAATCCCCGCTCGCTGTAGCGCCGCGCGATCTTCTCGCGCAGCGGGGCGAAGCCCTGGGAACGGGAGTACTGCAGACTCGAAGGATCTTTCAAAGCCCGTTCTGCGGCGCTTTGGAAGGCGTCGAGGGGGAAGAGTGCGGGATCGGGAAGGCCGCCGGCGAAGGAGATGGTGTCGGTGGTGATGACATCCAGGATCTCCCGGATAAACTGGCGTTTCATAGTAGGTCCTTGTTTGATTTTTGCCATCATACGCCGATTGCGAGGTTATTGCTTCAATCTTTCTTGCAAAAAAATATGCAGATCTTGCTAAAATACTAAAATGAAGACCGAAACTCGTCAGCAGCACGCCCGGATCGCCAACGACGCGCTCTATTACATCTACCGGCACATCGATTCGCCCATCACCCTGGAGCTGCTCGCCGAGCGCCACGGCATCAGCCACTACCATTTCCACCGTATCTTCAAGGAGCAGACCGGCCGCAACTTCTATGACACGTTGCAGTCCATCCGTCTGCAGAAGGCCGCCAACCTGCTGCTGGCCAACCGCGACGCCAGAGTCTCCACGATTGCCCAGCAGTGCGGCTACAGTACCCATACGGCGTTTATTCGCGCCTTTTCCCAGCGCTACGGCGTAACGCCGACGCGGTGGCGGCAGGGATACTACCTGGAGTTCTCCCGGGAGAACATCCGCTATTCGGGGAGCGTGCCGCGCATCACATCGGACTTTTCGGGCCTGCAGCCTGATCTGGTCAAAATGCCCGACCTGCGGGTCGCCTACCTGCGCCACCGCGGCTACAACCGCTCCATCCGCGGGGTGTGGCAGCGGCTCTACGCCTACGCGCTTGAACACGGTCTGGAGGAGGCGCCCCAGATCGGGCTGCATCACGACAACCCTTCCATCGTGCCCCTGGACGACTGCGCCTATGTCGCGGCCATCGCGGTGCCTGAAGGGTTCGAGGCATCGGGATCGGTCTCGCTCTTTACGATTCCTTCGTCGCTTTGCGCCCGCTTCCGGGTCTCGGGGCGTTATGGGGAAGTGCCCAACCTGATCCGCCATATCTATTTCGACTGGCTCCCGGGGAGCGGTTTCGAAGCGAAGACCCTTCCCTCCTATGCCATCTACCGAAAAAACCATTTTCTCGGCAGCGACGAAGGTTTTGAACTCGATTTCTACCTGCCGGTAACCGTCGTGTAGAAAGGGGCATCACATTTGCATGCGAGAGCGGTAAAAATATGTTAATATGAAACGAAAAATAAGAGAGTGTATGAGAAGAGAGCATCTGTATCTTATGGTGTTGCTGGCGCTGTCGGGTTCGGAACTAACGGCCGATAATCACGAACTTGAGGCGTTGTTCGATGACGCTACCGAAGCGGTGACCGCCTCGAAACTCAACCTGGACTACACCCCCTCCGTCATCAGCGTCCTGGAACACGACCGGCTGACGCTGCTGGGGGTCACCACCCTTTTTGAGGCTCTGGCCCTGCTGCCGGGGGTCGAGACTTCCGTCAACCAGCTCGGCGTCAAAAAGGTGATCGTCCGGGGGTTTGACAACCCTAACAACTTCGTCTTCGACAAAGCGAAACTGTTGATCGACGGGGTGGCCGTCGAGATGGGGATGTACGGCAACAGCAGCTTCTATTACGACCTTCCCGTCGATGTCATCGAACGCATTGAAGTGCTGCGCGGGCCGGGGTCGGCACTCTACGGCACCGGGGCGTTCAACGGCGCGATCAATATCGTCACCCGGCACGAGTCGAAGTCGGGGAACACCCTCTTCGCGGGCTATGGGACTCATGATTACATGAAGGGCGGGGCGCATGCGGGCTACACCTTTTCCGAAACGGCCCGGGTCGACGTCGACGCGTACTACCAGCGCCACGACCGGAGTCTTCGGGTCCCGAACGATTTTATGGTGGTTCCCCTCGGCGGTCCCGGAGATTTCGCGACGCTGGGCTTCGACGGCCCCTACGAGAGTCATGAACGGCTGGAGGACTACAGCGTCGGTCTGACCTGGAACATGGGCCCATGGAGCCTGCGCACTCGTCTGAAAAGCGATACCAACGGCAACTACTTCGGATGGGACGAACTGCTGGAGATGGACGACAGCCACCGCAACGTCCAGCGCTACTTTTTCGCTGAACTCGAGTACAGCGACCGCATCGGTGACGGGCTTGAGTGGACAACGAAGCTGGGGTACAGCTGGTACGACCTGGAACTGAGCGCGCAGAACTATTTCGAAAATCCGCTCTCGGGCAACGACGTGACCCCCTACGAGTTTCTTCTCTGGGAAAAAGAGCGTCAGAGCTGGCTGGGAACCGAACTGGTATCGACGGCCTATGAGGGGCACAAGCTGACCCTGGGTGCCGAAGCGAAACGGATGGAGGAGACGGAGAGTACGCTCTATGACAGCGTCAATACCATGTTCGAAGCCCTGATCCCGGGTTACCCGATTCCGGGGACCCGTCCGCTGCTCGAATCCGGGCTGGAGCGGAGCACTTACTCGCTCTATCTGCGTGACAGCCTGGCGCTGGGCAGCGACCTGGTCGCCCTTGTCGCCCTGCGCGGCGACCACTATACGGAAAACGACAGGACCTACCCCAGCGCCCAGCTGGGCCTGGTCTATATGGCCGACGAGGAGTGGCACTACAAACTCAACTACGGACACGCCTTCCGGGCCCCCTCCTGGACCGAACAGTATACGGCCGAATATGCCGAGGGCGACGGGACCCGTGCGGGCAACCCGAACCTCGATCCCGAGACGACCGATACCATCGAACTCGTGGCCATCTGGCACCGGGGCGATGCGCACCACCTGCAGGGTAATCTCTACTACTCGGTCATCGACGGCGTCATCGACGTCTGTGACGACGCCTCCCTCTGCACCGCCGAATACGTCAACCTCGACGACCGGACCTCCTACGGCCTGGAGGTCGCCTACACCTATGTCGCGCCGAACCTTGATCAACTGCATCTCAACGCCAGTCTCAACAAAACGACCTACGAGAACACCGGGCTTCACTTCGAACAGACGATGCCCGGCGTTTCCCGGCTGATGCTCAAAGGGTACTACATCCACTACCTGACGCCGGAGACGACGTTGGCGGCGCTGGTACAGCACTACGGGATGAGAACGCGCAACCGGGGCGGTGATTTCGGTTCGCATCCGCGACCGGACCGGGGGCTGGAGTCCTATACGACCGTCGATGTCACATTCACGACGCCACTGGCGGAACAGTGGCGTCTTCTGGCCACGGTCAAAAACCTCTTTGACGACAATGTTTATTATGCGAGCTATTACGGACGCCAGTCGGAGGGAATCCCCCGTGATGGCAGAAGTTTCCTGCTGCAGCTGCAGCTCAGTTTCTGAAAGATTGCACTGAATGTGCATCGGAATCAAATATTTTGTGAAAAAATATGTTAATATGTGTGAATGATTAAAAAGACAGTATGATGAAGATGAAACGTGCACACGCTCTATTTCTCTCGGTGATGGCGGTCGCGGCCCCCAATATTCTGGCCGAAGATTTCGGTCTTGAAACCCTTCTCGATGATGCGACGGAGGTCGTGACCTCCTCGAAACTGAACATCGACTCGACCCCGTCGGTCGTCACCGTACTCGAACACGACCCGATGTACCTGCTGGGCGTTAAAACGCTTTTCGAAGCGTTGGGACTGCTTCCGGGGGTCGAGACCTCCATCAACCAGTTCGGCATCAAAAAGGTGATCTTCCGCGGATTCGACAACCCGAACAACTTTGTTTTCGACAAGGTGAAATTGCTCGTCGACGGCGTCGCGATTGAGATGGGCAAGTACGGCAACAGCAGTTTTTACTACGATCTGCCCATCGATATGGTCGAACGCATCGAAGTACTTCGGGGACCCGGTTCGGCCCTATACGGCACCGGGGCCTTCAACGGCGTCATCAACGTCGTGACGCGCCAAAGCGCCGGTAGCGGCGATACGCTCTTCGCCGGCTATGGCAGTTACGACTACATGATGGGAGGGGGACACGTCGGATACCGGCTGCCCGGCGGGGCCACATTGCATGTCGACGGCTACTACCAGCGTCATGACCGGCGCATCGACGCCGGTCCGGCTTATACCCCTGTCGTACTGAACCGTCCCTACGAGAGCAGCGAATCGCTGAAGGATTTCAGCGTCGGGCTGACCTACCGTCAGGGCCCCTGGACTTTCAGAAGCCGGGTCAAAAACGAGAGCAACGGCAACTATTTCGGATGGGAGGAGTACCTGGAAGAGCGCGACGACTACCGCAACGTGCATAAGTTCCTCTTCGGAGAGCTGGAATACACCGGCCGCATTGCCGCGGAGACGGAGTGGACGGTGAAGCTCGGCTACAGCCGTTACGACTTCGATATGACCGCCGGTACCTACCATATCGAACCGGCGATTCCGCTGGTCATTCCTTTCGACATCGCTATTACGGAGCAGGAGGAGAAGGGGTGGCTGGAGAGCTCCGTCAATTCCCGGGCCCTGGAGGGACATGACATCACCGCCGGCATCGCCCTCAGCAGCCTGCGGGGTGTGGAGAACCAGCTCTACGATTCCATCTCTCCCTACGGGGTGAGGGACCTCTTCAAAGAGGGGCGCATCCGCAACACCTATGCCCTCTACGCCCGTGATACCGTGAAAGTCGACACGGATCTCTATGCGCTGGTATCGCTTCGGGCGGATTACTACAGCGAAAACCGCAAGACCTACCCCAGCGCCCAGCTGGGCCTGGTCTATATGGCGAATGACGCCTGGCACTACAAGCTCAATTACGGGCACGCCTTCCGTGTCCCCTCCTGGATGGAGCAGTACACCGTGGAGTACGGATTCGGAGATGGCACCCGTGCGGGTAATGAAGATCTGAAGGCCGAAACCACCGATACCATCGAAGCGGTGGCCATCTGGAACAGCGGACATACCCACCACCTTCAGACCAACGTCTACTACTCGGTCATCAACGATGTGATCGACATCGACGATACCCTGGCCCCCGCCAGCGAATACGGCAATCTGGACCGCAGGAAGTCCTACGGCATCGAGATGGCCTACACCTGGGTGACTTCGGGCATGAACCGGCTGCATCTCAACGCCAGCTACAGCAAGACGACCTACACCGGGCCGCTGCTGGACGTGGAACAGAGTATGCCGGGGGTCGCCGGAGTAATGTTCAAGGGGTACTACACCCACTACCTGACCCCGGCGACGACCCTCTCCACATTGGTGAAATATTTCGGCCAGAGGAGCCGGAATCGTGATTTCGACGGTGCCCCCGACGGTCCCTACGACCTGGGGTACAGTGACTATGCGACCGTTGACGTTACCCTCGCGACGACTTTTGTCAAGGGGTGGACCCTGACCGCATCGGTCAAGAACCTTTTTGACGAGGAGATTTTTTACCCCAGCTATAACGCGACGCATCCCGAGGGTATCCCCAGGGAAGGGCGCAACTTCCTGTTACAGGGGGAGTATCGCTTTTGAAACGTCTGCTGAGTATCCTGATCGGTTTGAGTGTCGTGCTGCACGCCTACACCTACCACCGGGAGCTGCTGCAGGTTTACGGAAAGATCGCACCGCGCATGATGCTGCTGGTCGGCGAACAGGAAGCAAAAAACAAAACGGACTACCTGCTATGCATTTTGTATGAACCTGGGGACGAGAATCACGCCCAGACCCTTCGGGAGATGATGGTGGCGGCGTATCCCGACGGGTTCAAAGGGAGGAAGTTCAGGATCGAAACCGTGACGTTCGGTCATTGCGACAACTGCCGCGACGCCGATCTGCTGATGCTTTTCGACACGCAGCCCCAAACGATCCGGCGAACGGTCGAGAAGGCAAAGGCACGGGGTATCGCCACGATGGCCTACAGCAGCCGTTTCCTGCAGGAGGGGGTCCTGCTCTCCCTCGACCTGGGTGCGACGGTTCGTCCCTACATCAACCTGCAGGCGGCCAAGGAAGGGAAGATACCGGTGAACGACGTGCTGCTTAGGATTTCAAAAATCTACCAGAAAGACGGGGGAGAGTGATGCGTCCCGTCAATATCCGTACCAAAGTCATTTTCGGCGTCGTACTCTTCGTGACGCTGCTTTTCATCATCGTGGAGTACCAGCACAAGACGACCCTCGACGGGCTGATCGCCCAGTCGGAGGAGGCCCGAAACAAATTGCTGATCGAAACGGCACTCCCCGTTCTGAGCCTGAACCTCTCTTTCGGCCTTCACGACGCCAATACCGCCTATCTCGAAAAGATCGCGGCGGACAACGAGAACATCCTTGCCCTGGTACTCAAAGACGGCGAGGGAACCGTACTCTTCCGTTACGTCCATCCCGACCGTTCCGGCAATCACGAGACGTCGATCATCGAACGGGGAATCCGCGACAACGTCACCCAGCATATGATCGGTCATCTCCATGTGGAGTTTTCCAACCACTACATCGCGACGCTTCGGGCGGAACACCGGAGTTTCACCCTGCAGTTTCTATTGGCGTTTTTGCTATTTATGGCCCTCTTCGTCTTTTTGCTCAATGCCGCCTTTACCCCCCTCAAGGAGTTGCTGAGCGAGATACAGCGCTTCAATCCGCAGCATCCGGGCAGTATTTTCGCGTTGACCAGCAAGCGCGATGAGGTCGGCATCATTCAAAACGCCTTTGCACAGATGGCCGGGCGGATTCGCGAGTATAACGAGGAGCGCGAAGAGCTGACCCGGAATCTCGAAGAGAAGGTGCAGGAGCGTACGCTGCTGCTTAACGAACAGAAAGAGGCGCTCTTGAAAGCGAACAGCACGCTTGAGAAGCAGATCGCCACCATTCGGGACCAGGAGGAGATGTTGATCTCCCAATCCCGCCTTGCGGCGATGGGAGAGATGATGAGCATGATCGCCCACCAGTGGCGTCAGCCCCTGGCGACAATGAGCCTGATGATCACCGACTACGACCTTCGTTCGATGATGCAGGGATTCGAGCGTGACGAGCGTGACCAGATTCTGAAGAAAATCTCCGAAACTCTGGGATATATGTCGGAGACGGTCAACGATTTCCAGACCTATTTCAAACCCAACAACGCCAGTGAGGAAGCCCCGGTCGCCGACATTATCGAACGGGCGGTCCATTTCACCCAGGTCCGGCTCAATCTCTATGAAATTGCAGTCGACGTTTCATGCGATGATGCGGCCCGGCTGAACACCTACGTCAACGAGCTGGTCCAGGTGCTGGTCAACCTGCTCAACAATGCCGTGGATGCCATCAAAGAACGCAAACCGGAACGCAAATGGATCGGCATCGAGGTGATCGACTCCGACGGCGAAGTCTGCATCTGCGTCAGCGACAGCGGGGGAGGCATCCCCGAATCGATCATCGACAAGGTCTTCGAGCCCTATTTCAGCACGAAATCGAAAAACGGCACGGGGCTGGGGCTCTACATGGCGAAGATGATCGTCGAAAAGCACGGACACGGTACGGTCGCCGTCGAGAACATCGAGGGCGGTGCCCGCTTCGTACTCCGTTTCTCCAAAGCGCGCTAAGATGCATTCGGTCGTTTGCGGCGGTAATGTCTACACCCCCTCTAAAGTGGTCTGCATCGGCCGCAACTACGTCGAGCATATCGAGGAACTTGGCAATGAAATGCCCGAGTCGATGGTGCTCTTCAACAAACCCAACTCGGCTATCTCCCACGAGCTTCGCTATTTCGATGAGCAGTGCCGTTTCGAAGGGGAGATCTGTTTCCTAGTAGAAAATGGTGCTATTGCCGGCGTCGGTTTCGGGCTGGACCTGACCAAGGCCGACGTACAAAACGGCCTCAAGGCCAAGGGACTTCCCTGGGAGCGGGCCAAAGCCTTTGACGGTTCGGCGGTGCTCTCGCGCTTCGTCCCTCTGGAGGTGCCGCTGGAGACGCTGAAGATGGAACTTTGGCGCAACGGTGCCTTGCAGCAGTTCGCCGACTATGACCTGATGATCCACAAACCCGATGCGATGCTCGCCGAGATCGGCAGCTTTATGACCCTCGAAGACGGCGACGTCATTATGAGCGGTACCCCCAAGGGGGTCGCGACCTATGCCCGGGGCGACCATTTTGCCGGACGGGTTTATTCGGGAGAGGCACTGCTGCTTGAAGCGGTCTGGAGCGTGCCGTAGAAGTTGATGCAGAAGCGGTGCATGCCCTCTTCATAACGATAGGCGAGGGTGAACCCGTGGCGGTCGAGGATCTTGCGAATGATGGAAAGACCCAGGCCGAAGCCGCTGCTGCTGCGGGCGTTTTCGGCCCGTGCGAAGGGCTCCAGCAGCTGCTGCAGCTCCGCGCCCAGCGGTTCGCCCCGGTTGCAGACGCAGATCGTCCCCGCCTCGGCACGGATGGTGACGGGGGTGGCGGTAGTGTACTTCAGGGCGTTGTCGATGAGATTTTTCAGTGCCAGTGCGAGGTACTCGGGGTCGCCGTCGATGGTGAAGTTTTCCGCGATCTCGATACCGACCTGCGTTTCGTCGGCGAGGGTTTTGGAGAGTGCTTTTAGGATGAGGGTCTCGGCCTCGAAACGTTCGCGTTTGAGCGTTCCCGTCGCGTCGAGCTTCTCGATCTCGAGCAGCATGCCGGTGAGATGGTCGAGTTCTCCGAAGCAGCGCTGCAGGGTCTGGCGCTCTTGGGAATCGGGGAGGCGTTCCAGGGCGAAGAGCCCCCGGGCGATGGGGGTGCGAAGTTCGTGGCCGATGTCGCGCAGCAGGGTTTCGCGGGAGGTGATGAGCTCCTGCAGCCGTCGGGCCATATCGTTGAAGGTGTTGGCGACGTCGCCGATCTCGTCGCGGCCGGCCACATCGGCCCGGCGCCCGTAGTCGCCGCCGGCGAAGGCGCGCATGGTCTCGGCGATGCGGCGCAGCGGGGCGAGCATGGCGAGGATGATCACGAAGATGGCGACGAGCAGAACGATGTCGAGTCCGACCAGAATCCGGCTCAGCCACCCCTCGTCCGATTCTCCCGCCGAAGCGAGCAGCAGTTCGGTCTCCATATAGCGGATCTGTATCAGGTAGCTGTTTCCGGTCCCGCGGTAGATCTTCAAGGCCCCGAAGGAGTGGGGCTGTTCGACGAGGAGCCGTGCGGTGTCGAGCACCGAGGCGTCGGCGGGGGTGAAGCCCCGTGCGGCGAGTTCGCCCTTGAGGGCATCGTCGTCGGCCGTGGCAAGCAGGGTGAAAAGGGCGCGGGCATCGTTAAGATAGCGCTGGGTGGCCTGAGTGTCGGCCCGTTCGCGCTTGAACGCTTCGAGCTGGTAGCCGATGGCGAGCATCAGCATCAGACTTGCGAGAAAGAGCAGGGCGATCTTTTTGAACATCGCCGTCTCCTAGCCGATGAACCGGTAGCCGATGCCCCAGACCGACTTGATGTAGCGCGGCTCCCGGGCGTCGTCCCCGATCTTGAGACGGATGTTGCTGATGTGCATGTCGACGGTCCGCCCTTTGGTCTCGGGCTCGAGGGAGGTGGCGTGGACGATCTGCTCCCGGGAGACGTTGGCGCCGCGCTGTTTGACCAGAAAACGGAAGATCTCGAACTCCACGGGGGTGAACTCCACGGGGTACCCCTCCTGCATCACCGTGCGGCGCTCCTCGTCGAGGGTGAAGTCGCCGATGGTCTCGGCGGCGTCGGAAGCGCTGCGCCGCAGGACCGCTTCGATGCGCAGGACCAGCTCGCGGGGTTCGTAGGGCTTGGCGAGATAGTCGTCGACGCCCAGTTCATAACCGTGGATCTTGTTGCCGATGTCGCCCCGGGCGGAGGAGATGATGATGGGCAGGCCGGAAGAGGCCTTGAGACGTTTCGCGACGTCGAAGCCGTCCATCTCCGGAAGCATCAGGTCCAGAACGACGATGTCGAAGGGCGTTTTGGAGGCGGCGTCGAGGGCGGCGGAAGGGGTGTCGAAGGCGGTGACGTCGAAGCCGTAGTTGCCGAGGTAGTCGCCGATGAGCCGCTGCATCTCGGCGTCGTCCTCGATCAGCAGAACCCGTTTACTCAATTTCCCACTCCTCCATGTAACGTGCGAAACGGCGGCGCTGCTCCGGGGTGAGGACGCGGTGGACCTCTTCGAGAAATTCCGCCTGCATGGTTTCGGCTTCGGTGTGCAGCCGCAATGTCAGTTGCAGGTAGGCGTCGCGGTCGAAGTCGTCGGAGGCGAAGAGTGTCTGCAGGGCCTCGCGGGTATCGCGTTCACTGTGGCGGAACCGTTTGTGGGCCGCCCTGTGACGGCGGACCGCCGCTTCGATCTGTTCGTGCTGGCGATCATCGAGACCGAGATAGCTGATGTCGAGGGGAAAGTGGCGCTCATGATGGTCGTCGTGCTCCGCCCATGCGGTGAAGGTCAGCAGCATCAGAAGGACCAGAAGACGCATCTCAACTCCTTTGCGCGGGGAGGGCGATCGCCGTATCCTCGATCACGCCCCGTTCGATATCGCCGTGGCACGCCTTGCAGTTGGCCCGGCTTTTGATGCTTTCGCGATCATATACGGCGGGCGAAATGGCGTGATGGGTCCGTTTCCAGAACGGCGTCTGTGTGATTGCTATCATATCCTGATTGGGCAGCGATTGCAATATCTTGACCGAGGCTTCGGAGGTGGAGCGTTCGGCGGAGCGGGCGACCAGGTACGCCAGGATGCTGGCATGGTCCGCGGGATCGAGGGAGGCGTCGTCGCCGAAGTGGTTTTCGAGGTCGGCCATCATTTTTCGCCACGACGCCTCGGGCAGCAGCGACGGGGGGTAGAGGGTGTGGCACGAAGCGCACTCGTCGACGAAAAGAGGATGCTCCTTCTTGTAATCGACGGCGAGGGCATGGGAGGCCGTGACGGGGTTGCCCGAAACCGTCAGGACATAGAGCAGTGCCGCGACGCTGCCGCCGATGCCGATAACCGCCAGCAGCACCTGGAAGAGGTTCAGCCGTGCGTCACGCCCTTCGAGGTTCTTGTAGCCGTTCGTCATGGAACGCAGGGTCCCGGTTTCGGGATGCAGCAGCCGGTCGAAGAGCACCCCGCCGACGTGGGCGGCGATCAGGAGATAGAGCAGGGTGCCCAGCGCCTCGTGCAGCTCCTCGAAGAGCTCCATCTTCCGAAAGAAGGTGCCGTGGAGGAAGGCGAACATGCCGCGGTTCTCCTGGATGCCGTAGGTGAGCAGGCCGGTGAGCAGCAGTGCCGCGACGACGGCGAGGATGCCGATCATGGCGAAACTCGCCGCCGGGTTGTGGCCGACATAGTGCTTTTCCGGCCGAAAAAGGGTCAGCAGGTACTGCTTGAGGGCGGAGACGCGCAGGTCGAAATCGCGAAACCGCGAGTGCTCCGGGCCCATAAAGCCCCAGAAGAGGCGAAAAAGCACCAGCGTCCCCGCCCCGATGCCGAAGGCGACGTGCCATGTCTGCCAGGCATCCTCCTCGGCGGTGATGAATGCGGCGACGATAAAAAAGACGAAGAGCCAGTGGAAGATGCGCGTCGGCAGGCTCCAGACGTAGACCTGTTTCATCATGACCTCCTTGATGTGTGATAGGCGCGGCCTGCGGGATCAGTCGTCCCAGCGGCCGTAGTTGGGAATGAAGATCCCCCGTTCGCCGTAAAAGCCCCGCTCCGCCGTCTGATGGCAGGCGTTGCAGTTGGCGAAACTCTTCACTTCGGGCTGGGTGACATACCCCATCGGGATTTCCCGGTGTTCGCGCACGAAGTAAGCGGATTGGCTGATGCGCATCGGGTCCGTCGCGGAGACGGTGGCGGCGATGCGCGCCATGTGCTTTTCGGCCCCTTTGACGTCGGCCGCGTTGGCGGTGAGGTAGTCGCCGATGGTTCGGGCATCGACGGGTTCCAGGGAAGCATCGGTGCCGAAATGGGATGCGAGGTCGCCCATCATCATCTTCCAGGAGCGTTCGGGCAGCAGCCCCGGCTGGTAGGCCATGTGGCACGAGCCGCACTCATTTTGATAGAGGGCGGCCTGCGGAGAGGGCTTCGGTGTCGTATGGTTGGAATAGGGTGTCATCGGGCGCCACGGGTTGTCGCGCCCTTCATGACCGTACCTCTCATCGGCAACAAGGTATAAGCTGCCTGCGGTCATCATTGCGGCCGCGGCAATCAAAAGACTCTTTTTCATCGGATACTCCTTAGTAGTTCATAATGTAGGTGAGGACGTCACCCTTCTCCTGGGCCGTACCTTCGCGGTTGTAGACATCCTTGAAGTTGCGGCGCAGCCACTTTTTGACCTCCTTGACGCTGGTGAGGCGCTGGGGATTGGCCCGGGGGGCGAGGGGGTCGATCACCTTCCCGGTATGGGCATTTTTGCCCGCTTGGGTCAGGTTGATGGCGTGGCAGCTCGTACAGGAAATGGGTGCTCCCTTTTTCCCGATATGTTCGCCGGTGAAAAGGGTTTCGCCCCGTTTGGCGTCAAAAGGCAGCGGTGCTTCGCGTTGCAGCTGCTGCATGTAGCCGGTCACCTCCGGACTGGGTGCCGCGCTCAATGCGGCACCGGTCAGCAGGATCATTAGCATGGATCTCATGGGTACTCCTTGGGTTTTGATGTTCCCATGGTAGGGGAACTCTGTCAAGCTTCCAAGGAGATTTTCTTGACACATTCTTGACAAAGCGAAACCCTCAACCGTCTGTCAGCCAACCTGTTGGATACTTCGCCTATCTGATTGAAAAGGGTGGAAGATGACGGAACGGTTCGACAAGGCGGCGAAGGATTGGGACAAGAGCGACGTCAGGACCCAGCTCTCCCGAGGCATCGGCGGAGCCATCCTGGAACACGTCGCGCTGGAGGGCTCCATGCACATTATGGACTTCGGCGCGGGAACCGGGCTGCTCAGCGGCCACATCGCCCCGAAAGTGGCGAAGATCTCCGCCGTGGACATCTCCCAGGGGATGCTCGACGAGCTGGCCGCCAAGCCGGAGTTGGAGGGGAAGGTGCTGACCCGCTGCCGGAATATCCTGCATGAGCCTCTGGACGAGGACTTTGACGGGATTGTCAGCGCCATGGCATTGCACCATGTCGAAGATACCGCCGAACTTCTCGGCGTCTTTCACGGGCATCTTAAACCCGGCGGTTTCATCGCTCTGGCGGACCTCGACGCCGAAGACGGCAGCTTTCACCGCCACGGTAACGAGGGGGTGTTCCACTTCGGCTTTGACCGTCAAACGCTGAAAGCACAGCTTGAGGGCGCCGGATTCTCGGAGGTTGCTTTCGTCACCGCCCACAGCGTGACCCGGGAGGATGGACGAAGCTATCCGATTTTCCTCGTCACGGCCTACAGGTAGTCCGACAGATTAAGCGATACCCTGTACAACTCTGCGTTACAATAGGAAATCTGCGTCCTCAAGGAGGTCCGATGCTCCGAAGAGTCCTGCTTTTTGTCTTTTTTGCAGTGACGCTGCTTCACGGTGTTGAGACCGTAAAGATCGGTGTACTGGCCAAACGGAGTCCCACCATCACGATGGAACGATGGTCGGCGACGGCGGAGTATCTCACAGAGTCGATCGACGGTTACCGTTTCGAAATTGTCCCGCTGGACTTCGAAGCGCTTTTTGAAAGCGTGGCACATAACGAGATCGATTTTGTTCTGACCAATACGATGTACTACGTGGAGCTGGAATATCTCTACGGGGTCAGCCGCATTGCCACCCTGAAAAATCTAAGCCGCAGCGGCGAGGTAGTGACCAGTTTCGGCGGTGTGATCTTCACAAAAAAAAGCAGCGGTATTTATAACGTCGAAGATTTGCGGGGCAAACGCTTCGGCGCCGTCAACGTCAACTCCTTCGGGGGATGGGTGATGGGCCGCAAAGAACTCGCGGATCACAGGGTCGACGTGGACGAGTTGGGGGAGTTGCGCTTTTTTGACTCCCACGATGCCGTGGTACTGGCGGTAAAAAACGGGCTGGTCGACGCCGGTACGGTCCGTACCGACACCATCGAAAGAATGAGCCAGGAGGAACTGGTCGATCCCAGCGTCTGCCGCGTTCTGTCTCCAAAGAAATACCCGGATTTTCCCTTTAAGGTGAGTACGGCGCTCTACCCCGAGTGGCCTTTCGCCAAACTCTCTTCGACGTCCGATGCCCTGGCGGAAAGGGTGGTGATTGCCCTGTTGCAGATGCCCCGCGATTCGCAGGCGGCACGCGACGCCCGTGTGGCGGGCTGGACCATTCCCCTGGACTATTCCAGCGTTCACGAGCTTCTCGAGGAGCTGCAGATCGGTCCCTACGAGGAGCTGGGGAAACTCACCTTCGCCCGCATTTACGAACGCTACATCTGGTGGTTCTACGGGGTGCTTTTCGGCTTTATGGCGGTCATCTCCGTCATGCTCTACATCTACCGCCTCAACGGTCAGCTGCGGGCGGGCAAAGCGGAGATCGAACGACTGAATGCCGGCCTGGAACACAAGGTTGAAGAGCGTACCCATGAACTCAAAGAGCTCTACGGGCACGAAAAGTACCTCAAAGACATCCTCAAAACCATCGCCGACGTTAACGAACTGCTCATCACCTCCTTTTCGACCCAGACCATCGTGCAAAACAGCATGGAGCGGCTGGCCCGGCATCGGCACTACCGTTTCGTCTGGATCGGTCTGATCGCCGAAAACCTTCTGGAGGTCGTGGGACAGTCCAAAGAGAATGACGAGATTCTTGACCAGCGTACCTACAATCTCGCCGACCACGAGCAGAACTTCGCCTTCAAGTCCGCCAAAAGCGCCATCGAACTCAACACCACGGTGATCGAAAAGCTTCCCGAACACTACCGGCTTGAAGTCGGGCGGGACTGTTACGACTGCTCTTCGTGCTGGATGGTGACGCTGCCGCTGCGCGCCAGCGAGCAGGACGCTCCCCTGGGGAACCTCTCGGTCTTCTCCGAGCGCGAGGACGGCTTTGAGCCCGAAGAGGTGAAGATGCTCGAAAACCTCGCCACTGACATCGGACGCTCCCTCAACGCCATCCAGCAGCGCAGCATGCTCGAGGCGATGGAGATCGAGAAGATCTCCAACTACGAGGAGACCATCCTCGCCTTTGTCAACATCATCGAGCAGCGCGACTCCTATACGGCGGGTCACACCATCCGCGTCGCCGAGTACTGCCGCCTTATCGCCGAGGAGATGGGGATCGAGGAGCCTCGGATCGTCACCCTGGAAAAAGCGGCGATTCTCCACGATATCGGGAAAGTGGTCACTCCCGATGCGATCTTGCTCAAACCGGGCAACTTGACAGCGCTGGAGTATGAGCTGATCAAACAGCACTCCCATGCGGGCTATCGGATGCTCTCCAAGATCGACATGTACAAAGACCTCGCCGAGATCATCCGCTATCACCACGCCCGCTACGACGGCAAAGGATACCCGGCCACCCCGGCCGAGCGTCCCGAGGCGGTGCCTCTTCTGTCGCACATCATGGCCGTGGCGGACGCTTTCGATGCGATGACGACCAACCGGATATACAAACCGCGAAAAAGTTTGGAAGAGGCGATCGGCGAGCTCAAAAAGCTGAAGGGCACCCAGTTCCATCCCGAAGTGGCGGATGCGGCGGTCAAAGCCCTCTCAAACGTCAGCATCGGCGAGACGACGCAGCTTCCCGACAATGAACTTGAACAGCGCCGTTTCGCCTACTTCTTTCTGGATTCGGTGACTGACCTCTACAATGAAAACTATCTCCGGACCATCCTGGTCAAACGCGACGACGACCGCCGCTGCCTGCACCTGCTCGAACTGAAGAAGTTCTCCGACTACAACCGTCAAAACGGCTGGGAAGCGGGGAACCTGTTTCTCAAGAGAGTGGCGGAGACGCTGCAGGAGCGTTTCGATGACGCCATGGTCTTCCGTTACCACGGGGATAATTTCATCCTGCTCTTTCCGAAACATCATAGGGTGACACTGGAAGAGATCGGCGGCTGGCCGATTTTCGAGGGGAGCGGGGTCGAGCTCTACCTGACGCATTACGATCTGAAAGAGGGGATGCCGGAGTTGTAGGGAAGCGGTGCGGGGAGGGCTACTGGGAGCCGTCCCCGACCGGGCATAGAGTGAATTAGTTGGGTTTTTGTTTGGCGCCTCTGCGCTCTTCCTGACGTTTCTGCCGTCCCTCTCTCAGCTCCGCAGGCGTGATGCCGCCGTCGCCGTCGGCATCGAAGAATTCAAAGGTGGGCGCGTTTCCGGCGTTACGCATCGGGCGTCCCTCTTCGGCGCGTTTCTGCATCAACTTGCTGCGGGTGTCGTCGAACTCCTCGCGGGAGATGACGCCGTTTTTATCCTGGTCATAGGCCTTGAATCCCAGCGGTCCCTGTTTCACGGGTGCATCGGCTGCCTGAAGCGCAATAAACGCTCCCAGGGCGAGAGAGATGACGGACCATTTTGATAGCGGTGTAAACATTGCGGTTTCCTTGTGTCGAAATTGGAAAAGTCTAGCATATAATTGCAAGGAAACTATTAACGGAGGAGTGCGGGTGCATCTGGCGGTACTAATGGTTCTTGCGATGGTACTTTGGGGCGGCGGGTGGCCGGCATTGAAGATCGCCACGGGCTCCGTAGGGGTCGAGGTGGTGACCTTCTGGCGCTTTCTCGTGATGTTCCTGGCCTTTATCCCGGTATTGGTGTGGTGGAGGAAACCGCTGCGGGTTACCTCCAAAGCGCTGCGCATCGTTGGGGCCAGCGCCCTGCTCAATATCGCTTTTATGTTCCTTTCATTCTGGGGGGTCGGGGTCGGCACCGCCGGGGCGGGCGGGGTGATCATCACCACGCTCAGCCCCGTACTGACGGTACTGCTCGGCATCCGCTTCCTGGGAATCACCGTGACCCGTAGCCAGTGGATCGGTCTGGCCGGGGGCCTGGTCGGCGGCGCGATAATGCTCGAACTGTGGCACCCCGCCGCCTTGCATGCCGGAGACCTCCTGTTTGTACTCAGCGCCCTGGTTTGGGCGGTATTGACACTTTTCAGCCAGAAGTCCCATCTCCATCTCGATCCGGTTCACTACTCCTTCCTGCTCTCCGCCGTCGCCACGGTCGTCATGTTCTTCGCGGCGCTTCCCTACGGTATCGGCAGCGCGCTGGAACAGGGGTGGGAGTTCTGGGGACCGGTCCTCTACCTGGGAATCCTGGGACAGACGGTGGCTTCGACGATCTTCTTCGTCGCTTCCGGCCGTCTGGGATCGGGAGCGGCGAGTTCGTACATGTTCCTCGTACCCCTGAGCGCCCTGGTGGCCAGCTACCTGATTCTGGGAGAACGTCCTTCGGTCTGGTTGCTTGTGGGCGGCAGCGTCAGTACGGCGGCGATCTACCTGATCAACCGGAGGCGGGGCCGAAGCGCGTAACGCCGCTGACGCTTTTTTGTGCCCCCGCCGTAATCTTCACGCAGATTGCCTGTGCTATAATCATCGGAGATAGAGAAAGGGAGAGACGATGGCATCGGTTCACGCCCTGATGATCCTGCCCGCTGCGGCGGCCCTGTTGCTTTTCATCCTTCCATGGGAGCGCCTGCAGTACCTTCTGGTCGGGGGTACGGTCGCGCTCCTTGCGTTTCTTTCCCTCGGGATGGCGCTGGAACCCTCCGCCGTCGGGTACTACGGCCTCTCCCATTCCGCCGAAACGCTTCTCATCTTCGCCGACGTCGCGCTGCTGCTCTACTTCGTGCAGCAGGGGGGACGCTACGGCGACCGCAGGGTGATCGTGCTGGCCGCGGCGCAGCTGCTGCTCTACGGCTGGGCGGAGGCGATCCTGCCCGAAACCGCCGCCGCGCCCATCGTTCTGGACGGTCTCTCCCGGCTGATGTTCCCGGTCATCAACGTCGTGGGAGGCATCATCGTCTTTTACGCCCTGGGATACATGGCCCGCGAAGCGGTCTCCCCGCTCCGCCGCCGCCTCTTTGTCGGCTACCTCCTGCTCTTTTTGTCGGTGATGAATGCGGTGGTGGTCGCCAACTCCTTGCTGCTCTTCTTCTTCCTTTTTGAAATGACGACCCTGGCCTCCTACCTGCTGATTGCATTCCGTAACGACGAGATCGCCCGGGCCAACGCCCTGCGCGCACTCTGGATGAACCAGGTCGGCGGGGTCGCGATCCTGCTGGGGACCCTGGCCGCCATCGGGGGTTTCGGCGCTTCGACCTTTTCGGAAGTGCTGGCGGCGGGGGGAGGCTATGCACTGCTTCCCGTGGCCCTTGTGAGCATCGCGGCCCTGGTCAAAGGGGCTTCGCTCCCCTTCGATGGCTGGTTGCTCGGGGCCATGGTCGCCCCGACCCCGGTCAGCGCGATGCTTCACTCGGCGGCGATGGTGAAGATCGCCCCCTACCTGATCCTCAAACTCTCTCCGGCCCTTGCGGGAAGCGCCGTGGGGATGCTGCTGGCCCTGCTCGGCGCTGGGGTCTTCGTCGCCGCCTCCTACCTGGCGCTCTCGCGTTCGGTCTTCAAGGAGATTCTCGGCTACTCCACCGTGGCGCTGCTGGGCCTGATGATGAGCCTCGCCGCCGTCGGGGATGCCCAGAGTACCGTGCTCGCCCAGGCGCTGCTGGTCTTCCACGCCCTCTCCAAGGCGCTGCTCTTCCTGGCGGCGGGCGTGGTGGAGAAGCTGCACCATGTCAAAGATATCGAGGCGATGAAGGGGCTGGTGGGCCGGGCGTCCAAAAGCGTCGGCTTCATCCTTTTCGGATTCGTTTCGCTGACCCTGCCGCCCTTCGGGCTCTTCATGGGCAAGCTCTTTGCCATCGCGTCGGTCGCGTCGCAGCTCAAAGAACACCCCTGGCTGCTGGCGGTGTTGCTGGGGATCGTGGTGGGGAGCACGCTGCTGGTGCTGCTCTATTTCAAGGTGGCTTCGGCGCTGCTTTCGCAGCCTTCGGACGTAAACGGGCGGGAGAAGGAAGCGCTTCCCGCCGCCTTCGCCGTGCCGCTGTGGCTGCTGGTGTTCCTGACGCTGGCCGGGGCGGCGCTCTTCGTGGTGATCGGCTCCGAGGGCAACCCGACGCTGCTGGCGCTGCCGCTGCTGCTGGTCGCGCTGCTGCCGGGACTGATGCGGCTGACGGAGCGTTTCGACCGGAGCCCGCCATACCACTGCGGCGAGAAGGAGGGGTTTGATGCGGCCCTGGTCTACTTCGCTCCCGGTACGACGCTACGGCGGGGGATCTACTGGCTCGCGGGGGCGATGTTCGGCGCGATCCTCTTCGCGGGGGTGCTCTAATGACCTGGTTCTGGATCGTCACCGCGCCGCTGCTCGGCGGACTCGTCTACGGGGCGGAGCGGGTGCTTCGGGCGCGGATGCAGCGGCGCCAGGGGCCGCCGCTGCTGCAGCCCTTCTACGACATGTTCAAGCTGATGGAGAAGCGTACCCTGGTCGTTCACGGCACCCACGCCCTGCTGGCGGTGGCCCACTTCGCGCTGCTGTGGCTCTGTGTCGGGGCGCTCTTTTCGGGCTGGAATCTGCTCTATATCATCTTCTTGCACCTCTTCGCGCTCATCGTGCTGGTTCTGGCGGGCTACAGCGTCGCGTCGCCGTACTCGCACGTAGGGGCCAACCGGGAGCTGCTGGCCCTGGTCGCCTACGAACCGGTGCTGGTGCTGGTGGCGGTGGGCTTCTACCTGAGCGCGGGGAGTTTCGACATCGGGACCATTCTGGAGGGCGGGGGGTATCTGGCGCAGATGCCGCTGCTCTTCGCGGCGCTGCTGATCATCATCCCCATCAAGGTCAAAAAGTCCCCCTTCGACGTCGTCGAGGCGCACCAGGAGATTGTCGGCGGGGTGGAGGTGGAATACAGCGGGCTCTTCTACGAGTTTTTGTACATGGCCCGCTTTATGGAGTACCTCTTTATCTACGGTTTCGTTTACCTCTTCGGCGGGGCGTCGCACTGGCTCGGGGCCCTGCTGGTCGCGGGGGCCTTCTTGCTGGTCAACCTCGTCGACAACGCCACGGCCCGGGTCCGTACCGATCAGATGCTCGGCATCGTCTACAAGGTCGCGGTGACGGCGGCCGTCATCAACCTTGTATGGATACTGCTATGAAGTTCTTTGCCCCGAGTCGTAAGAAATCCCCCTGGATTCTGCACTACAACGCCGGAAGCTGCAACGGCTGCGACATCGAGATCCTCGCCGCCCTGGGACCGAAGTTCGACCTGGAGCGTTTCGGCGTCATCAACACGGGCAACCCGAAGCAGTCCGACGTCTTCTTGGTGACGGGGCCGGTGACCTACCGCAGCCGCGAGCGGCTGGTGGAGCTCTACAGCCAGATCCCCGAGCCCAAGGTGGTGATCGCCGTGGGCTCATGCACGGCGACGGGCGGGGTCTTCCGGGGGATGTACAACGTCGAGGACGGCATCGACCGCTACATCCCCGTCGATGTCTACGTTCCCGGATGCGCGGCGACGCCCCAGCTTATCATCGACGCGCTGGTGCAGGCCCGCGACATTCTCGAAGCCAAAAGCCGGGAGATCGAGACTCCCTTCCGCCTCTTCGGCTCCATCGAGACCGTCGGGCAGAAACTCAGCCGTCTCAAGATGGCGACAAAGGTGAAACATGACGAAGATTGAAACGACCCTGGGAACGCTGCTGGACGATCTCGGCACCTTTTACGATCCCCGTGCCTGGCACTTTCTGACCGTCAACGGCGTCGACCTGGGGGAGGGGAGGATCGAACTGCAGTGGATCTTCTCCCGGTACGGCGCGAAGGACGAGGTCGTCATCTACTACGCCCTGAGCGACTACGAGACGGAGGTCCCCTCCGTCGTTTCGCTGATCCCCTCGGCTTTTCTCGGGGAGCGGGAGATCGTCGACATGTTCGGGCTGAAGGTGGCCGGCGCCGCGAAGGGACTCTACCTCGACGACGACTCCCTGCCGCATCCTTTGAGGAGCGAGTCGTGAAAAAGACCGTACAGATCCCCCTGGGGTCCCAGCACATCTCCCTCCTCGAACCGATCCGCTTCCGGTTCGAGTGCGAAAACGAGACCATCGTCGGGGTCGACGCCGACGTGGGGTTCGTCCACCGCGGCGTCGAACTCTCCTGTACCCGCAACTTCGAGTTCAAGCAGGTCGGGTACGTCGTCGCCCGGGTCTGCGGCCTCTGCGCCATCACCCACTCCCTCTCCTACACGCTGGGTGTGGAGAAGCTGCTGGGGTTCGAGGCCAACGACCGCATCAAGTACCTTCGGATGCTGATGGTCGAACTCGACCGCATCCACTCCCATATGCTTTGCCTCTCCCACACGGCGGAGAACGCCGGGTTCGAGGCGCTCTTCATGCAGATCATGGCCGACCGGGAGCTCATCATGGACGTGCAGGAAGCGATCAGCGGCAACCGGGTGCAGTTCGACTTCATCGCCGTCGGCGGCGTGAACCGCGACCTGACCCCGGAGCTGGCCGACCTGGTACGGCGCAATCTCGCGACCCTTTCGGAGCGCATCGCGCGGCTGCGGGAGCGCTTCGAGAACAACTGGTCCCTGTCGCTGCGCTACCGGGGAGTGGGGGCGCTGAGCCTCGATGACGCCTATACCTACAACGCCCTGGGACCGCTGGCCCGGGCGGCGGGGCTGGCGACGGACGTGCGGGCGGAGAGCGGCGACTTCCCCTACGAGGACATCGGCTACGAGATGGTGCTTGAGACGACGGGGGACATCCACGGGCGCAACATCGTCCGGCTGCGGGAGATCGACAACGCCATCGCCATGTGCCGCCGCATCGTCGACAACCTGCCCCGGGGAGAGATCCTCGAAAAAGTGAAGGGCAAACCCAGGGGCGAAGCGGTGGTGCGCCTCGAAGCGCCCCGGGGAGAACTCTTCTACCTGGTTCGCGGCAACGGTACCAATCTCCTCGAACGGGTGCGGATCAAGACCCCCACCTTCTCGGGCATCCCGGCGATGATGGAGGTGTTCAAGGGAAGCGAGTACGCCGACGCCCCGGCGATCCTCGCCTCCTTCGACCCCTGCATGTCGTGCACGGCGAAGTAGGAGGCGGCGATGTTCAAATCGATCCTCGAAGCGCTGCTGAACCTTTTCCGCCCGGTCCATACCGTCGGTTATCCCGCAAAACCGATGGAACTGCCCGAAGCGTATCGGGGGCTCATCGAGTACGACGCCGAACACTGCATCTTCTGCGACAAGTGCGAGAAGGTCTGCCCGCCGGGGGCGATCCTCTTCCGTCAGAACGAGGACGGCACCAAGGAGTACCGCTACAACCCCTGGCTCTGCATCTACTGCGGGGAGTGCGTGCGGGCCTGTCCGAAGCCCGAAGAGGCCCTCTGGCAGAGCGAAACGAAACCCTCCTGCGCCCTGAAAGAAGCAGGCGCCAACGAGGCGTGGTTCGCCTGGGAGGCGGCGTGCCGACAGAGCCGGGAGGCGTACAAGGCGGCCAAGGCGGCGAAGAAGTCCGTCCTGAAACCACCCCCTTCCGAGGGGTGATGCCGCAAAGGGAGGATGCGGCGGCGGGGTGTAACCTTGCCGCCTGTCAAATTGCGCTATGATATACCCAATCCGATTCAGGAGTTCCCCATGAGAATCGTCATCGTCGGAGGCGGCATCGTCGCCGCCTACATGGCCAAGAGCCTTAAAGAGAAAGCACCGCAGCATGAGGTGCTGATTGTCTCGAAAGAGCCGTACCCGCCTTACGACCGCATCCACCTCTGCGCCCTGGTCAACGGGTCGGCAAGCATCGAGGAGATTGCCCTGGAGCTCCCCTCGGGTATCAAGCTCGAACTCAACGCCGAAGTGTCGCAGGTCGATACCAAGGCGAAGCGGGTCTACACCCGCAGCTCCGCCTTCTCGTACGACGTGCTGGTCATCGCCACCGGATCGCGCCCCCGGACCCTTTTCGGCATCGACGGGCTTAAAAACGTCGCGACCTTCCGCAGCGCCGAGGACAGCGCCTGCATCGCCGGGCGCATGGCGGGACGCAACGTGGTGATGATGGGGGTCGGTCCCATCGGCCTGGAGCTGCTCGACACACTCTGCACGATGGAAGGGCCGGAGAAGATCTACCTCGTCTCCCGGGGGGTGCACCTCTACGACAAGGCGATGACCCCCTCCGCGGTGGCGATGATGAAACGCATTTACGAGGAGGCGGACCCGAGGGTGGAGATTCTGCTCGAAGAGGAGATCGTCGACAAGGAGATCGAGGGGGACACCATCACCCGCATCGTGATGAAGTCCCGCACCATCGAGAACCCTTTCCTCATCTTCGGGGTGGGGATCAGCCCCAGCGCCGATTTCGTCCGTGATGCGCTGGAGATGGACCGGGGGATCCTCGTCGACCCCTGGATGCGCACCTCCGACCCCTCCGTTTACGCCGTGGGGGAGGTGGCGCAGCTTCGCGACGGTTACATTGCCGGACGGGTGAAGGAGTGTACCCTGGAGGCCGACGCGGCCATCGCCGCGATGCTGGGGGAGGAACACGAAGGGTTCAGCGACTTCGTTACCATCGACGGCCTCAAGGTGGGCAGCTTCCTCCTCGCAGACGTCACCTCGACCCGGTACGATCCCAAAGACCCCGAAAACGAGGAGATCGTCATCTCCTCGAAAAAAGAGGGACGCATCGACCACTACATCACCAACGACGACCGGCTGGTCCGTTTCATCGGCATCAACACCAACATCGACGTGATGGCCCTCAAACGGATGATGGAGCGCGAGGAGCGGGTCGATCCGGAATTCTTCTACTCCAACCGTCTCGTCAGCGAACGGGGCAAACTGATCTGCAGCTGTGCCAGCACCTACGAACTCGACCTGGTGGAGCTCATCAAGGAGAACTGCGTCGAGAGCTTCGCCGACCTCAAGCCGCTAAGCGAAGCGGGGCGGGTCTGCGGACGCTGCAAACACGACGTCGTCAAGATCATCGCCGAGACCCCCGTCGACCCCGAAGAGGCGGCGCGTCTCAAGGCCGAGCGCGAAGCCGCGGCCCGGGCGGCGGAGCTGGAGAAGGTACAGAAGCGCATCGACAAGTTCAATACCCTGCACCCCAAAAACCAGATCAGCGGGGAGAATCTCGAAGAAGCCATCAAAGCCTTCGACATGAACCGGGAGTACAACCGCTGGGTCTCCATGATCACCGCTTCCATGCGGCTGCATCCCGACTTCGAACCGCTGGTCGACCGCGGCGTCGAACAACTCAACAAGATCCCCATCGTCTGGCTCGAGCTCTCCGACTGCACGGGCAACTCGGAAGGGTTCATCAAATCTTCCCACCCCAAAGTAGACGACCTGATTCTCAACTACATCTCCCTTGATTATCACGAACTGCTCATGGCGGCGGCGGGGGACCAGTCCGAACACGCCCTCGACGCGGTCCTCGAAAAAGACGCGGGGCGCTACATTCTCCTGGTCGAGGGGGCCATCCCCCTCGGGCTTGATGGCAAGTTTCTCCGCATCGGTCCCAAAGGGGAGACGGGGCTGGAGCTGCTCAAACGCACCGCCGAAAAGGCCGCCGCGGTCATCTCGGTGGGATCGTGCGCCTTCGACGGCGGCGTCGTCGCCGCCGCGCCCAACCCGACGGAGGCCGTGGGAGTCGCCGAGGCGCTGGGGCGCGAAGACATCATCAACCTTCCCGGCTGCCCGGTCAACCCGGTCAACATCGTCGGCACCCTGCTGCACTACATCATGTTCGACGAACTCCCCAAACTCGACGCCATGAACCGCCCCGAATGGGCTTACGGCTTCCGGGTCCACGACAACTGCGAACGCCGGGGCCACTACGACCTCGACGAGTTCGTCCTGGAGTGGGGCGACGAGGGGGCGAAGAAGGGGTGGTGCCTCTTCAAGATGGGGTGCAAAGGCCCCTACGCCGACCTGAACTGTTCGCTGGTCAAGTTCAACGAAGGGACCTCCTGGCCGGTCCAGGCGGGGCACGGCTGCTTCGCCTGCGGCCAGGGCAAAATCGCCTTCGATCTCTATGCCAATAACCGACCGCTGCCCGAGGGTGAAGGAGAAGAAATTCATGAGCACTAAAAAAATCGTAATCGATCCGATCACGCGGATCGAGGGGCATTTGCGCATCGAGGTGGAGGTCGACGAGAACAACACGGTGACCGAGGCGTGGGCTTCGGGACAGCTCTTCCGGGGGATCGAGACCATCCTCAAGGGACGCGATCCCAGAGATGCCGGGCTGATCGCCCAGCGCATCTGCGGGGTCTGTACGAACGTGCACTACCGCGCCTCCATCAGCGCCGTGGAGGACGCCTACGCGATTCCCCTGCCGAAAAACGCCGAGATCGTCCGCAACCTGGTGACCCTGGCGCTTTTCGTGCAAGATCACATCGTCCACTACTACCACCTCCACTCCCTCGACTACGTCGACGTGGTCAGCGCCCTCAAGGCGGACCCCGGCGAGGCGGTGGAAGCGGCGCGGGAGTTCCACGAGTACCCCTACCGGGTCTCGCCGGGGCACCTGAGCGCCGTCAAGGACAAACTCACCTCCTTCGTCAAGGCGGGGCGGCTGGGGCTCTTCGCCAACGGCTACTGGGGCCACAAGGCCTACCGCTTCACCCCGGAACAGAACCTGATCCACATGAACCATTACCTCGAGGCGCTTCGGGTCCAGCGCGAGCTCAGCAAGGCGGTCGCCATCTTCGCCGGCAAGACCCCCCACCCCCAGAACCTTGTCGTCGGCGGGGTGACCAGCGTGGCGGACATGCTCAACCCCCAGCGCCTCAATGACTTCATGTTCATCCTCAAGGACACCCGGGACTTCATCGAACGGGCCTACATCCCCGACATGAAGATGGCGGTACGGGCCTACGGCGGCGAGATCAAGGCGGGCCACGGCCGGGGCAGCGGAAATTTCATGGCCGTCGGCGGTTACCGCTTCGGCCAGGCGGGAACGCTCTTTGAAGGCGGGGTCGTCTACGGCCACGACTTCGAGACGGTCGAAACCTTCGACGACGCCTACATCACCGAGGAAGCGTCGCGCTCCTGGTACGCCGACGAGGCGCCGGCCTCGCCCTACGAGGAGACGACGGAACCTTTCTACACCGACCTGAACGAAGACGGCACCCTGAAGACCGAGGGCAAATACAGCTGGGTCAAGGCACCGCGCTACAAAGGCAGGCCGATGGAAGTCGGGCCGCTCTCTCGCATGCTCATCGGCTACGTCAAGGGCTCGAAGGTGATCACGCCCTACATGCAGCGCTTCATGGACGCGACCGGGATGGAGCTCATGGACTTCTCCACCACCCTGGGGCGCAACGCCGCCCGTGCCGTGGAGGCGCAGGTCTGCTGCGAATACATCTTCGACTTCTGCAGCGACCTGATCGAGAACATCAAGTACTACGACGAAGAGACCTGGACGAAATATGTCTTCGAACAGCTTCCTCCGGAGGCGAAGGGGCGGGGAATCTTCGAGGTTCCCCGGGGTGTGCTTTCGCACTTCGTGCGCATCGAGGAGGCGAAGATCGCCAACTACCAGGCGGTGGTTCCGACTACCTGGAACGCCTCGCCGAAAGATGCCGAGGGGGTCCGGGGACCCTACGAGGAGTCGCTGGTCGGAATCACCCTGGCGGACCCCGAATCACCCCTGGAGGTGCTGCGGGTCGTCCACAGTTTCGACCCCTGCCTCGCCTGCGCGGTGCACATCATCGATACCAAGGGACGCGAACTCACCCGCTACCGGGTCGGAAGCGCCTGCTCGCTCTGAGCGTTCCGGGAACTTTAAACGGCCCTGCGTTATACTTTCGCACCTCATTCGATAAAGGGCGAGTATGGAACTCTGCGTGGCGCTGGACCTTCCCAGCATGGAAGAAAACCTGGAGCTGGTCGAAAAGATCCGGGCCTACCCTGTCTGGCTGAAAGTCGGTCTCCGCTCCTACATCCGCGACGGCAAACCCTTCATCGACGCCATCAAGGCCCTCAACCCGGAGTTCCGCATCTTCTTGGACCTCAAGCTCTACGACATCCCCAACACCATGGCCGATGCCGCCGAGTCCATCATGGGACTCGGGGTGGACATGTTCAACGTCCACGCCAGCGCCGGGAAACGGGCGATGCGGACCGTCATGGAGCGGCTCGCCCCCTATGAGAGCCGCCCCCTGGTACTGGCGGTCACGGCGCTCACCTCCTTCGACGAAGCGGAGTTCGGAGCCGTCTACGGCACTCCCATCGCCGAGAAGGCGGACCGCTTTGCGCAAGACGCTTACGAGAGCGGCCTCGACGGAGTCGTCTGCAGCGTCTTCGAGAGCGCTTCCATCAAACGCGTGACTGCCCCGGGATTTGTCACCCTGACCCCGGGCATCCGCCCCTTCGGCGAAGATGCCGGGGACCAGCAGCGCGTCGCCACGGTGGAGGGAGCGAAGGAGGCGTCGGTCGATTTCATCGTCGTCGGCCGCCCCGTCTACAAAGCCGAAGACCCCGCCGCCGTGGTCGAGGCGATTCTCACCCGAATCTGACACCGCTTCGTAATCCTCCCGTATCCGCTGCCTAATATAGTTCCGACCGAAAGGACGGAACCCATGAAAATACTTATTCTATTACTCCCTTTTCTAGCGACGCTGCATGCGGGCATCTTCAGTTCGGAGCGCCCGCAGGAGCGTTCGGAACGTGCCGCGATTCACGAGAGTTTCCGCCAGAACGTCAGTGACGCCAACGACATCGTCAAGCGGGGCGAATACGACAAGATGGGGCGCTACCGTACGGAGATGCTCCAGATCAAGAACCGGGTCGCCGTGCTCACCATCTCCGAGTCCGAAAAGCGGCAGCTCCGGGAAAACCTGGGGGTCTATGAGCGCCTGGTCAGCCGGGTCGGGGAGACTCTGAAGACGAAAGCGCCGGACCTGAACGACCGCTATACGCAGCTGCTGCGGGAACTGCCGACGTTCAACAAACGGCTGACGAGCATCGGGTTGCGGGAGCTGCTGAACGAGTGGCGCGATCTCGGGAAGATCAAGAACCGCTTCGTCAAGCGCCCCGACGCCCGCCTGGTGAAGGCGTTCGAGCAGAAATGGGTTTCGGTGACGGTGATCATTACCGAACTCTACCTCGACGAAGAGATGGAAGCCCCGCTGATGGAGTATCTTGACGCTTACAGAGCCTATTTCAGCGCCCTCGACGGCGCGTACCGCAGCGTCGGCTATGCCGACGTCGCCCGGTTGAAACCGCTGAGCTACGAGATCAAAAGCCAGCTGGAGCTGAGCGTTCCCTACAGCTAGGAACGGGAGTGGAATGGCACTTGCTGGGAATGGGCGAATTCCCTGTAAGGAGGAGAAATGAAAACGGTTATGGAGAAGATCGACATCGTCGTCAAACTCAAGGAGAAGATCGCCGAAGCGAAGGCGAACAACGATGCCGTCGCGGCTCCGCTGCAGAAACTGCTCGAACGCATCATGAAAGATACGGCGCAGCACAGCCCCGCCATCTGACGCGGGGATGATTCCGGGCCGCGCCCGGAATTGCTCTTTTTAAGTTGGATATTATCTACCCGTCTGTATAATCTCATTCTTTTTTAAGCACTGGACACGTGGGTGAGAGGCTGAAACCACACCCCTGCTAAGGGTGCATACCTTTACGGGTATCCCGAGTTCGAATCTCGGCGTGTCCGCCACCTCCTATTGAATTTCGCAAATCCATTTCGCTTAACTTGCCTTCATAACGCATCAACCTGTGCACTTTAGAAAGAAAACATAACTTTACAAAAATAACATTTTCTTATAATTGTGTCAATCCGATGTCAGACGAAGAAAATGATTAAATTATCATCAAAACGGCTGGTTTTAACCCATCCGGCGTGCTATACTGCTCCATCCGACCCTAAAGCGTCGTAACGATATGAGGAGCTTTTGACAATGAAACCCTGCAGCCTCTGGGAGTGTTACCGGAAAAGAGCATCGCTAAAACGCGACGGTGTGGCAACCCTGGCGTCATTTCTAACCCGCTGCAACAGCTGTTGCCACAAACACGAGAGCAGCCGTTACCGTTCGGAGACGAACCGCATGATCCGGCACGCCTATGCGGAGTGGTATATGGAGGGCCTGCGTTCGTAAGCGGCTTCAGAGGGGTTTGACGAAGGCGGCGGAGACGGAAGCAAAACCGTTCGCCTCGTAAAACCGGTGGGCGTCACGGCGCTGATGCCCCGAAGTCAGGGCGATGCGGGTGCAGTTGAACATCCGGGCGACGTCCTGGAGGTAGGCGAGCATCTCTCTGCCGTAGCCGCGGCCGCGATGGGTGGCCCGGGTGACGAGGTCGTGAACGTAGAGGTGGCGTTTCCAGTAGAGGTTGACCTGGACGCAGACCCCGGCGCAGGTGACCAGTGCGTCGTGCTCGAAGATGCCGTAGAGTCTGTACTCCTGGTGGCGCATGGCGTAGACCAGGTCTTCGAAATCGTCGTAGCTCAATTCGGTACGGAGTTCTTTTATGACGTCGTAGGCGACGTCGAGCTCTGTCAGGGCGAGTTCTCGTATCTGCATGACGCTATTATACCCTTCATACGTCAGCTATGATAGACTGTGAACCATATTTGAAGCAAAAGGGTCACGATGAAGGGATGGTGGGGAACGTTAGCGGCGGCGGCAGTGCTGGTCCTGGGGGGATGCGGTACGACGCCTCCGGCCCCGGTCCGTGTGGAGACGGCCCATCAGAAGATCGACTACCTCGCTTCGGTCAAACCCATCCTCGATCGGCGCTGCGTCAGCTGCCACTCCTGCTACAACTCCCCCTGCCAGCTCAAGCTCAGCTCCTTCGAAGGGCTCGAACGCGGCGGCAGCAAAGAGACGGTCTATAACGCCGAACGGCTCAAGGCGATGGATCCGACCCGACTCTTTTACGACGCCATGACGACTTCGGAGTGGCGGGAAAAGGGATTTTTCAGCGTGACCGGCAACGACGCGCCCCGGGGCTACAACGATTCGATTATGCTGCAGCTGCTCGATCACAAGATGCGCCATCCCGTCAGCCGGGGGGAGTACTACCCCGAATCCGACGACCTGACCTGTGCCCGGGAACGCGAGGAGTTGGGGGAGTTTCTCGACGCACACCCCAACTACGGCATGCCCTACGGGTTTCCCCCGCTTACAAAAGAGGAGTTTCGCACCGTCGCGGCATGGCTGCAGCAGGGTGCCAAAGGCCCCGACGCGACGCAGCAGGCGAAGTTGACCGCGCCTTCGATGGCGGCCGCGGCGGAGATTTCGAAGTGGGAAGCGTTCTTCAACCAAGGCGACGCGAAGCACGCCATGACCGCCCGCTATCTCTATGAACACCTTTATCTGGCCCATATCCGTTTCGGAACGGCTCCCGGGGAGTATTATGAACTGATCCGTTCCATGACCGCTCCCGGCGAGCCCATCGAGATCATCCCCACGGTGCGCCCTTTCGATGACCCGGGACCCGAACCCGTCTACTACCGTTTCCGGAAAATCCACAGCACCATCGTCCACAAGACCCATATGGTTTTCCGTCTCGACGACGACGTGCTGGACCGGTTCAACGCGCTCTTCATCGAGCCGGAGTGGATCGAAACCCCCCACCGTGTCGGTTACGACCCGGTGGACAGCGCTAACCCTTTCGTCACTTTCGGTCAGATTCCGGTCCGGTCGCGCTATCAGTTCCTGCTGGATAACAGTCACTACATCATCATGACCTTCATCCGCGGCCCGGTCTGCAAGGGGCAGATCGCCCTTAACGTCATCCACGACCACTTCTGGGTGATGTTCATGGACCCCGCTCACGACCTGGCGGTGCAGCGTCCGCTCTTTATCAGCGAACAGGCGGAAAACCTCCGCATGCCCATCGAGTCTGGCAACGACGTGGCGCTGTGGCGTACCTTCAGCGACCGTTACAAAGAGCGGGCCCAGGCGTTCTATGCCGCCCGTCAGCAGCTCTATAGCGAGGTCTATTCCGAAGGGCTGGGGATGGAAGCCATCTGGGGCGGGGAGCGTCCTCAGGACGCCCCCGCGCTGACCGTCTACCGTCACTTCGACAGTGCATCGGTCCACAGGGGATTGCTGGGGGACCTTCCCCGGACGCTCTGGGTCATCGACTACCCGCTTTTCGAACGCATCTACTACGCCCTGGTTGCCGGTTTCGACGTCTACGGCAACCTGGGACACCAGACCAACATCCGGCGCTACATGGACAATCTGCGCATCGAGGGGGAGAGCTACTTTACCAACTTCCTTCCCCTGGAGCGGCGCCGGGAGACCTTCGCCTCCTGGTACGTCGGTTCCTCGACCGGGGACAATGGTGACTACCGCCTCGCCACGATGCCCTCCACGGTCGATTTCCGTACCGATGCCGTTAAGCGTGAACTGGTCGAAAAAGTCGTGGCCGAACGGCTGCTTCCCGAGACGGGAATCGGGTTTGACCCGGTGAACTACTTTCATGCCGATGAAGCGCTGCCGCGGCTCCCGGAGCGCTACGAGACTACGGACGATTACATTCAGGCTTTCCGCGCCATCTCCCTGCCGGGGACGGCCTTTGTCCGGGAAATCAACGACTACAACTCCAATCTCGCCTATCTCCGCATCAAGGTCCCCGGCGGCCGTGACAGGGTTATCTCCATCGTCGTCAACCGATGGCATGACAACGTCGATTTTCTCTTCCGCGAACACGCCCGGCTGGACCCTTCGAAAGATACGGCGGACTTCATCCCCGGATTTATCGGTTCCTACCCCAACTTCTTCCTGGAGGTCGAAGCGTCGCAGCTGCCGGAGTTCTTTGAACTGCTGGCGAATTACACGGGGAGCCCCGAAGAGAAAATACGGCTGTTTCGGTACGGGATAGGGAGGGAGAACCCTCGTTTCTGGGAGGCGTTCGACTGGTTCCAGAAACGGTTCGAGGAGGAGGACCCCGAAGATTGGGGCCTCTTTGATCTCAACCGCTACTACTACAACGCGGTGGCGCTGCCGGCGGAGTAGACTAGAACTCTCCGATGTTAATGTCGTCCTGGATCTGCAGGGTGACGGTCGGGTCGTCGTTGGCGGTGTAGTTGGTGAACCCCTCTTCGGTAGAGTCGCCCTGGGTCCATTCGTCGGGGTTGAGGTCGACTTCGTCTTCGTCGGTCCCGGTAATGCGGATGGTGTGATTTTCCGTATCGCCGGTCATGTCGAGGACGTCCTCGACGTTCAGACGAATGCTGTTTTGACCGCTTTGGGTCAGGTCGATCTGCTCGACCCCCGCAAATTCGCTGCCGATCGACCCGAAGTCGACGGTCGGTTCGGTGACGACCAGGGTGTCGAACCCTTCACCCAGGTCGAAGGCCCCTTCGGTATCGCCGCCGAATGCAAAGACGTCGTCACCCTCTCCGAATGCCGTGGTACTCAGCGTATCCCCGCCGATCTCCGTTGACGTGATGCTGGCGTTGACCCCTTCGAGTTCGTCGGCGCCCAGTTCGCGGTCGCTGACGATGCGTACGGGATCATTCTCATCGAGAAGATTAAGATCGACGCTGTTGCCGTCTACTCCGGCACCGGCAAGCCGGCTGCCGTCGGGGAGGCCGTCGAGGGTGACGGCGGAGAGCAGCTCGCTGCCGTCGGCGTCGGTAGAGGAGGCGGTAATGTCAACGGGGTATTCGTATCCGGTAATGACATCCTGTTCGGTCATGATCGGCTCGACCTGAACCTCCTGCAGTACCATCGGCACGCCGCCGGGAATCTCCGAAGCCGCGACCTCCTGGGCCGGGGCGTCGACCAGGACGCTTTGGGTATAGGTTTTGGTCTCCGTGACCTCCCGGACCCAGCCGCTTTGTCCTTCGTAGGCGACTTCGATGTTGCGGACGTTGACGACTTCGTCGGTCGCGGTGGAGGCGACCATAAAGTCGAGCTGCACCTGGCCGTTTTCGTCGAGATAGACGTCATATTCGTAGGTGACCGTTGTTCCGCGCGAAGAGATGGTCGTGACCTCCTCGGACTCGTAGGTCGATGTACGGCTGTTGGAGGAGTAGTAGTTGACATCGACCTCCTGGCCGTTGGCGCTGACGCTGAAGTAGTCGTTGGTGCTGGTGGCGTTGTTGTCCCAGCTCCCCTCGACCTCCATCTCCACGGTGATGCTCACCTGGCGGTTGGCCAGTTCCGCTCCGAAGTCGAAGACCTGGCTCAGTTCGTGGTCTTCGGGGTTGAAACCGTCGACCTGGTTGTTTCCGACGTCACCGATATCGGTGATGTCGGCGCTCTGGACCAGAGTCTGGGACTCCGTTTCGCTCCAGGTGATGCCCGCCGCCTCCATCGCTTCGAGGTCGGGGATCAGCCCGCCCGCCTCGACGGTGACTTCACTGGAAGGACCGCGGTAGGAGAGGGATTCGACGGTGAAGTTGTCCTGGTCGGACCAGTTCTCCACGGTGACGCCTGTGGCGCCTTCGGGAACCGGGTAACCCCGGGCCCCGTTGGTATGGGACTGATTGATCGTATCGCCGAGCTGGTTTCCGTCCGCGTCATAGAAGGAGATGCGCGACGTGCCGCTGTCAAAGTTTTTAAACGCGATTTCGATGTTCGACGTCGGTTCCTCGAAGTCGAAACTTTGCGAATCGCGGCGGGCAAGCGAATCGCCCGCTTCGATATGCTCGTCACCGAGGGCCGTGTAGGTTGTCGTTTCGGTGGCCGTCATCATAATGGGTTCGGCGTCGACGACCCGGGTGATGTCACGGGTCAGCTCCTGTTCGACCAGGGTTTTCGGCCGATCCTCGTCGATGACGAAGAAGTGCCCGTCGGAGTCGATGGTGTACCCCATCTCCCGCAGGGCGGCGACGTCGACCTGACCGCTCTCCTGCATCTGGAAGTAGCTGCCGCCGCGTTCGTAGATGCCCGCTTCGGCATTGGCCGCATTGTCGATGACGGATACGGCGGAGAACACCGGTTCCGCCGTACCGATGTCGAAGGCGAGATCGACCCGCTCCGCCGCGGTATCGAGCAGCGACGCGGTGTCGTAGCTGTTGTCGTCGAAGCGGAAGTTCTCGACGTTTTCCAGCACGGTGACGTCGCCGCCGGGGGCGGTGACGCTCAGGGAGCCGTCTTCGTTCTCCACGACGGTGTAGTCGGTACGGTTGCCGCTGAAGACGACGGTATCGTTGCCGCTGCCGCTGTCGACGTAGAGCGCGTCGTTGCTGTCGTCCGCGGCGATGGTGATGCGGTCGTCCCCCGCACCGGTCAGGACAAAATCATCGCTGGACTCGGTGGCGGCATTGGAGTAGGTACCATGCCAGTAGTGGGCCGTTTCCGAGGCGGCGCTGACGTTGCCGACGCCGTCGGTCTCCGTAGCCCGGAAGAATTCGTTGTCGTTGACGCCGGTGCCGGGGAGGGCGCTGATGTCGATGTTCCAGGAGCCGTCGGCCCCGACTTCCGTCGTAGCGACGGCGCTGCCGGACTCGTCGTAGAGGGTGATGGTGTTGCCCGGTTCGGAACCCGTACCGTGCATGGTCACCTGCGAGTAGTCGCCGGTTTCGTCGACGATGCCGGTAATGACCGGGGCATCGGGAGCGGTGGTGTCGGCTTCGGGGAGTTCAAGGGTACCGGCGCGATTGGCATCATCGGCGGCGTTGTCGGCATCCGTGGCGGCGTTATGGGCCTCCGCAGCGGCAGCGGGCACGGGTTCCCCTGCTGCCGTGGCGGCGGCTTCGAGAAGATCGCCGGCAGTATCGGCTGCCGCAGCCGCAGCCGTGGCGGCGGTCGCAGCGACGATGGCGGCCGCCTGGGCGCTCTGGGCGGCTGCCACGTTTTCGGCGGAGGGGAGGGCTTCGGCTTCGGCGATCGCCTCATCCGCGGCGATGGCGGCATCGGTAGCGGAGTGGGCGGCATGCTCCGCCGTTTCCGCCGCAACCTGGGCGGCCTCTGCCAGTGCGGCGACGATGGCGTCGCTTCCGGCTTCGATGGCATCGGCGAGGTCGTTGGCGGCTTCGAGTGCGGCGTTGGCGGCAACGAGTTCGGCATCCGCATCGGCGAGATCGGCCTGGGCGTCTTCGACGGCGGCCAGCGCATCGTCACGTTCACCTTGCGCGTCGGCAAGGGCGGCTTCCGCGTCTGCGGTCGCTTCCCCGGCGGCGAGGGCGGTATCGAGGGCATTCTGGGCGGCGCTTACCGCATCGTCTGCGGCAGAAGCAGCTTCTTCGGCTGCTTCGAGGGCTTCGGCGGCTTCGCTCTGCGCTTCGGCGGCGGCATCGGCGTAGGCCTGAGCCGCATCGACGGCCTCGGCCGCCGCGGCTTCGGCTTCGCTAAGGCTTTCGGGATCCTCCGCATCGATGGTGCCAAGTGCGCTTTCGGAGGCGGAGATAAGGGCGTCGGACGCCTCCTGGGCCGCATCGGCGGCGAGGATGGCGGCATCGGCTTCCGCAGCTTCGGAAGCGGCTTCACCGGCGGCAGCCGCAGCGGTCGCGGCAGCGGCATCGGCGGCCGCATCGGCGGCTTCCACGATGGCGTCGCTCTCGGACTCGATCGCGGCGGCCAGGGTCTCGACGGCATCCTGGAGTTCTGTAGCGTCAACCAGGATGGCGGTGGCGGCGTTGGCGGCGGCCTGGGCACTCTCCTGGGCCTCCAGGGCCGCTTCGAACTGCTCTTGCGCATCAGTCAGGGCCGTTTCGAGCGCGTCGGTCGGTTCGCCCGCAGCGGCAGCAAGATCGAGGGCGTGCTGCGCGGCGTCAACGGCCCGGGCCGCTTCGGTCACGGCTTCGGTCGCTTCGGTGTAGGCTTCCTGCGCCTGGGTGACGGCTTCTGCCGCCGCCGAGACATAGGCTGCTGCACCGGCGAGCGCCGAAGCGGCGGCGGATTCCGCATCTTCCAGAAGGGCGGGGTCGGAGCTGTAGATGGTGTTGCGCGCCTGTTCGGCGGCTTCCAGGGCGGCGTTCGCCGCATCGGCGGCGCTTTGGGCCAGCCCTGACGCCGCCTCGGCTTCCGCCGTCGCCGGGGCGATTTCGCCGAAAGCCGTCTCGGCGTTTTCGAGGGCTTGCGCACTTTCGCCCGCGGCGGCATCGATCAGGGAATCGACCGCGGCACGGGAAGTGTCCATGGCATTTTGAAGCAGGACCTCGGTCGTGTCAGCGGTGTCGACGGCGGTTGCGACATCGCTCAGGGAGGCCGGAACGCTCAAGCCGACGGAACGCGCTTCGTCCTGAACGGCTTCGACGGCCGCTTCCGCCGCATCCGAAGCGTCGATCAGCGCATTCATCGCCTCCTGTGCCGCTGCTTCCAGATTTTCAAGCTGTGCAACATTCTCCGCGGAGGGGTCACTCTGGGCTTCGAGGCGGGCGGCCGTCAGCTCCGCGGTCGCTTCCTGAGCCGCAATGATCGCTGCGTTCAGAGCCGCGGCAGCGGCTTCCGCCGCGTCGCCGAGCTGGATCAGCCGGGTATCGTCGGGAGCGGTGTCCGCATCCTCCGTTTCCGGCACCGGGGTTTGCGGTTCCGGGGCTTCCTCGGCGGCTTCGGCCGAAGGTTCGGCGCTTGCGGTCGCGACGCTCATCTCTTCCGTGGGCGCGTTGAAGTCTTCGACACTGTAGATCTGATCGCCGCTGTCGCGCATGTCGGCTTCGATGTCGACGACGCGGTCGATATGCTCATCGAATTCCGCTTCTCCCGCTTCGCTGGAAGCGACGGCTTCGATATCCTCACCGGCGGCGGTGTCGATTTCGTCGATGTCGCCGTACTCCTTGAGCATGACCGCCAGGGTGTCGGGCTGGCTCTGGGTTTCGAGCTCGCTGAATGCCACGGGGCGAAGCTGGGCGTCGAAAAGCTGGGCGTCTTCGCCGGCAACCAGGACGTTGACCGCCGCGTCCTCGACGCTGACGAGGACATGGTGCATGGAGCTGTTGCCGGGCGTCCCGGATACGGTTTCGCCCTCATACACGGGATCTCCGGTTTCCAGAATCCGGGTTTCACCCTCCGGGGAGGTGGCGACGAAGGTGCCTTCTACTTCCGTAACGTGTCCGATGATATCCGCCATGATCGATCCTTTTTTACAAGTCTTGGAATTATTTTAGGACAAAAAGGGGGGGTGTGGCTATTGTACCTGGGTACAGGGGGGTGAAAAATGAAAAATGAAAAATGAAAAATGAAAAATGAAAAATGAAAACGGGGCAGCGTATTTATTTCAGCAGCAGGACCAGGCTCAGGCGGTCGTTGACGTGGAGTTTCTGGAAGATGGAGGTGAGGTGGGCCTTGACGGTGCGGGAGGTGATCTCCATGCGCCGTCCGATGGCGTCGTTGGTCAGCCCCTCCAGCACCAGCAGCGTCACTTCCTGCTCCTTGTCGGTTAGGCGGGAGAGGAGCTCGGCGTCGATGGCGAGGTTTTTGCGGTCGCTCTCCTTGATCATGGCGGCCATCAGCTCGGGGTACATCCAGACCTTTCCCTCTTCGACGGTCTCGAGGAGCTGCCGGAAGTGGACTTCGACCATGCGGGCGTTTCCGTAGGCCCGAATGCCGTGGCGCAGAAGCATCTTGCCCGTCGGCACGGCCGGCCGGCGTTCAAGGACCGCAAGGCGTTCGGGCAGGCGGTCCTCCTGGATCATACGGTTGACCAGTGGGGCCACCGAATCGTAATCGGCGACGATGAGCGCGTCGGGCTCCGTCTGCGCCAGTTCGAAGAGCTCTTCGTCGGAATCGATGATCAGTACGTCCCGGCCGGGCAGCTGTTTTTGCCAGTAGGTGATCGTGTCAAAGTCCGTGCTGTAGATTCCGAGGGTCATGTCAGCGCTCCGAAAAGACGTATTGTTTCGATTTGAGAATCGGCTTGAGAATGTACTGCATCACCGTTTTCTGCCCGGTGACAATGTCGGCATCGACGGTCATCCCGGTGATGATCTTCTTGGGCTGTTCCGGGGAGCCGAGGAAGTTCTTCTCCGTTTTGATGTGAATCTTGTAGTAGGTGTCCCCCTGCTCGTCGGTGACGGTGTCGGGGCTGATGCTGATGACGGTTCCCTTGAGGCCGCCGTGGATGGCGAAGTCGTAGGCGGAGACCTTCACCATCGCGTCGGCACCGGGGTGGATGAAGGCGATGTCGCTGGGCTTGATCTTCACTTCGAGGTAGAGGTTGTCGTCGCTGGGAACGATCTCGACGAGATCTTCGCCGGGTTTGACGACGCCGCCGATGGTATGGACGAAGAGCCTCTGGACGATGCCGTCGACGGGAGAGCGGACCACGGTACGCTCCACCTGGTCGGAGAGGGCGGTCTTGTTGGCTTTGATGCGCTCGATCTCAGCGCTGACTTTCGCCAGTTCGCTCTGGGCCTTGCTCTTGAAGAGCAGGCGGTTCTCTTCCCGTTTCTTTCGGTACTCTGTAATGACCGACTGGAGTCTCGGCATACTCAGCCGGGCGGCGGTCAGCCGTTCGTGAATGTCGTTGGCGTCGCGTTTGAGGCGGAGGAAATCGACGCGGGATTTGACCCCCTCCTCGACCATCGGCTCGGTCATGGTGATCTCTTCGTTTACCAGAGATAGGGCGGTTTCGAGGTGTTCGACCTTCTTTTCCGCTTCGGTGAGTTCATGTTTTTTCTGTTCGATCTGCTGGACGATGACCGAGTCCTGGGCTTCGAACTGTACCTTGTCGGTCATGTAGAGGTTGCGCTCGAGTTCGATGAGTGACGCCAGTTCCGGGTCCTCCACCGTTTCGGCGACGAAGGGTTTGTCGTTCGCCTCGGCGTAGAGGCGATACGCTTTCGCCTGCAGCTCCCCGAGGGTCAGCTCGTTGCTGGCGTACTGGGAGTAGGACTCGGAGTTGCCGATTTTGAGCAGGATTTCACCCGCTTTGACCCGGTTCCCCTCCTGGACGTCGATCGCCTCGACGATGCCTCCTTCGAGATTCTGGATCACCTGGTTTTCGCCGAAGGGGATTACTTCGCCGCTGCCGCGGGTGATCTCGTCGACTTCGGCGAAGGAGGCCCAGACGATGAAGATGAAGACGGCGGCGAACCAGATCTGGATGACCCGGCTGACTCTGCGCGGCGTCCGGTTGAGGATCGCCGCACTGAGGCTCTGCATAAACTCGTAGTCGTTTTCGTTGAACTCATGCTTCGCCATCGCCGCCTCCTTTGAGGGTTTCAAGCACCTGCGCCTTGGGCCCGTCGAGGTAGACGGCACCCTGGTGCATCACGATGACCCGGTTGACGACGCCCAGCAGGGTCATCTTCTGGGTGACGTAGATGGCGGTGCGGTCGCTGACGTGTTCGTGCAGGTTCTTGAGCAGCCGCGCTTCCGTGGTCTGGTCCATGGCGTTACTCGGCTCGTCCATCATGATGATGGGGGTGTCGAAAAGCAGGGAACGGGCGATGCCGATGCTCTGGCGCTGGCCGCCTGAAAGCCCCGCCCCCCGTTCACCGATGGGCATCTCGTACCCTTTGGGGTGGCGGCGGATGAACTCGTCGGCTCCGCTGATCTTCGCCGCGCGGAGCATCGCCCCGTCGCTGGCATGGGGGGCGCGGTAGATGATGTTCTCTTTCACCGTCCCGGCGAAGAGCATGATGTCCTGGGAGACGTAGGCAATGTTTTTCCGAAGGTCCGCGGGGTCAATCTGCTTGATGTCGATTCCGTCGATGAGGATGGAACCGGAGTCGGGTTCGTAGAGTCCCATGATCAGCTTTTCAATGGTGCTTTTGCCCGAACCGATGCGCCCGATGATCGCCACCTGCTCGCCGGGGTTGATGGTGAAGGTGACGTTTTTGAGGGCGGGGTAGTCGGTACCGGGGTAGGAGAAGGTGACGTCGTGGAACTCGATCTTGCCCTGGAAATCGGGACGGCTGACGAACTTCTTGCCCTCGGGACGCTCCACCGGCTGTGAGATGATCTCGTTGATTCGCTCGTAGGAGGTCTTGGTGTCCTCGTAGTTGGTGATAAGCGCGGCCGCCTGCCCCATGGGGGCGAGGGTGCGGGAGGTGAGGATGACGATGGCGATAAGCCCGCCCATGGAGAGCTCGAACTCCCCGATCAGGTAGACGCCGTAGACGACGACCATCACCGTGTTGAGCTGGATGAGCAGCTGGGTGATGGTGGGGATGGAGGAGGAGAGCATCCGCGAGTGCAGGCTCTTTCCGGCAATCTCCCCGGTGGACTCCTCCCAGTCCCACTGTACCTTGCCCAGAGCGCCGAGGGATTTGAGGGTCTCGATGTTGTTCAGCGCCTCGATGAGGATGGCGTTCTTTTTCGCCGCCGCTTCGTGGGTGCTTTCGATGCTTTCGCGCAGCGGTTTGCGGATGAAGAAGGCGTAGGCGAGGATGAATATCATGGCCGTCAGCGGGATGAGGACGATGGAGCCGCCGATGTAGCCGATGACCAGCAGAAAGATGACGGCGAAGGGGAGGTCGATGACCGCCGCCATGGTGGCGTTGGTCAGGAAGCTCCGGATGGAGTCGAAGTCCTTCAGGTTGCTGGCGAAGGAACCGACGGAGCGGGGGTGGTGGGAGAGTTTGAGGTCCATTACCTTTTCGAAGATGATGGAGGACATGATGACGTCGCTCTTCTTCGCCGCGTTTTCGAGCAGGTAGCTGCGGGTGTACTTCAGCGACGCGTCGAGAATGTAGGCGAGGATGACCCCGATGGCGAACATCCAGAGAGTTCCGGTGGCGTTGTTGGGAATGACCCGGTCGTAGACGTTCATGGTGAAGAGCGGGGTCGCCAGGACGAAGAGGTTGATCAGAATCGATGCGATGAAGACGTCGCCGTAGATGCGTTTGGAAAGAAAAAGGGTGCTCCAGAACCAGTGTTTGTGGTCGGTCTCCAGGGTCCGCTGGTTCTCTTCGGAGTATTCGAAGGCCTTTTTGACCATAAAGGCGAAGCCGAGGTACTCGTCCTCGAGGACGTCCACGTCGACCCACTGCTCGATCGCCTCTTCGGCGGGCATGATGATCTTCGCTTCGGTCCGGTCGGCGTTGAAGCTGTCGAGGATGCAGGCCCCCTGGTTGGAGAGCAGCAAGATGATGGGCAGCTGCAGCGGGGAGATATGCCGCAGCGGCCGTTTGATAAGGCTCGACTTCAGCCCGGCCCGGTCCGCGGCCCGGGAGAAAAGCCCTTTGGAGTTGTTGATGGAGAAGAGCTCCGGGGCCTCCTGGCCCGGTTCGATGGGGAGCCCCGCCGTCAGCGCTTCGGCGGAGAAGGGTTTGTGGTAGAGCCTGGTGTAGAGCACCAGGGTGTCGAGCAGGGCATCCATGCGGAGGTTGTCGGCATTGGTGAGAAACATAAGGCGTTACTCCTGGCGCGCCGGGGCGTTGAGCCCGACACTGCGGTAGTAGTTGCCGCCGTCGTCAAGCAGTGAGACGACGGTGACCCCCATGGCGTCGAGGACGCGGTAGCGGGCGAGGAGAATGTCGTACTCGGTGTTGATGATCTGGGACTTGGCCCCGATGTAGTCGCTCTGGGCCGCCAGCAGGTCCAGCAGGGAGCGGCGTCCCAGGTCGTACTCCTTGGAGTAGAGGGTCAGGGTTTTGAGGCTGTACTCTTTATAGTTTTCGAGGTGTTTGAGCTGCTCGCTGAGTTTGACGTAACTGCTCCATGCGAGGTGCAGCGCCTCCTTGACTTCGCGGCGCAGCTCCTCGAGCCGCAGCTGTTCCTGCCGCAGGGAGATGCTCCCTTTTTCATAGGCGGCTTTGTCGGCAAACCCGTTGAAGAGGTTGAAACTCACCGTCGCCATGGCCCGGGTCTGATCCTCTTCGCCGTTGTAGGCTCCGGCGTCTTCGCTGTAGGAGCGGGAGAGCTCTACGTCCACTTCGGGGAGGAAGGCGGAGCGCGTCGCCTTGCGGGCGGCGTCGGCCTGGTCGATGTTGCAAAGGGCGATGCGCAGGGAAGGATTGTGTTCCATGGCAAAGTCGAGGGCCGCCGCCTCGTTTGCGGGCATGGTGCCCTCAAACAGCGGGGGCTCCATTGCCTCGACGTCGGGTGCTGTCCCCGTCAAACGCTCCAGGGCGAAGCGGGTGGAGGCAAGGTTGTTCTCCCGTACCACGGCGTTGGAACGGGCGAGGGAGAGGGAGGATTCGATCTTGTTGACTTCGGAGAGGGTCGTCAGGCCCGACTCGTAGAGTTTGCCGACCTTCTTGAAGATCTCGTCGTTGATCTCGACGTTTTGCAAAGAGGTGGCCAGCAGCTCTTTTTGGCGTACGACCTCGACGTAGGCTCCCAGCAGTTGCATGCCGGTGTCGTTGAGGGTCTGCAGGTAGCTGTAGGCGGCGGCGCCGAGGCGCTCTTTCTGTTCGCCGACCCGGTAGAGGGTGCCCAGCCCGCGGAAGAGGTTGTGACGGTAGACGACGGAGCTCTGGGTGACGTCGTAGTCGGTGTTGGCGGTCAGACCGAGACGGGGAGTTTTATCGGTGTCTTCCCGTCCCCGGGAGAGGGAGAGGTCCAGGGTGGGGTAGTAGCCGGCTTCGGCGATGGTGACGTCGGAGCGTGCCGCCCGGTAGTTTTCGTAGCGTTCCTGGACGAGGGGATGGGTCTCAAGGACCTCTATCAGGCTCTCTTTGAGGCTCTGGGCATTCAGTGCGAGGGCACAAAGGGGGATGAGGATGGCGACTCTTTTCATTTCGGGTTGCCTTTCATGATTCAAAACCGTTTGGCACGGGGTACGTACCGTTTCAAAATTTATTAATTCTGTTGATTATATCGGAATTCAGAAGGAAAACATAAGTAAAAAGGGGTCGAAATCGTAATATTTCCCGCCGGGAAAGTCGGAGCGGGAGGAGGAGGTCGGGAATTATTCCCCCGCTTTTTCCGCTTCGATCATCTCGCGGTACTGCTGCTCGACGATTTTGATCTGCTCGCGGTCGGGCATTTTCCGTGAAGCGATGTAGCCGATGATGTTGCCCTCTTCGTCCCGCTTGGGGACGATGTGGACGATGACCCAGTAGTACTTGCCGTCTTTGCGGAGGTTCTTGACGTAGCCGTCCCAGATTTTGCCCTCCTTGATCATCTTCCACATGCCGGCGAACGCCGCTTTGGGCATGTCCGGGTGGCGCAGGATGCTGTGGGGCTGTCCCACCGCCTCTTCCTTGCTGTAGCGGGTCATTTCGACAAATTTGCGGTTAACGAAGGTGATGACGCCCTTGAGGTCGGTTTCGGAGATCAGGCTGCGTCCGTCGAACAGGACTTCTTCGTCGACAGGTTCGGGTCTTTGGATCATAGGGTCTCGCTTTGTTTTTTGTAGGGATTGGGGTGCATCTTGGTGCACGAATGCGCTTGTCGGCGTATTGTACCGACGAAAAGTTGAAAACAATATAAGACATTGTTATCGTTATAATATTTTTTTATACCATTTTCACATCTCCTCATCCGGTGCGGAAACGGAGATTTTTTTCACCGTGCCCGATAAAGCGGAGGAGGGCGGCGCGACGCATGGTGTGGTATAATTCATCCACAAACGAAACGATCTCCCGAGGATGCCCCGCCGATGCTTTCAAATGACGTGAACGCCCTGCTTGCCGACAAAAAGAAACTGCTCTCCGAGATCTATTTCGAGCTGCAGCGTTTTTTCGAAAACAAGTACGGGTCCGACACCGTCGTCATCATGGAGGTGGGGAGTTTCTTCGAGGTCTACGAGGTCAACAACGACGAGATGCAGGTGGGCAAGGCGAAGGAGATCGCCGAACTGCTTAACATCCAGCTGACCAAGAAGAACAAAAGCATCGTCGAAAACTCCGTAAGCAACCCGCTGCTGGCCGGGGTGCCCCTGGTCTCCTTCGAACGCTACCTGAACCGGCTGATCCAGGAGCAAAAATACACCGTCATCGTCGTGCGCCAGCGGGGCGAACCGCCGAAGGTGACCCGATACGTCTCCCAGATCATCTCCCCGGGGACCAACTTCGACTACACCATCGACAACGACGACAACTACATCGTCTCCCTGCTTGTCGACAAAAACCGCGACATCTACTCGGTGGGGTACGCCGCCATCGACGTCACCACGGGAAAGACCTGGCTCTACGAAACCCACGGCACCAGCGAGGACCCCACCTACGCCCTCGACGAGGTCTTCAACCTCCTCAACATCTACCGCACCAGTGAGGTGGTGCTTACCTTCCTCGACGGGGTCGACTCCCAGCGGGAAGTAATCCGCTACCTGGAGATCGCCGAGCACTACAACTACTCTGTCAATCACGAACGCCCGAAAATCGACTACCAGAACGAGCTCTTTGCCCGGGTCTACCAGATCGAGTCGCTTCTTTCGCCCATCGAACACCTCGATCTTGAACGCACCCCGCTGGTCTCCGAAGCCCTCTCCATCCTGGTCCATTTCGTCATCGAGCACGATTTTCACATCATCCAGAAGCTCTCCCGGCCCCGTATCATCGACAACCGCCGTTACATGTACCTGGGCAACAACGCCCTCGAGCAACTCGCCGTCGTCTCCAAGGATAAGGACGAGACCACCTTGCTGCGTCTCATCGACAAGACGGGCACGGCCATCGGCAAACGGCTGCTCAAGGAGCGGCTCCTCAACCCCGTCATGGAGCGCGAGGAACTCGAACGCCGCTACGGCCTCATCGAGAAGGTCTCCCCCCACGCCCGGCTGCTCGAAGAGACCCTGCGGGGGATCTACGACCTCGAACGCCTCGCCCGGCGCATCAACCTCGGACGGCTCCACCCCTTCGAGATGAACTATGTCTACGACTCCCTCGTCTCCGTGCGGGACCTCATGGAGTACGTCCGGCGCCACAAGATCCAGAAGACCCCTTTCAGCGACACGGAGATCGACGAGTTCATCCGCGACATCGAGAAGAGTTTCGACCTGGAGACCTCCCGGCGCTTCACCATGGCGACGGTGGACGAAAACTTTCTGATGCGCCACGTCGACCCCGCCATCGACACCCTGGTCGACGAGAATGAGGAGACGATGCTGCATTTCGGCCGCATCATCGAGTCTATCGAGTCGATGGTGGCCGAAGTGGCTTCGGGCACCGCTTCGCGCTACGTCACCCTGGGGCTGCTGGAGAAAGAGGGGTACTACATCACCCTGAGCAAAAACCGCTGGTCGATGATCGAGCTGAAGTTTCCCCAGGAGCGGGTCGAGGTCGGCGGCGAGACCCTGGAGTTTTGCGACTTCAACGTCAAGAAGCTGACCCACAGTGTCAAGATCACCTCCGAATACACCGATGCCCTTTCCGACCGCCTCATGCGCAACCGCACCAAGATCGTCGCCCTGGCGAAGGAGCGTTTCGTCCAGCTGCAGTCGCTCTTCGAACGGCGTTACACTCTGCTGCTGGAGCGGATCATCCACTACGTCGCCGACCTCGACGTCGCCGTCGCCTCGGCCAAGGTCGCCGAGCTCTACAACTACGCCCGTCCCACCATCGTCGACGTTCCCGAGGAGGAGAACTTCCTGCAGATCATGGCGCTGCGCCACCCCCTCATCGAGATTCAGGAGCGGCAGGGGATCTACGTCCCCAATGACATTGTGATGGGGTGCCGGGACCACATGGACCTGCCGTACCCCGATACGGTGATGCTCGACGTCAGCGTCCACGACGGCCACGACATCCACGGGGTGCTGCTTTACGGCATCAACTCCAGCGGGAAGTCCTCGCTGATGAAGAGCATCGGCGTCGCCGTGCTGATGGCCCAGTCGGGCTTCTTCGTCCCCGCCTCGTCGATGAAGTTCTCCCTCTTCGAGTCCATCTTCACCCGCATCGTCTCCAAGGACAACCTCGCCAAGGGGCTCTCCACCTTCGCCGTGGAGATGCTGGAGATGAAGAACATCTTCAACCGGGCCAAACCCCGATCTTTGGTGCTCGGCGACGAGATCAGCCACGGCACCGAGACCCTGTCCGGGGTCGCCATCGTCGCCAGCGCCATCATGAAGCTGGCCAAGCTGCGCACCCTTTTCGTCTTCGCGACGCACCTGCACCAGCTCTCGACCATGGAGGAGATCCGCCGCCTCAAAAACGTCGTGGACCTGCACCTGAGCGTGGAGTACGACGAGGCCAGAGACCGGCTGCTCTTCAACCGGGTCCTGCAGGCGGGAAGCGGCAGCAGCATCTACGGGCTGGAGTTCGCCAAGTCGCTGCACATGGACGGGGAGTTCCTCGAGACCGCCAACCGCATCCGCAAGCGGCTGGCTAACGACTTCGACGAGCTGGAGCTTCTGGTCAAGAAGCGCACCAGCAAGTACAACAAGGACCTCTACGTCACCAAGTGCGTCATCTGCGGGGCGATCGCCGAGGACGTCCACCACATCGCCCATCAGTCCCTGGCGAACCAGGCGGGGTTCATCGGCCACTTCCACCGCGACCACCGCCACAACCTCGTGCCGCTGTGCAAAGAGCATCACCGCGCCATTCACGAGGGCAAGATCCGCGTCAAGGGGTTCGTCATGACCTCCACCGGGCTGGCACTGGACTACGAAGAGGGGCTGGGCAAAGCGCCGGTTCCGGTCGTCGAGGAGCCGGAGATCAACGAACCGAAGCCTTCCGAACCGTCGCGGGAGGAGGGGGAGACATCCCGCCTGCTCGACGACTGGGACTAGTGTTGCAGTATAATTCGCTTCAAAGCGCCAAGGAAAGCAGCTCATGAACGTTATCGACCTTTTCATCACCCTTCTCGAACGCAAGAGCGAAACCCCCGACGACGGGGGCATCCTCGACCTGATCGCCGGATACCTCGAGGGGTTCGAGGCGGTCCGCGTTGACGTGGAGGGGGTGAAAAACCTCTTTATCTACCGGCGTTTCGGCGACGGGCCGCACCTCTGCTTCGCCGGGCACGTCGACGTCGTACCCGCAGGGGACGGCTGGGACTGCGATCCTTACACACCGGTCGTCGAGGAGGGCGTCATCTGCGCCCGGGGCGCCCAGGACATGAAGAGCGGGGTGGCGGCCTTCACCCAGGCGGTCAAAGAGGCGGAAGCGTTTCGCGGGACCCTCTCGCTGCTGCTCACCTCCGACGAGGAGGGGGACGCGAAGTACGGCACCGTCGAAGTGCTGAAGTGGCTGGAGAAGGAGGGGATGCTTCCTGATGCCTGCATCGTTGCCGAACCGACCTGCGAGACCGATTTCGGGGACGCCGTGAAGGTGGGACGCCGCGGTTCGGTCAACGGGGTCATTGAGGTGACGGGACGGCAGGGGCACGCCGCCTACCCGGAGAAGTCCCTCAACCCGGTCCACCAGGTCGCCGCGGTGCTCGGCGGTATGGCCGGGGTCGACCTCGACGCCGGGGACGACTACTTCGCCCCGAGCAAGTTCGTCGTCACCGACATCCGAGCCGGCATGGAAGTGACCAACGTCACCCCGGGAAAACTGAAGATGATGTTCAACGTCCGGAACTCCACCCGGACTTCCAAAGAGGCCATCGAGGCTTTTGTAAAAGAGCATTTTGAAGGGATGGCTTACACGCTGAAGCTGAGCCAGTCGGCCCGCCCCTTCGTCACCGACGCCGACACGAAAATCGTCCGCTGTCTCGACGCGGCGGTGGAGCGGGTGACGGGCATCACGCCGAAACACTCCACGGCCGGAGGGACTTCCGACGCCCGTTTCATCGCCGAATACGGCATCGACGTCATTGAATTCGGGGTGCGCAACGACACCATTCATGCCCCCAACGAGCGCACCACCGTCGCCGAGGTGGAACAGCTCTGCGAGGTCTTCCGGGAAGTGATCCGTTCCTTCTAGGTTGACCAGAATATGGTACCATTGCGGGATTCGATTAGGACAGATGATGAAACAGATTCTTCTACTGCTTTTTACGCTGCTTTCGCTGCAGGCCGCGGAGCTCGACTGGGCTTCTGATTACGCGCAGGCGGTCGACGAGGCGAAACGCGAACAGAAAAACGTCATGGTGGTCATCACGACGGAGTACTGCCGCTGGTGCCGCCGCCTCGAGGCGACGACCCTGACCGACGGGGAAGTGGTCCGGCAGGTCCACGAGAAGTACGTTCCCGTGCACGTCACCCGCGACGTCGACGACTACCCCGCCGAACTGGAAGCGGACCGGGTCCCCATGATCTACATGGTCACGCCCGCAGGCGAAGTGCTGCACTGGGCTTTGGGCTACATGGAGCCGCAGCAGTTTCTCACCGTTTTGAAAGATGCGGATTTTGTATTGAAAGATGAGGATTTATAGATGGATTTTGTACACACGAACAACGCGCCCCAGGCGATCGGACCCTACTCCCAGGCGGTAAAACACGGCGGCTTGGTCTACACCTCCGGGCAGATCGCCCTGACGCCCGAGGGGAAGATGCTCGAAAACGACGTCACCGTCCAGACCGAACAGGTGCTTAAAAACCTCACCGCGGTGCTCGAGGCGGCGGGAAGCTCCCTCGACCGGGTCATCAAGACGACGATCTTCCTCGACAGCATGGAAGATTTCGCCACGGTCAACGCCATCTACGCCGAAGCCTTCGGCGACCACAAACCGGCCCGCTCCACCGTAGCGGTCAAAACCCTCCCCAAAAACGCCCTCGTGGAGATTGACGCGATCGCCGTCTGCGACTGACGGTTTCAGCTCCTTGCCGCGCTCCGTTTTAGAGTGCGGCTTTTCCTCGATTTATCCGCTCTTTTGTAAAGCCGTACCGATGACGGACGGTTGACCCCGAGGTTCACTATCCCCTTATTGAAAACAAGCTTTTACACATTAAAGAACGAAAATTGTGTACAATGTAGATGCCATAAATTTCAAATGGATTGTAATGCAACTTTTCAAATCGTTTATCATCACCCTGTGCCTTCCGTGGTTACTTTGGGCTGAAGCAACTGAAGACCCCTACGATACCATCCGCTATTTTGTGATGGAAAACGGGTTGAAAGTCTATCTGTTGACGGATCCGGCCGCTGTCAATACGCGCATCAAAGTCTCGGTTAACGTCGGTATGGATGTCGAAACTGTATCAAATGCAGGAATCTCACATCTGGTGGAACATCTGGTTTTTCGCGATCAGCGTATTCCGAAAAAAGATTTTTTAGACTATTTTCTCGATAACAATGCATCGGAAGTGAACGGCTATACCGGTCGATACCGGACGAACTATGTGTTTGGTATACCTGGCGAGAAGTCGCAATGGGCCATAAGGAATGTGGCACAAATGCTTTTTGACAAACAGTGGACCGAAGAGGATCTTCGGGTAGAAGCGAGTGCATTGCAGACGGAGATCGGCGATGTACAGTGGTATTCGCCGATAGGATATGGTTTTCGTAGCATCGTTAAATGGCTCGGATATTTTTACCCCGATGATTTCGAGCCGTATTCAATAGGCTTCGGCCTGCCCGAAGAGCGGGAGGCTACGGATGCTTATTGGTATGTCAATAACAACAAAACTTTTACGCTGGAAGATGTTAAAGCGCATTATCACGACTACTACTATCCCGCCAATATGACGCTGAAAATAGCGGGGAATTTCGATGTTGACGCCATGGAAAAGCTGGTGCGTCAGACGTATGGTGTGCCCCTGCGAAACGGGACGAAAAAAGTGGAAGTTCCCAGGGACGGCGCCACTTTGAGCGGTAAACCGCTGGAACTCTACGTTTCAAGCAGTAAAGAAAAGTGTTTTGCCTATATGGGTGTGAAGTACATTCTGGACGACTATAGAAAATCTTTGATTCTTACCGTATATGCGGACTCTCTGGCAAAACGGATGCAAGTGAAACTCCGCAATCAGCAGGGCAGGACCTACAGCGTTAACCGGTTTCGCTACTCAAAAAGGGATGCGGGGCTGATCGGGGTCTCTTTCGATGCGTTGCACGATGTCTTTGATCAAAATGTTATGGCGGTTCAGGAACAGATATCACAGGATGTTGAAGCGATGACTCCCGAAGTGATTTACGATGCCATCGGCGATGCGAAAGCGTTGGTTGTTTCGGCGGAACGTGACAGTGAAAGTCTGATGGGGCTGATCGATAGAGCAGAACATCTGCGTGAATGGTATGGGGTCGAAAATGGATCTCCCTATGCCATTCTCTCATCCATAACTCCAGACGAATACCAACAGGTGCTTTCCGAGGCATTCGATCCACAGAATCGCTACAAATATATTTTCCGGGATTACTATTTTTTCGCTAACGAAAGCGTGATACTCATCTTGGTGTTTTTACTGATCACACTCCTGCTGTATTTCAGAGGCTACAGGCTGCCGTTTTTAAGAGACGGGCCTCTCTATTCGGAACGTGACGTCGTATTCCACCGACGTGTCCGCAACCGCTTGATGGGATTTTTTTACTTTATTGTCATTGTCTGGACGTGGATGCTTTTTGACGGGTGGCTCGACCGCGGCCTAATGCTGATGTTTTTTGGCGATCCCTATTACGAATACCAGATTCATAAACCTTTCGACGTGGCAATTCTCTGGTCCGTCTCATTGCTGAAAGCGATGTTGACTTACGTCATTCTGGCGAAGACGCTCTTTAGCGGTATGTATTCGCGCATCGAAGTGACTTCCGAGCACTTAAACCTTGTGGGGATCAGATCTCATGCCGTAAACAAGGGGGAGATTGCCGATATCAGGACCTGCAGCTGGTCTCCCGCTGCTTGGTTTGCGACGGTCGGTGCGGCATTTATGTTCTGGAAGCCGTTGGTTTCGGTAGAGATGTATGACGGCCAACGGTTGTACCTGCGAGCAGACAAAGCAAATGAACTTGCAGAGGATTTGAGAGCGTGGTGCAAATGCTCCGGGAATGATGAAACATCGGATTAATCAGCAGCAGAATCTTGAATTCGACGGGGTGGTGATGCAGTATGCCGGTTTTTGGTCACGAGCAGCTGCCGGCGGTATCGATGTCGCCGTCGTTGGGCTTCTGGTCGTCCTTGTCTACAAAGCCGGTGCGCAGCTCTCCGTTGTTCTGGGCGTGCCGCTTGTGGCCGTCATCTATTACGTCGGCATGATCACCCGGTGGCAGGGGACGGTCGGGAAGCTGCTGACGGGGCTGCGCGTCGTCGGTACGGACGGGAACCCCCTCTCCATGGGCGGGGCCCTGCTCAGAACGCTCATCGCCTTGCCCTCCTACTTCCTGTTTCTTCCGCTGCTGCTGTGCTGCTTTACGGAAAAGCGCCAGAGCCTGCATGACCGCGTCGCGAAAACGGTGGTCGTCGATTGCCGGTGCCCGGAAGCGTGCAGCCCGGTCTGCGACGGTGCGGGCCACCCTCTCTCAGGTCTGTTCGTCATCCTCGGCAATTTGCTGTTCGTGCCGCTTTTACTGATTTACCTGCTGGCCCTCAGAACGCTGCCCGACATGGAAATCACCGTCGATCCGAACAGCGGCGCCCTCTCGCTCACTTCGTCGAGCAGGCTGATCGATGTGTCCGGCTCTTCCAACGCTCTTTCGATCTCGGGTTTTCAATTCCATTCCGGCGATCGGGAGCGGGGGATGAGGGTTTCGGCAGAGGCCACGGACCCCGCATCCCGTCTCCGGGAGCTGATCGTCTCCCGAACGGTGGACATGCATTTTCTCAGAAGCCTGAAACAAGACGGTTTCGATTTCGACATGCGCTACGAGGCGGAGCAGACCCCGCTGATGCTTTCGGTGATCCACAACAACGCGGCGATGGTCTCCTTCCTCCTGGACAACGGCGCCGCACTCGACCTCAAAGACGATGCGGGAAAAAGCGCATGGGAATACATCGACCGGAAGCAGCAACGCCATATCTATATGGATTTCAAGATCAGGGAAGCCCTTGACGCCGCGCCTCCTTATGAAGGGCGTCAAAGCGGCTATTCGGCGAACTACGACGAAACAACCGACACAGTCACTTTGCAGCGGTACGGGGAGAACCCGGCCAGCTGGTCGCCGCTGATCGTCGCCATCAAGGAGGGACGGCATGAGGAAGCCGCGCGCTACATCGAGCGGCGGGAGTTCCTGGAGACCCCGACGAGTAACGGGAATACGCCGCTTCTCGCCGCCGTCATGTTCAACTGGACAGACCTTGCGGAGCAGCTGCTCGATGCCGGCGCCGACATCGAACATCGCAACGCCGAGGGGATGACGCCGCTCTACATGGCCGTGCTGAAAGGGAATGTCGATGCGGTTGAAAGGCTGCTGCAGCGCGGCGCCGACATGTACGCCATGGAACGCAACGGCCTCTACAGCCCCTTTACCCTCGCGGCGGACAGAGGCGATGTGGCGATGTTGCAGCGCTTCATCGCCCACGGCGTTGACGTCAACCATCAAAACGGCCGCAGCGAAACGGCGCTGACCGTCAGTGCCAAAGGGTGCCGTCACATCAGGGCGTTCGAGCTGCTGCTCGAACACGGCGCCGATCCGAATCTTGTGGACAGGTTCGGTTTCACGACGAAAACGGGGTTGCAGCGCTACTGTAGCGACGCCTCGGCCTATCGGCAGTTTTACCGGCGGATGGAGTAGGGTAGAGCGGAAAGCGCGCCGTACGCTCCCCGCCGGTGCCTTCGCCGTGCGGCATGCCCTTGCTTTTTGTAAGAAAAACGGGTATTATTCGCCCACTAAAAAGAACCGGGACGTCTCTCAAAGACTGAGAACGTTACCAGAGAATCGGCGGTTTCGGCCCCTTTTCTCCATCCAGGCGCTTCAAAGACCTGTTCGATCCCCATTGTTATCGCCCCCTGAAAAGGGCCTTGGCTTGCGTGGTGACGCTCTGAGTCTTTAGAGATTCCCGTTCAAACACTATGAAGGAAATGCAATGTACGCAATTATCAAAAATGGTGGCAAGCAGTACAAGGTCCAAGAAGGCGATATCCTCCTTCTCGACAAAATGAGCCTTGACTCCAAATCCACTGTTGAAATCACCGAAGTACTTGCCGTTAACAACGGTGAGCTCAAAGCCGGTACCCCGTTCGTCGAAGGCGCCGTTGTGACTGCCGAAGTCATCAACGAAGGCCGTGACAAGAAAGTCATCATCTACAAAAAACGCCGCCGTAAAGACAGCAAGCTCAAACGCGGTTTCCGTAGAGACTTCACACGCGTTCGCATCACCAAGATCGCAGCGTAACAATCTGGTAAGGAGAAGAGAAGATGGCACATAAGAAAGGTCAAGGTAGTACACAGAATAACCGCGACTCCGCGGGACGTAGACTCGGCGTCAAGAAATTCGGCGGCGAATTCGTCAAAGCCGGCAACATCGTTATCCGCCAGCGCGGTACCAAAGTCCACCCGGGCAAAAACATCGGTATGGGCAAAGACCACACCCTGTTCGCGCTTTGCGACGGTGTCGTAGCGTTCGAACGCAAAGACAAGAACCGCAAGCAAGTTTCTATCATTCCGGCGTCTTAAGACGCCATACGCACAAGGAAGTGAATTCCTTGTGCTGCGCTAACGCTGTGTTCCACCCCTAGGGCACAAGTCCTCGGCGGAGAGCCCGCGTGCAGTGAACCGCACTTCAACCCGCTGAGATTTTCACCCGTCAAGACATTTGCCCCTAATTATTCATAGCAGTCATCAGGGCTTTTTGAGAACGGTTTGTGTAAGATTCCATGATCAATACTGAATTAAATGCGAACATCCGGAGTGATCGCGGTGCGATCCTTTTCCCGTCTCGCGGGCAGTGTTTCGTTTCGCGTTTAATTAAGTATTTATAGCAAGACCATTGCGAAGGACGCATCATGTTTACGGATCAGGTGACACTGACACTCTCATCGGGCAAGGGGGGCGCGGGCTGCGTTGCGTTCCGCCGGGAAAAATTCGTCGTCAACGGCGGCCCCAACGGCGGTGACGGCGGACGGGGCGGGGACATCTGGTTCCGTGTCGACAACAACACCCACACCCTGGCCCACTTCAAGGGACTGACCAAGATCAAAGCCGAAAACGGCAAGCCCGGCCTGGGGAGCAACATGACGGGCAAATCGGCCCCGAAGACCTTCGTGGTCGTGCCTCCCGGCACCCAGGTCATCGACGAAGAGACGGGAGAGGTACTTCTCGACCTGCTCGAAGACGGACAGGAAGTGCGTTTCCTTGAAGGGGGCAAGGGGGGACTGGGCAACACCCACTTCAAATCCTCCACCAACCAGCAGCCCCGCTACGCCCAGCCGGGCCTGCCCGGCGAGACCCGTACCGTCAAACTCGACCTCAAGCTCATCGCCGATGTCGGTCTGGTCGGCTTCCCCAACGTGGGCAAGTCGACGCTCATCTCCACCGTCTCCAATGCGCGGCCGGAGATCGCCAACTACGAGTTTACGACCCTAACCCCCAAACTGGGGCAGGTGCAAGTCGGCGATTTCGACTCCTTCGTCATGGCGGACATTCCCGGGATCATCGACGGTGCCGCCGAAGGGCGGGGGCTGGGGCTGCAGTTCCTGCAGCACATCGAACGGACGAAGACGCTGCTCTTCATGATCGACCTCGCCTCCTACCACGAGATGATGCCCCAGTACGAGACCCTTCGTGAAGAGCTGACGAAGTACTCCGAGACCCTCAGCGGCCGCAACTACGCCATCGCGCTGACCCGCAGCGACGCGCTGGGCGCGGAGGAAGTGCAGGAGAAAGCCGCCGCCTTCATCGAGGGGATCGGCCTGAAGCCCTCGGCGAAGAGCCGTTTCGGTTTCGACGCCGAACTCCCCTTTTTCGAGCAAGAAGATGAGAACGGCACCACTCCCTACGACGCGGCCCAGCCCTTCTTCGTCGCTCCCATCTCCTCGGTGATGCAGCGCAACATCGAGGCGATCCGCTTCGCGCTCTTCGAACTGGTCAGGATGGCCCGCGCATGAAACGCGTCGTCATCAAGGTCGGCAGCGCCGTCCTGACGGAACAGAACCGCATCGCCCGGGAACGGATGGAGCAGCTGGTCGACCTGCTGGCCCGGCTGCAAAAAAGCTGCGAAGTGCTGCTGGTCTCCTCCGGTGCCGTCTCCGCCGGCTACACGGAACTCAAGCTCGACAAGAAGGTACTGGCCAACAAGCAGGCCCTCGCCTCCATCGGTCAGCCCATTTTGATGCACCGCTACCGCAAGCTCTTCGAACAGCACGGGGTGCTGATCTCCCAGATCCTCGTCACCGCGGCCAACTTCAACACCGTCGAGGAGAGCGAACGGGTGCGCCACACCGTCGAGACCCTGCTGGAAAACGGCGTCATCCCCATCATCAACGAGAACGACGCCACCGCGACGGCGGAACTGGAGCTCGGCGACAACGACCAGCTCTCCGCCTACGCCGCCTACCACTTCGGTGCGGACATGCTGGTGATCCTCTCCGACATCGACGCCTACTACGACAAGGACCCGCACAAGCACGAAGACGCAAAAGTCCTCAAACAGGTCGGCTTCATTCCCTCCGAAGAGCTTGAACGGGAGGTGACGCCCCACAACAGTTTTGCCACGGGGGGCATCGTCACCAAGCTCAAGGCGGCGGACTACCTGCTCAAACGCGACCGCGCCATGTTCCTCGCCAGCGGTTTCGACCTCGCCGACGCCACCGCCTTCCTGGTGGAAGGGCGGCATGACGGCGGGACCCTTTTCAGCCCGGAGTTTGCCTGATGCGGGTGATCTTCATGGGGACTCCGGACTACGCGAGCCGGATCCTCGAAGCGCTTGTCATGGCGGAAGACGTCGATGTCGTCGCCGTCTATACCCAGCCGGACAAGCCTGTCGGCAGGAAAAAGGTGATGACGCCGCCTCCCGTCAAAACGGTCGCGCTTGAAGCGGGCATTCCCGTGCATCAACCCGAACGGCTGCGCAGCGACGACGTGGTCGCAGAGCTTCAGGCCATCCCCTGCGATTACATCGTGGTGGCCGCCTACGGACAGATCCTTCCCAAAGCGGTGCTCGAACACGCCCCGTGCATCAACCTCCATGCTTCCATCCTCCCGCAGTACCGCGGGGCCAGCCCCATCCAGCAGACCCTGCTCAACGGCGACGCCGAGACCGGGGTGACGGCCATGCTGATGGACGAGGGACTCGATACGGGAGCGATCATCAAGATCGAACGCATCGCCGTACCCGGCGACGAGATGGTCGCCACCCTCTTTGAACGGCTGACGGATCTCGCCGCCGTACTGACCCTGGATGTGCTGCGCGGTTTCGACGGCTACGCTCCCGCCGCCCAGGAGGAGGCGGAAGCGACCCACTGCAAGAAGATCTCCAAGGTCGACGGCGAAGTCGCTTTCGACGATGCCGCTGAGCTCTACAACCGCTACCGCGCCTTCACCCCCTGGCCCGGCGTCTTTCTTTCCGGCGGACTGAAGCTTAAAAAGATGGCGCTCGAATCCGCCGCCGGGGCCCACCGTCCCGGCGAGATCCTCAGCGTCGACGCGGAGTCGGCGGTTGTGGGGTGCCGCGAGGGTGCCCTGCGTCTCTTTGCGGTACAGCCCCCCTCCAAGAAGGAGATGGCGGTGACCGACTATCTCAACGGACAAAGGCTCGGCGTTGCGGATCTGCTCACTTGAGCGGGTCGACTCGACCCAGCGCTATCTCCTGGACGCCCTGCGCGAGGGCACGCTCGAAGCGCCCGTCGCCGTGGTGGCGGACGAACAGTATTCGGGGCGCGGCAGCCGGGAGAACGGCTGGACCGGCATGGAGGGCAACCTCTTTCTCTCCTTCGCCGTTCCCCGCAGCGCGCTCCCCGAAGATCTGAAGCTCGAATCCGCCGCCATCTACTTCACCTACCTGCTCAAAGAGACCCTTGCCGACGCCGGTTCGCAGGTGTGGCTCAAGTGGCCCAACGACTTCTATCTCGAGGGGCGGAAAATCGGCGGGGCCATCACACATCTCCAGGGAGAGAATCTCGTTTGCGGCATCGGTTTGAACCTCAAAGCCGCGCCGCAGGGGTTCGGAACGCTTGACATTGCGATTGAACGAAACCTGTTGCTTCAAAACTACTTCGAAAAGTTGAAAATTTATCCGTCATGGAAGCAGATTTTTAGTAATTACCAGTTAGAATTTGAAAAGTGCCGGGCCTTCTTTACTCACGAAAAGAATGAAAAAGTATCACTGGAAAACGCGGTTTTGCATGAGGACGGGTCCGTAGAGTGCCACGGTCAAAGGATGTACAGTTTACGATGAGCGAAATAATTGTCATAGCCAACCAAAAAGGCGGGGTAGGGAAAACGACGACGGCCGTCAATCTTGCGGCCTCTCTGGCCGTGGCCGAAAAACGGGTGCTGCTGATTGATGCAGACCCCCAGGCCAATGCAACGACTTCTCTGGGGTACCATAGAAACGACTACGAATTCAACGTCTATCATGTGCTGATCGGGACGAAGAAGCTTAAAGACGTCCTCCTCAAAACGACGCTGCCGACGCTGAACCTCGTTCCCTCCAACATCGGCCTGGTCGGGGTGGAAAAAGAGTACTACGAAGCGGGCAACGCCAAAGGGCGGGAGCTGATTCTCAAAAAGGCCCTGAGCCAGGTGGAGAAAGATTATGATTACATCATCATCGATTCCCCGCCGGCGCTCGGGCCGATGACCATCAATGCCCTGAGCGCCTCGAACTCCGTCATCATCCCCATCCAGTGCGAGTTCTTCGCGCTGGAGGGTTTGGCGCAGCTGCTCAACACCGTCCGACTGATCCGCAAGACGATCAACCCGAAGCTCTCCATCAAGGGCTTCCTGCCGACGATGTACAGCTCCCAGAACAACCTCTCGAAGCAGGTATTCGCCGATCTTCGCCAGCACTTCAAGGGGAAACTTTTCCGGGGCGTCGACGACGAGTTCATCGTCATCCCGCGTAACGTCAAGCTGGCCGAAAGCCCCAGCTTCGGCAAGCCGGCGATCCTCTACGACGTCAAATCCAGCGGTTCCGTGGCCTACCAGGACCTCGCCCAGGCAATCATCGCGTAATGGCGAAGAAAGAAGCACTGGGACGGGGACTCGGCGCGCTGCTCGGCGAAGTCGGCGAAGCTTACGAGAACGAAGTCCCCAGCCACCACACCGTTCTTGAAATTCCTCCCAGCGAAATCAAGCCCAACCCCTTTCAGCCCCGCAAGAGCTTCGACGAGAAATCCCTCTCCGAACTGGCCGATTCGCTGAAGAAGCACGGGCAGATCCAGCCCATCGTCGTGATCGAGGATATTGACGGCTACATTCTGGTCGCAGGCGAGCGGCGTCTGCGTGCGAGCAAAATCGCCAAACTCAAGACCATCAAAGCGGTCGTCGTCAACATCGACGAGTCCCAGATGCGCCAGCATGCGCTCATCGAGAACATTCAGCGCGACGAACTCAACCCCATCGACCTGGCTCTGGCGTACGACGAGCTTCTGAAGGTGCACGACATCACCCACGAAGAGCTCTCCTCCATGATTCACAAGAGCCGGGCGCAGATCACCAACACGCTGCGGCTGCTGCAGCTCACCGCCAAAGCCCAGTCGATGGTCGCCGACGGACGCATCTCCGCCGGCCACGCCAAAGTCCTGGTCGGCCTGGACGAAAAAGAGCAGAACCTGATGGTCGACTCTATCATCGGTCAGAAACTGAGCGTCCGCGACGTCGAATCGATGGCCAAACAGATGAAGCAGGGGGACGCGTCGCCCAAAAAAGCATCAAAGGGCCCCGCGCTTGATTTCGAAGAGGTGCGGTCGCTCCTCGAAAACCTCGGCTGCAGCAGTTCCGCTTCGGGCCGCAAGCTGAGCATCGAATTCCCCGACGAGGCGGCACTCGCCGAGTTTGCGCAGCGGCTCCGCTGAGGCGCCGTCTCCTCAATTTCCCCCTTTTTTCACCCCGTATAAAATAAACACACAAAAATGTGTCGAAATGACCCGACTGAGCAAAAAATGTTCATGGCCCCCGGCAATTTCATCCCCGTAACGGGCAGTTTAACGAACGCTTCAATTTATTAATTGTATAATCACGCAACTTTTAGGAGGTGGTATGTTAGATATTAATCCGATGCTGCTTGGCAGTACACTGATTGTCTTCCTTATCCTTATTGCCGTTCTAAACAGTTGGCTCTACAATCCTCTTTTCAACTTCATGAACAAACGTGATGCCGATATCAAGAGAGACCTCGAGGAAGTCGGTTCCAACGACGACGAGGTGGCAGCGCTTACGGCAGAAGCCGAAAAGATTGTTGCAGACGCCAAACTGGAGGCTGCGGCACTAAGAGAGAAAGTGATTGCTGACGCGAAAGAGCTCGCCGATAGCAAACTTGAAGCCAAACGTGCTGAACTGGCAAGCGAATATGCCGCATTTGAGACATCACTTGCACAAGATCGCGAACAGCTGAAAAACGCGCTGCTTTCCCAAGTGCCGTTGTTTAAAGAAGCTGTCAAAGCTAAGTTCAGTCAGATTTAGGGGTGGTACATGAGTAAGATTATTGCAACATTACTAATGGTAACCGGAGTGGCGTTCGCATCAGGCGGCGCGGGAACGGGAGAGACCGACATCATCCAGCGTGCTGTCAACTTCGCGATCTTCGCGGGGATTCTTTACTACCTTCTTGCCGAACCGATGAAAGCGTACTTCTCGGGCCGCAGCAAGCAGATTGCCGATGAACTTGAAAAAGTTCAGGAGCGTCTGCGTGACTCCAAGCGCGCCAGAGAAGCAGCCGAACAGAAGATCGAGGAAGCGAAGAAATTCGCGGAAGATCTGATGGTGACGGCGAAAAAAGAGAACAAAATCCTCAACGAACGCATCATGCATCAGTGCGAAGCGGATCTGGAGAACATCACGAAGCAAAACGCGGGTCTGATGGGTCTGGAGCAGCGCAAAATGGTACGCGAAGTGGTGGACGCGGTGATGGACGACGTTCTCGCCGAAGAGAGTGCCGGATTTGACAAAGAGATGATGGCGCAAATCATTCTGAAGAAGGTGGCGTAAGTTATGGAAGAACTGATTGCAAAACGTTACGTCAACGCCCTCAAGCAGACCTGCGACGAAGCTTCCCTGGAAGCGATCGGCATCCTCTTTGAGGCAGTGGCGGCTTCTTTCGAAGACGCCAAGTTCAACCAGATCATGTTCAGCTCCGAAGTGAGCGCCGAACAGAAGGAAGCATTGCTGCTCGACGCCGTGAAAGCGGCGGGAAGCGAGCAGGTCAACAACCTGGTTAAATTGCTTGTCGAAAAGGGCCGTATCGGGATCATCCCGGCCATGGCCCAGGTACTGAAACAGGAGATCGCACGGATGAAGAACAGCTTCTCCGGCGTCATCTACAGTAAAAACGACATCGATGCCGCGACGGTCGAGGGTCTGGCTACAGGCCTCGGCAAACGCGTCGGCGCGAACATCGTCCTTGAACTCGTCAAAAACGACTTTGACGGCATCAAGGTCGAAGTGGCCGATCTCGGCGTCGAAATCAACTTCTCAAAAAGCCGCATGAACACGCAGCTCGTTGAGCATATTCTTAAAGCAATTTAACCTTAGAAAGGAGAAAAGTAGTGGTAGCTAAAGTACAAGCTGATGAAATCAGCTCAATCATCAAAGAGCGTATTGAAAACTTTGAACTGAGCGTCGACATTAATGAAACGGGTAAAGTCGTTTCCTACGCTGACGGTATCGCACAGGTCTACGGCCTTAACAACGTTATGGCCGGCGAAATGGTGGAATTTGAAGAGGGGACCCAGGGCCTCGCGATGAACCTTGAAGAGAGCAGCGTCGGTATCGTCGTTCTCGGCAAGGGCAAAGAGCTGCGCGAGGGCATGACCGTCAAGCGTCTCAACAGACTGCTGCGCGTTCCGGTAGGCGACGCACTTCTCGGCCGCGTTGTCAACGCGCTGGGCGAGCCGATCGACGGCAAAGGTCCCATCGAAACGACTGAAACACGCTTCGTCGAAGAGAAAGCTCCCGGCATCATGGCCCGTAAATCGGTTCACGAACCGATGGCGACCGGCATCAAGGCGATCGACGCCCTGGTTCCGATCGGCCGCGGTCAGCGCGAGCTGATCATCGGTGACCGCCAGACCGGTAAAACGGCTGTGGCGATCGACGCGATCATCAACCAGAAGAATACAGACGTTATCTGTGTTTACGTTGCTATCGGTCAGAAGCAGTCCACCATCGCTCAAGTCGTTCGCCGTCTTGAAGAGCACGGTGCGCTTGACTACACCATCATCGTTTCCGCTACGGCGTCCGAAGCGGCTGCTCTGCAGTTCCTCGCTCCGTACACCGGCGTCACCATGGGTGAGTACTTCCGCGACAACGCGCGCCACGGCCTGATCGTTTATGATGATCTCTCCAAGCACGCGGTTGCCTACCGCGAAATGTCCCTGATCCTCCGCCGTCCTCCGGGCCGCGAAGCGTACCCGGGTGACGTCTTCTACCTCCACTCCCGTCTGCTTGAGCGCGCTGCGAAACTCAACGACGAGATGGGCGCGGGTTCACTGACGGCACTGCCGATCATCGAAACCCAGGCGGGCGACGTTGCGGCGTACATCCCGACCAACGTTATCTCCATTACCGACGGTCAGATCTTCCTCGAAACCGACCTGTTCAACTCCGGTATCCGCCCGGCGATCAACGTCGGTCTCTCCGTATCCCGCGTCGGCGGTGCGGCCCAGATCAAAGCGACCAAGCAGGTTGCCGGTACCCTGCGTCTCGACCTCGCCCAGTACCGCGAGCTTCAGGCGTTCGCCCAGTTCGCATCCGACCTGGACGAAGTGAGCCGTAAACAGCTCGAGCGCGGTCAGCGCATGGTTGAAGTTCTGAAACAGCCGCCGTACTCTCCGCTCACTGCCGAGAAACAGGCACTCGTTATCTTCGCGGGCAACGAAGGCTACCTCGACGACATGCCGGCAGGCGCCGTCGTCAAGTTCGAATCCGAACTCTACCCGTTCGTCGAGGCGTCTTACCCTCAGATTTTTGAAAACATCAGAAGCGCGTCCAAGATCGATGACGAGACCAGCGCGATGATGAAAAAAGCAATCGAAGAGTTCAAAGCTACTTTTGTTGCAGAGTAAGGACCATTAATGGCCAACTTAAAAGATATTCAAAGAAAGATCAAGAGTGTTTCCAGTACGCAGAAGACGACGCGTGCGATGAAGCTCGTCTCCACGGCCAAACTGCGCCGTGCGGAAGAGCTGGCGAAACGTTCACGTCTTTACGCTGAAAAAACGAACCAGATGATCGCCGAAATCGCCGGCCGCATCAAGTGTCACAAAGTCGGCGGCATCAAGAGCCGCAGCTTTGAGACCATCGATGCGCCGAAGATGGTCGACATTATCTTCGTAACGGCGGACAAGGGTCTGTGTGGCGGTTTCAACATGCAGACCATCAAAGCCGTCAGCCGTCTCATGAGAGAGATGAAAGAAGATAAAGTCAAAGTCCGTCTGCGCGGCATCGGCAAGAAGGGCATCGAGTACTTCAACTACAACGAAGTCGAACTTCTCGATGAAGTCAAGGGTCTGAGCTCTTCGCCGGACGTCGAACAGTCCGCCGAATTCATCGGCGCGTCCATTCGCGACTTCAACGACGGTAAAATCGACGGCGTCTACATTGTCTACAACGGCTATGAAAACGTCATCACCCAGAAGATGCACGTCAACCGTGTTCTTCCCGTCGACGTCGACGAATACGACTGCGACGAAGTCTCCAAGCAGTCCATGCTGGAGATCGAAGCCCAGGACGAAGAGAAGATGCTCGAAGCACTTCTGACGAAATATGTCGAGTACAACATGTACTACGCGCTCATCGACTCCGTCGCGGCGGAGCACAGTGCGCGTATGCAGGCGATGGACGCGGCGACAAACAATGCGAAAGAGATGGTTAAGAACCTGAACGTGCAGTACAACAAAGCGCGTCAGGAAGCTATTACTACGGAACTTATTGAAATTATCAGCGGCGTCGAGTCGATGAAATAATTGGAGAAGATGATGATTGGTAAAATTGCGCAAGTAATCGGGCCGGTTGTTGACGTTGACTTTGTCGGGTACCTCCCGATGATCAACGAAGCAATCGAAGTCAAAACAAATGTAGAAGGCACCGAGTACCGTCTGGTACTCGAAGTTGCGGCTCACCTCGGTGACGGCCGTGTTCGTACGATTGCGATGGACATGAGCGAAGGTCTGGTACGCGGCATGGACGCGGCAGCAACCGGCGCTCCCATCAAAGTACCGGTCGGTGACAAAGTCCTCGGCCGTATCTTCAACGTTATCGGTGAGACCATCGACGGCGGTGACCAGGTCACTGACGCCGAAATGTGGTCCATCCACCGTGATCCGCCGGCACTGGTCGAGCAGAGCACGAAAACAGAGATGTTCGAAACGGGTATCAAGGTCGTCGACCTTCTGGCTCCGTACGCGAAGGGCGGTAAAGTCGGCCTCTTCGGCGGTGCGGGCGTCGGTAAAACCGTTATCATCATGGAGCTCATCCACAACGTTGCGATGGCACACAGCGGTTACTCCGTATTCGCGGGCGTCGGTGAACGTACCCGTGAAGGCAACGACCTCTACCACGAGATGAAAGAGTCCAACGTTCTGGACAAAGTTGCCCTCTGTTACGGCCAGATGAGCGAGCCCCCGGGAGCACGTAACCGTATCGCACTGACCGGTCTGACCATGGCGGAATACTTCCGTGATGAAAAAGGCCTCGACGTACTGATGTTCATCGACAACATCTTCCGTTTCGCCCAGTCCGGTTCCGAAATGTCCGCACTGCTCGGACGTATCCCTTCAGCGGTCGGCTACCAGCCGACACTGGCCCGCGAGATGGGTGCCCTTCAGGACCGTATTACGTCCACGAAGAAAGGCTCCATTACATCCGTACAGGCCGTCTACGTTCCCGCGGACGACCTTACCGACCCGGCTCCGGCATCCGTATTTGCCCACCTCGACGCGACGACGGTTCTTAACCGTAAGATCGCCGAGAAAGGTATCTACCCGGCCGTCGACCCGCTCGACTCCACGTCCCGTCTGCTTGACCCGCAAATCCTGGGTGAAGAGCATTACGGCGTAGCGCGCGGCGTTCAGCAGACGCTCCAGAAGTACAAAGACCTTCAGGACATCATCGCCATCCTCGGTATGGACGAGCTCTCCGAAGAGGACAAAGCGACGGTTGAACGTGCCCGTAAAATCGAGAAGTTCCTGTCTCAGCCGTTCTTCGTTGCGGAAGTCTTTACCGGTTCACCGGGTAAATACGTCAAACTCGAAGATACGATTAAAGGTTTCAAAGGTATCCTTGAAGGCGAATACGACCACATGCCCGAAGGCGCATTCTACATGGTCGGCGATATGAACGAGGCGATTGAAAAAGCCGAAAAAATGAAAGAGAAGTAATTCTCTTTCGCCCCTAAAAGGAAACACCAATGGAAACACTGAACTTGGAGATCCTGACCCCGAACGGTCCGATCTACAACGGTCCCGCCATCAGCGTGACGCTTCCGGGTGAAGAGGGTGAATTCGGTGTTCTTGCTCATCACGCATCCTTGACCACACTGCTTGCCGCAGGGGTCATCGATATCGAGAAAGAAGACAAGACAACCGAATCTATCGTCGTCAACTGGGGCGTCGTCCAGGTCGATGAAGCCAAAGTCGTCGTTCTCGTCGACGGCGCCGTGGCGATTCGCGGCGAGAGCGAAGGCGAAGTCGCCAAAGCTCTCGACGATGCGAAAACGCTGCTGCGCGACGCTTCCGATTCGAACGTGGCGATTGCCGCCGTATCGGCAAAAATCGAGTCTGCCGCGCACAAACTTGTGTAATCACGATGTTTGACGCCATAGCGGACTTTTACATCAAGAGCCACCCGATCACCCTTGCGGTGCTCGCGCTGCTCGCACTCTACTTTATCGGTCTGAACTGGACCTTTTTTTACCGCTACTTTTCTCTGAACCAGTGGCTTGAGAAGGAGACGAACTCCCTCGAGTCGCTGCTCATGGGAGCCGTCAAGGTGACCGAAAACTCCTTCCTCCACCACTTTATCAAGACGAGTAACAAACTCTCCCGCGAGATTCTCGACCTGGGGAACTACGCCGCGACGAAAGAGGCGACCAAAGGGCTTTCGTTCCTCTCCATCGTGGCATCGACGGCCCCTTTCATCGGTCTTTTCGGTACCGTCGTCTCCATTCTCGACACCTTCGACAACATCGGCCGCGCCAGCGGTACGATGACCATCATCGCCGCCGGTGTTTCGGACGCTCTCGTCGCTACGGCGGCGGGGATTTTCGTAGCGATTTTCGCCTACACCTACCACCAGATCCTCAAACGAAAATCCTACGAACTCAGCGGCCTGATCCGGATGCAAAGCGACGCACTGCTCTCGCGCTGGGGGTAAGAGATGGGTTACGACTGGGACGAAAAACCCGAACTCAACATCACTCCCCTCGTCGACGTGATGCTGGTACTGCTGGCCATCTTGATGGTCATCGCTCCCAACATCGTCTACGAAGAGCTGATCAAGCTTCCCAAAGGCTCCGCCCAGAAGGAGCTCTCCAAAACACCGCCGGTCCATATCAAGATCAATCGCTCCGGCGAGATCGTCGTTAACAAGGAGACCTTCGATGCCGCCGGTTTCGACGACAACTTCTACCGCTACGCCCAGAATCTCGACAGGAAGGCCACGGTAATGATCAGCGCGGACGAGTCGCTGGACTACGGCATGGTGATGTCGGTCCTCGCGGCGGTCAAGCGTTCTGGTTTTACCGAGGTCTCATTGGCCACCAATGGGTAGCAGCGACGAGCGCTATTTCCTCCTCGGCGGCGCCATGTCGCTGGGGATGTTCCTTCTGACACTGATGCTTTTTGCAAGTGTACTCTTCACCCACGACCGGGGAAAACAGTTCGCTTTCAACCAGGCGGATTTCATCGCCGTCTCCATTGAAGTACCTTTGCATAAAGCCTCCCGTCAGCATACGAAGACCCCCGCGCCCATCGCACGGGAGAAACCCGCCGCCGAGGCCCCGGCTCCGGCGCCCCAGGTGACGCAGGACGTCTCCAGCCTGTTCGATAACGTCTGGACCCAGGACCTCAGTGCGAAAAAGACGGTCAAAAAGAAGCCCGAAGATACCTCAAAGCGTCTCAGCGCCCTTGAGAAACGCATCAAGACCACCGAGAGTACCCAGAGTACCCAGGCGGCCGATACGGTGCGTTCATTGAAGCTGGCGCGCCCCTCGGTGGCGGTTACCGGCAGCGCCGCTTCGGCGGCGGCCGAGGTAAATGAGTATTACGCTAAAATACAGGCACTTATCTACGATCAGTTCTACCCGCCGGCGAACAGCGAGGGCAACACCGCCAAGGTCTATCTGAGCCTTGACGGCACCGGCCGCCTGCTCTCCGGCAAGATACTGGTCGACTCCGGAAACCCCTTTTTCGACGAAGAGGTCGAAGCGCTCATGAGGCGTCTGGAAGCGGCAGCGTTTCCCGCGCCGCCCGGGGGCAGGGCTCTGGAGTTACAGATTATTCTCACTGCTGAGGAGTAGGCATGCGTTTTGTGTTGGGATGGCTTTTTTCCCTGGCCCTGGTATTCGGCGCCGATGCGACGATTGAAGTTACGAAGAAAGTCGACGCCCTGCCGTCCATTGCCGTGGAGGACGCTTCCGTCAACTACACCGACGGGCTCAACCGCCGTTTTTTCCGTGCGCTGGTCAGCGACCTGAGCGTTCTGGCGCTCTTTAACGTCGACCGCGACTACGCGGCCGTCAGCTACAACGACCGCGACGTCGCTTCGCAAAACGAGAAGTCGGACTACGTCCTGCGGTTCCGGCTGATTCAGGACGACGACGGCGCCTTCGTGGCGGACGCGAAGCTGATCGGGCACGACCAGGTACTGATGGAGAAGCGCTACCGCATCAGCAACAGCGACCTGCACGTTTTCCTGGTCCACACCATCGCCTACGACGTCAATGCCCGCATGGGCGCCCCCTCGGTGGAGTGGATGAAACGCAAAATCATCCTCTCCCGGCTCGTCTCCCCGCAGCACAGCGAGATCATGATCGCCGACTATACCCTGAGCTATCAGCACGTCGTCGTCCGCGGCGGTCTCAATGTCTTTCCCAAGTGGGGCGACCGAGAACAGCGCCGCTTCTACTTCACCAACCTCGACGGGAAAAAACCGACGCTCTACGAGATGGATTCGGTCACCGGGAAGCGGACGACCATCGCCAGCTCCGACGGGATGATGGTCTGTTCCGACGTCAACCGCGACGGAAGCAAGCTGCTGCTGACCATGGCCCCCTCCGGCCAGCCCGACGTCTACCTCTACGACCGCGCGACCCGCGATACGACCCGGCTGACCACCTTCAGCGGGATCGACGTCGGCGGGCAGTTCATGGAGGGCGACCGCATCGCCTTTGTTTCCAACCGGATGGGATACCCGAACATCTACTCGAAGGTGATCGGGCAGAAGGGGGTGGAGCAGATGGTCTACTACGGCAAAAGCAACTCCGCCTGCAGCGCCCACAACGAGTACATCGTCTATAAGGCGCGGGAGAGCTCCAACGCGTTCGACAACAACACCTTCAACCTCCATCTCATCTCGACGCGCAGCGACTTCATCCGCCGTCTGACGGCGACCGGGGTAAACGAGTTTCCCCGTTTTTCCGATGACGGCGACGCCATTGTCTTCATCAAGAACTACAAACAGCAGAGTGCCATCGGCGTGATCCGGCTGGCGCAGAACCGCAACTACCTTTTCCCGCTCAAGATCGGCAAGATCCAGTCGCTGGATTGGTAATTGTGATGGATGTCCCGGGCTGCAATGCCCGGTAACAGGCAAGGAAAGCGTGACTTTCGTGATACTTTTTTCCTTGCTTGTTTAAGAATTCTCTGATACAATAATCCCAACACTAACATCAAGGTAAGCCTATGAAAACCATTGTCCTATCGAGTACGCTCATCGCACTGCTCGCCCTGAGCGGTTGTAGCACGAAAGAGGCCACTATCGACGCCACGGCTCAGGAGAGCTCCGCAACATCCGGAAGCGAAAGCGGCATGACGACCGAGACCGTTCCCGCCGACAACGTGACGGTGATGGAGAGCGGTTCGGCCGATACGAACGAAATGACTATGAGCGGCCTTGAGCGCCAGATGCAGACGGTTAACTTCGACTTCGACAAGTTCGAGATCCGTACCGACATGAAACCCCGCGTCGATGCCAACAGCGACCTGGCGAACGGCGATGCGCAGGAGTACATGATCAAACTCGAAGGCAACTGTGACGAGTGGGGCAGCGACGAGTACAACTATGCGCTCGGTCTGCGCCGCGCCAACGCGGTTAAAGCGGCCATGACGGCTCAGGGCGTTTCTGCTGACCGTATCACCATGGTCAGCTACGGCGAAAGCAACCCGGTCTGTACCGACAAGACCAAAGAGTGCTGGGCGCATAACCGCCGCGTCGACTTCAAACTGCTTCCTTAACTTCCCTGAATGCGCAGCGCATTTTTTCTTCTGGCAACCGCGGCGGCACTCGGTGCCGCCGAGCCTTCGGCCTTCGGTGCCGGCAATCTTGACAGTCCCAACCCCTACGGCCTGACCGACAGCGAAAAGCATATTCTTCAGAACAAGCAGATGCTCAAAGACGTCGAGCAGAAGAGCACGAGTCTCGAAAGCCGCGTGGAGAGTCTCCGGGAGCGGATGGACGGGCTTCAGTCGATCGTAGAAGGTCTGAACGAGAAGAGCTACGGCAACCAGGTCGCCATCCAGGAGCTCAAGAAGAACTTCGAATACGACCGGACCGAGCGGGTGCAGTCGATGCAGGAGCTCGAGAACGTCGCCAAGACGAACGAGGCCAACGCCAAAGAGCTGAAAAAAGCTCTGGAGAGCTTCTCTTCGATGCTCGACGAGGTCCGGGGCGACTACGTCACCAAGGCGGAATACAACGCATTGGTGAAAGAGATCAACGACTTCAAGGCCCTGGTGGCCAAGGAGCTCAAGCAGAAACCCGCCGCATCCGCTTCGAGTCCGCTCGACAAGATGGGCAACGCGGAGATTGCCAAGGACGCCGAAGCCCTCTACGCCAAAAAGCACTACACGCAGGCGATCGAGTACTACGAACACCTGATCGAAAAGCGCTATAAACCGGCGCGGGCCAACTATATGATCGGCCAGATGTGGTTCAAACGCAAGGATTACGGCAAGGCGATCGCCTACTATAAAGAGAGTGCCAATCTTTACGGCAAGGCGGACTACATGCCGGAGCTCATGCTCAATACGGCGATCTCCATGGAGGCGACGAAAGACTATGCCAATGCGCGGAAGTTCTACGGGGCCGTGACGGCGCAGTATCCGGGCAGCAGCGAGGCATCGGAAGCGAAGAAGCGGCTCGCGAAGCTTCCCTGAGCCTGCGGAACTATAGCGGCGAGCTTATTGCCGCTTTTTCAGACAGCTTATAGCTTATTATGCTAAAATCCCCCACATCGAAGGGACCGTAAACGGCCCCTCCAAACCAAAAAAGGCAGTTATTATGGCTATTGAAACCAACCAAATCGTATCTTTGGAGTATGAAGTCCGCGACGGTGACCAGGTCATCGACAGCAACGTCGGCGGTCAGCCCCTCGTATTTATGTTCGGCAAGGGACAAATTATCCCGGGACTCGAAGCGGGCATCGCGAACATGGCGATCGGCGAAAAAGGTGACGTCCTCGTCAAAGCGGCGGACGCCTACGGCGACTACAATCCCGAAGCCCAGCAGGAACTTCCCAAAGAGCAGTTTGCAGGCATCGAACTCAACGTCGGCATGACTCTTTACGGTCAGGGCGAAGACGGCGGTACCGTACAGGTTCTGGTCAAAGAGATCAAGGACGAGGCTGTCGTCATCGACTTCAACCACCCCCTCGCGGGCAAAGACCTCATGTTCAGCGTGACGGTTCACAACGTCCGTGACGCTTCCGCCGAAGAGGCGATGACGGGAATCCCGGCTGAGAACAAACCGGCTGACAGCGAATGCTGCGGAGGCGGTGGCCACAGCTGTGGATGCCACTAAGTTCGTAACCGCCTCGAACGCCTCAGCGGAGGCGTTCAAAACGGCGAATCTCTTAAAGCTTCTTTCGGTCAACGCTTTAATCACGGGGGAGAAAGGGACGGGCAAGCTCTCGCTTGCGCGCCACATTCTGCCCGAAGCCCCGGTCATCGATGCGACCCATTTCGATGAACTGCTCGTGGCGCTTCAGAGCAATGCCGCCGTCATCATTACGCACATCGAAAAGATCCCCAACTTCAAGACATTGTACGAGAAGATCAACCGGGCCTCTGTACGCGTTGTGGCGACCGGCAGCGAGAGCTATTACCAGGAGGGTCTGGACGAACTCTTTACCGTCAAGGTCTTCCTGCCGCCCCTGCATCAGCGTCCCCAGGACGTCGAAGCCCTCAAAACGCAGTACATGTACGAGGCGGAGACCATTTTCGGGGAGGGCAAGCAGCTCGAGGTCGATGCCATCGAGGCGGACCTGAGTGCCAACGCCGCGTCGCTGCGCCGGCAGATCTACCTGAACTACCTGCTCAAAAACGTGGCCGAAGAGGAGCTGATGCAGATTATGGAGGAGTTTTTGTACGATCGTCTCGGATCGAACAACGACTACCGCAACTTCTTGCATCTTTACGAGGTGCCGCTCATCAAGGCGGGCCTCCAGCGGTTCAAATCCCAGCTGCAGCTTTCGGACAAGCTGGGTCTCAACCGCAACACCCTGCGTAAAAAAATAGCTGAAAACAAGGAGTATGGACTCAATGAGTAACAACATCGCGATGATCTTCCCGGGACAGGGAAGCCAGACCGTCGGTATGGGCAGATCGTTCTATGAAAACAGCGAGATCGCCCGTGATATGTTCGAAAAAGCCGGGGAGCGTATCGGCGTCGATTTCAAGGCGCTGCTCTTCGAAGAGAACGAACAGATCAACCAGACTGCCTATACCCAGCCGGCCATTTTGCTGGTCTCGATGATTGCCTACCGTCTCTTCAGCGATGCGTGCGGCGTCAAGCCGGCGCTCTTTATGGGTCACTCCCTGGGCGAGTTCAGTGCCGTCTGCGCCGCCGGGGCCCTGGACTACCTCGACGCGGTGGAACTGGTCCACAAGCGCGGCGCACTGATGCAGGGTGCCTGCGAAGGCATCGATGCGGGGATGATGGCGATCGTCGGTCTCGACGACGCCTCCGTCGAGAAGGTCTGCGCCGACGCGCAGGCGGCGGGTAAGAAGGTATGGCCCGCTAACTACAACCAGGACGGTCAGCTCGTCGTCGCCGGTCTGAAAGCGGACCTCTCTTCCATGGAGGGAGCGTTCAAGGAAGCCGGAGCGAAGCGCGCCCTGCTGCTTAACATGTCCGTCTCCAGCCACTGCCCGCTGCTCGAGAGCGCGCAGGCACCGCTGAAAGCGGCGATGGAGGCGATGCTGACGGAATCTTTTGCGGCTCCGGTCGTCTCCAACGTTACCGCCGCCCCCTACAGTTCCAAGGCCGACGCCGTCGCGCTGCTGACGGACCAGCTGGTCAAACCGGTGCGCTACAAGCAGTCCGTCGAAGCGATTGCCGGCAGCATCGACCTGGCGATCGAGTTCGGCAACGGCGCCGTTCTCAAGGGGCTCAACCGTCGGATCGCCGGGGGCGTTAACACCCTGAACGTCTCCGACACGGAGAGCCTGCAGAAGGTCATCGAAGAGCTATCATGAGCCGCATGACGCACCCCAACGGCATCAAGGTCGCCATGGTCCAGAACGCGCCGCGTCTGAACCGCTCCAATTTCAAGGCGACCCTGGAGCTCTTCCGCGAAGCGGGAGCGGGTGCCGACGTGGTCGTCTTTCCGGAACTCGCCCTCAACGGCTACCTGCTGCAGGACAAGGTCTTTGAAGACGCCTGGGAACTTCGGGAACTCGAAGATCTCGCCGCCGCCAGCCAGAGCGTCGACCTGATCGTCGGGGCCGCACTCAAGCGCGATAGCCGCACTTACAACTGCGCCCTCTACTTCAGCGGCGGGGAACTGCTGCACGTTCACGACAAGGTACACCTTCCCAACTACGGAATGTTCGAAGAAGCGCGCTACTTTTTCCGCGGCAGCGCCGTAGAGACTTTCGAAACGAAGTTCGGGGTGACGGCGATGCTGGTCTGCGAGGACCTCTGGCGGGCGCAGACCGTCTCGGAACTCGCCGCAGCGAAGCCCCACGTCATCTACGTCATCGCCAACTCCCCGGCCCGCGGCTTCGGCGAAGAAGGGCTCGCCATCGAGGCGCAGTGGGACGCACTGCTCAAGTCGGCGGCGCTGCTGTGCAGCGCCTACGTCGTTTTCGTCAACCGGGTCGGATTCGAGGACGGCCTGGGGTTCTGGGGCGGCAGCCGCGTCATCACCCCCAAAGGGGAGATCGAACACCGCCTGCCGAACTTCGAATCCGCCTGCGAGACCGTCAAGCTCAACCACTCCCTCTACGCCGTTGAGGAGTGGCTGGCGAAGATCGACTGACGCTCCGTTGTGCCGCGGCACGGCGAATGAATAACGAAAAATGAATAATGAAAAATCAAGGAAACGGCTTCGTCGATTTTTCCGTAAATAACAGCAACCCGGTTGCATACCTCCATTATTCATTTTTCACTATTCATTTTTCATTATCAAAGGTTTTTCATGAAAATCGCCATTATGGGCGCCATGCCCGAAGAGATCGCACCGATCCTGGAGCGCGTCGGCGAGTACCGCGTCAGCCAGGTCGCCGGCAACCGCTACTACGAATGCAGCTTCGGCGGCGTGGAACTGGTGATCGCCTACTCCAAGATTGGAAAGGTCTTCTCCGCGCTTACCGCCGCGACGATGATCGAGCGTTTCGGTGCGGAGATGATGCTTTTCAGCGGCGTCGCCGGGGCCATCAGCCCGGAACTCGCTATCGGCGACCTGATCGTCGCGACCAAACTCTGCCAGCACGACCTCGACATCACGGCGTTCGGCCACCCCTACGGCTACGTTCCCGAGGGGGCACAGTTCGTCGAGACGGACGAGCGGCTCCGGTTCGTCGCCCGCGACGTCGCCGCGTCGATGGGGGTCACCCTGAAAGAGGGAGTGATCGCTACCGGTGACCAGTTCGTCGCCGACGCCGGGCGTAAGGAGTGGATCGCGGCGACCTTCGCCGCGGACGCCCTGGAGATGGAGGGGGCTTCCGTCGCCGTCGTCTGCGACGCCCTGCAGGTTCCGGTCTTCATTCTCCGTGCCATCAGCGACGCGGCGGACATGGACGCCAGTTTCGACTTCGACGCGTTTCTGGAGAGCTCCGCGAAAGTGAGCGCGGACTTTATCATGAAGATGGTGGACACGCTTGGCGGCTGAGATCTCCAAGAAGATCATGCGCCAGCTCGGGCGCACCAACGCGGCGTTCAATCTCATTGAAGAGGGGGACCGGGTGCTGGTGGCGCTCAGCGGCGGTAAAGACTCCCTGACGATGCTGCACGCGCTCAAGGCGCAGCAGCGCCGTGCGCCCTTCTCCTTCGAGATCCTGGCGCTCACCGTCACCTACGGCATGGGAGAGGATTACGCCTATCTCGCCGAGCACTGCCGCGAACACGGGATCGAGCACATCATCCACGAGACCAACACCTATGAGGTCGCCAAGGAGAAGATCCGTCAGAACTCCTCGTTTTGCAGCTTCTTCTCCCGGATGCGCCGGGGGTACCTCTATACGGCGGCGAAAGCGCACGGCTGCAACAAGGTGGCGCTGGGGCACCACCTCGACGATGCCGCCGAGAGCTTCTTCATGAACTTCACCTACAACGGTCACCTCCGTTCCCTGGCGCCGAAGTACAAGGCGGAGAACGGGCTCATCGTCATCCGCCCGCTGATCCAGCTGCGCGAGCGCCAGCTTGCCGCATGCGCCCGGGACAACGGCTGGCTCACCATCGGCGACGAAGCGTGCCCGGCGATGCGTTTCGACGTCAAGATGCCCCACGCCCGTGCCGAGACCAAAGCGATGCTCGCCGAGATGGAGGCGAAGTTTCCCAAGCTCTTCATCTCCCTCAACGCCGCTTTCGGACATATCTCCGAGGACGCTTTTTTCGACCCGGAACACTGGAACCTCTGAAGCCTCAACGCTTCAGGCTTTCTGAAACCCCGCACCGCTCTTTTCCGCTTCAAACCCCCCGCGCTATAATGGTAGAAACCCCTTTGAAAGGCACGCCATGAAGCTCAACGTCACCCCGGACAAAACGATGCTGGAAGATTCCGACATGATCGTCGTCGATATCCGTACCGAACCGGAATGGCGCGAGACGGGGATCGTCCCCGGGTCGCACTGCATCACCTTTTTCGATGAACGGGGAGGTTATGACGCCGCGGCTTTTTTCGCGCAGGTCGACGCCCTGGGGGGCAAAACGGCGCATATCGGTCTCATCTGCCGTACCGCGACGCGGACGCATCAGGTGGCGATGTTCATGCACGGGCAGGGGTACACAAGGGTCCGGAACCTTCTGGGCGGGATCATGCAGCTGATGAAAGAGGGGTACGAACTGGTGCCGTACGAGGGTCAGGGACGCTGTTCGTAGTCGCGTTTGAGCCGTTCGAGGAACGCGATGATGCTCTTCTGGTAGGAGACGGTGTCGGGGTCGTCGTTGCAGCTGATGAGCTGACGCAGCTGATCGACGTCGATCTTTTTCGCGTACCGGGGAATGACCTTGAGCTCCTGAACGATGTCGTGGATGAGGGTGTCGACGTCGATGCCGCTGCTCTGGCGAATCTTTTCGACGAACTCCCGGGTCGTCAGCGTCAGGGTGTTGGAGCGGTCCTCGTCGTTGTAGATCGCCATGCCGATGCTCTTGACGGTATTGTAGTCGCAGGTGTCCGAGTGCTCGTTGGCGGCAATCACGAGGGCGAAGAGCTTGGCCCGGAACTCCAGGGAGCTGTGGTGGTAGATGAAGAGTTCGCGGAAGGCGTTGAAAAGGTAGTGTTTGAATTTGTAGCCTAGTGCCATGCGTTATCCTGAAGTCACAATGCCGCGTTGTACGCCGTAAAATGTTATTATACCGCAAAAGGATGGGGATGAGATTCACACATTTTGTTCTGGGCGTGACGCTGCTGATGCTGGGGGGATGCGCCCGGCCGCCGGAGGTGCCGAAGCACCGGAGCGACTGTCCCTCCGGCGGGGTCTACTCCATGCAGCGGGCCCAGTGCATCGATAACACGACGCTGCTGCAGATGCTCGAACCCTATCCCGTCGTTTTCATCGGGGACCTGCATGACAACCTGGAGCTGCACCGCTTTGTCGCCGGGCTGATCGACGCCCTGCACGGTGCGGGCTACCGGGTTCACCTGGCCAACGAGTGGTTCACCCCTGCGGATGATGCACTGCTGGAAGAGTACGCGGCAGGCGGGATCAAGGATGCCGATTTCGTCGAAAAGATCGGCTGGAAGGAGAAGGCGGGGTACGATTTCGACCTCTTCTCACCCATCTACCATGCGGTGCAGCGTGACGGGGGCGGACTCTACGGCATCAACCTTGACCGGGAGTTCCGTCAGAAGATTTCCGACGCCAACGTGACGGCGATGACGCCCGAAGAGCGCCGTTTCTACGAGGGACTCGACATGAACGTCTCCGCCCATCGGCAGATGCTCGCTCCCTACCTCGACCACTGTGCCCACGCCGCGAACCGTTCGGAGTGTTCGGAACGGATGTACCGGGTGCAGGTCGCCTGGGACGCGATGATGGCCCGGGAGAGCGCACGGCTGGTGCGGAGGGTGCTGACGGACGAGAAGCAGAAGCTCCTCGTCTTCGCCGGAGCCTTTCACTTCGCCTACGGGCTGGGGGTCAACATGCGGTTCGCCCGTGAGCTGAACCTGCCGCCGATGACCCTGCTTCCCGTCGCCCGCAATCTTGAAGCGGGCTACCCGGTCGGCGCGGCGGAACTGCTCTACCTCTACGATGCCGAAGCGGCCGAGGGACGGGTGATCCAGTAACCCCCGACGAGGATGGGGAGAATGCCGAGCAGCTGGCGGTGGGAGGGCACCTCGTCCAGTACGGCGTATGCGAGCACCAGGGTAAAGAGGGGCAGCAGTGCGGTCAACGCGCTGATTTTCGTAATGGAGATGCGGTGGAGCGCCTCGACCCAGAGCAGTTTGGCGGCCACATAGACCAGCAGCGCGATTGCCAGGAGCTGGGGAAGGACCGTCGAGACTTCCGAGAGACGGGGAAGGGGCTCGAAGCTCCAGGCCAGCGCGACGATGACGGGCAGGGCGATCAGGTTCCGATAGGTGAGGATGGTGAGCGATCCGACATGCTTCCGGGCCCGTTTCTGGTAGAGGTTGGCCAGGGGCGCGACGGCGGCGGCGGCGAGGATGAGCAGATCGCCGGGGTTGAAGCGCAGCGACTCGGGCCAGAGCATCACCAGGGCGCCCAGGCCCATCAGCAGCGCTCCCGCGCTGTGAAGGGGAGTCAGACGCTCCGGCCCAAGCACGTTGAAGTAGAGGTAAGCGAAGCAGAGCTGCAAGAAGATGATCACCGCCGCATTCCCGGCCGTCGTATAGCGCAGTCCCAGGAACATCAGTGCAAAGAGCAGGGTGATGAAAAATGCGGTCAACAGCAGGTCCCGCTGGGCCGCGGGTTGAAAGAGCGAAGGCAGTGCGCGGCGGTGGGCGAGCAGGGCAAGCAGCACCGCCCCGGCGATGGCGATCACGATGGCGTAGGAGAAGAGGGCGCCGATCTTTTCAATGACAATGATCGAGAGTACGGGAAAGCTGCTCTCCAAAAGGCTAAGCAGCACGACCATCAACTCCCCCTTGCGCTCCTCGCTCACTCGCTCTCTTCCTCCTCAAAGAGCCGTTCATGGGTGGACGCGAAATCGCGAAATGAGTTTTCGATGTTGAAAAACTGCATGTTCGCATGCCCCTGACGGCCGAATTGCTGGCGTAGTTTACCATTTTTCAGCAGTCCCGCGGCTGCGGTGACCCAGGCATCGAGGTCGTTTGCCCGGACGACGAAGCCGCTCTGGCGCCCGTTGAAGTTGACGACGTTCTGGGGGCCGCCGACGTCGGAGACGATGACGGGCACACCGCTGGCTTGGGCCTCCATGACGACCTGTCCGAGGGTGTCGGAGACGGAGGGAAAGAGGAAGAGATCGCTCGAGGCGTAGAGCCGCGAGAGTGCTTCGCCGACGACGGGGCCGAGGAAGCGGATGCCGTAGCCTTCGAGTTTCGGCTGCAGTTTCCGGTGGTATCCCTCGCCCGTGAGGAAGAGCTGGCAGCGCAGCGCGGGGTGGCGCCGACGCAGCTCTTTCCACACCTCGATGAGGAAAAGGATGTTCTTTTCGTCGGTGATGCGGCCGACGTAGAGCACTTTGAGCGCCCCCGGGTCGGCGTTGTAGGGCGTAAAGGCGTCCGGTGCGGCGTAGGAGGGGTGAAAGGTGTTCAGGTCGGTTCCGGGCTTGAGAAAGGAGCTGCGCGCCTCGTCGATGCCGATGTCGCTGCTCATGATTTTCAAGTAGGCGCGCGAACGGCTGAAGACGTGGAGGAACTCCTTGTGAAACCGGGTCATGAAACGGTCGGTGAGCCGTTTGAGCCATTCGAGCTTCGTGTTGTCCCGGATGAACGCGGAGAAGTCGGTGTGGTAGGTCCCGGTGACGGCGATGGCGTGTTTCTCCGCCAGCTTTTTGGCCGCCAAGCCGACGGGCCCCGGTGTGGAGATGTGGACGATGTCCGGGTCGAGTTCGATCAGCCGCTGCTCCAGCAGGCGGCGGGAGGGGAAAGCGAGGTCGATCTCGCCGTAGCGGGGCAGCGGCAGCCGGAAGCGGGGCGGGACGTTGTGGATGTAGGGAGCGTCGGGGATCGGTTTCCGGGTCGACGTGACGATCTGAAGGTCGAAGCCGTGGCGCTGGGAGAGTTTTCCCATGTCCTGGATGAAGCGTGCGACGCCGTTGAGGTCGCCGAGGGTGTCGGTGAAGATGCAGACTCTCATCGCTTTGCCTTTGTGTAACGTATAAGATAGGGTGATTGTAACGGCGGAAGAACGCCGTTTGATTACAAGGCGTCGATGAGGGCGAGAACTTTGCGGTCGGCACCGCTCAGAGCGAGGGCGTCGAGGGCGGAGCGGCCGTACCATGCGAGCCCTTCGGCGGGGGCGTCGCTGAGGTAAACGGCCGCTTCGAGGGTGAAATGCGAATACTTCTGGGTGACGTTTCCAAGAGAGATCATCCCGGAGGTGTCGCAGGCGTCATGCTCGCAAAATCCCCAGAGGCCGTGAAGGAACGCGCCCGTGCGCTGCCGCACTCCGAAGCGGTTTTTGCGGCGGTGGACGACGATCACTTTGCGTCGGACGGGGGGACGCCGTTTCGTCCGTTTTTGCGGGTAGCGTTCCGGATCGTCCCGGCCCCGGCAGACCGCGGCAAGGGGACAGGCGTCGCACCTGGGGGCACGGGGAGTGCACAGCGCCGATCCGAGATCCATCATCGCCTGGTTGTAATCAAAAGGACGTTCGGCGTCGAAGAGGGCATAGTCGTGCTCCCAGAGCCGTTTCTCCGTGGGACGTTCTTCGGCGAAAACGCGGCAGAGGATCCGCTTCACGTTGGCGTCCATGATGGGAACCGGGGTGTGGTAGGCGAAGGCGGCGACGGCGTGGGCGGTGCTGCGGCCGATGCCGGGAAGGGCTTCAAGCTCCGAAACCGTCTGCGGCAGCCGCGCTTCGGCGAGACGGGCGGCTTTGTGGAGGTTCTTCGCCCGGGTGTAGTACCCCAACCCCTCCCATTTTTTCAGGACGTCGTCGAGGTCGGCGTCGGCAAGCTCCCGCAGGGTCGGGAAGGCTTCGAGAAAGGGGAAGTAAAAACGCTCCAGGACCGTCTTGACCTGGGTCTGCTGAAGCATGATCTCGCTGATCCAGATGCGGTACGGATCGTCGGTTTTGCGCCAGGGAAGATCGTGGCGTCCGTATCGGGCGTACCAGTCGGCAAGGGAAGCGTGGGCGTCTGAAAACATGGGTGCTATTGTAGCGCAGGGACTCACGAAGCGCGGGTTAAATCTTTCGTGCTAGTTCAAAAAAATCAATTTCATTTAATCTCGTTAACATTTCTGCCGATAGAATGGGAGAGATTTTTCTGACGATGGGGGAGCGCTATGTACGGATTGCTGGTTGCCGATGAACCTCATTTTCGCATTGAGAGGGATGCGGAGGTTTTCATCATTCACTTTTTCGGTCACTGGGATGCGGAGACTACCCGCGCCTACATGCGTCGCCTGCAGTGGCTGATCGAGTTCTCCGGCCTGGCGACCTGGGGGGGCCTGGTGGACTTCCGGGAGTGGGAGGGTGCCACCCCCGAAGCGATGGACATGCTGGTCAAAACGGCGGAGTGGATGATGGATAACGGTCAGATCGCCGGGGCCCATGTGCTCAACAGCGGGGTGCTCTCCCAGCAGCTCGGCGACATTCAGCAGCGGCGGACGATGCGCATTCCGTTCGCGACGTTTCTCGCCGTGGAGATCGCGCTGCCCTGGGTTTGGGGCAACGTGCGGCACGTCAAACCGCTCTGCGTCTGAAAGGCGCTTTCGAGGGTTCCGAAAGCGCGGTGGGATGAGACGGGCTCAGGCCGTCACGTCGAAACGGCGGTTCTCCAGCAGTGTCATCAGATCATTGACGGCGGTGCCGTCGAGACCCAGTGAGACCAGGTAGTCCTGGATCTGCGTTGCGGTGTCTTCGCCTTCCGTCGCTTCGGTGTCAACAAGCGACGCCAGCATCTCTTTAAAGCCGTTCAGGCTCATGGCTTCCATCGGAGGCGGAGGCGGCGGCATCCCTTCCATGGACGCGATATCCTCGGAGACTTGGGCCGTCAGCTCCTCTTCGGTTATAATACCGTCACCGTCGGCGTCCGCCTGTGCCAGTTTTTCGCGATACGCCTCGTCAACGGCGCTGAGTTCCTCGGCGCTGATGACCCCGTCACCATCGGTATCGGCATCGCTCATGATCTGACTGACCATGTCGGCTGCGCTCGGCGGCCCCATTTCGCCCCGTGAGGCGATCTGCTCCATAATACTGCTCAGAAGCTCATCCCCGGAAATCGTCCCGTCCCCGTCGCTGTCCGCGCTCGAGAGCCGTTCCTGCTGGTCGGCATTGAGCAGTCCCAGTTCCTCTTCGCTGATCGTTCCGTCGCCGTCCTTGTCAACGTCGCTCATGATCCGGTCGAAGAGATCTTCGGTACTCGGCGGCTGTCGAAAGAGCTGGGATGCGTACTGTTGTGCCTGTGTGGCGGATGATACGTTCATCTGAAATCCTTTCGTAGTGTCACAACCTTCGTTGCCGCATTTCCGGCAGAGATACCGGGAACGGTTCGAAAAGGTCATGTAAATTGTGCGGTCCCAGCGGACCGTTCAAAGCGCAAGCACGTCGCGGGCCAAAACGCTCTTTTTTCGCTTTTGCACGGGTAAACGAAGATAAACCGTCGAGCGTTTACCTTCGTTTATGCGCAGTTGCCCCGGCGACGGCGTCAAACAGGTTACAATATCGGGAAGATGCAAAGGAGGGAGCATGCCCGATATCCTGCTGGTCGAAGACGACCTGGAGATGACCGATCTTCTGGAACAGTATCTCGGTGCCCAGGGGTACGATCTTTTCAGCCTCACCTCTCCGCTTGCGGCCGTCGACAAACTTCATACCCAGAACTTCGACCTGGTGCTGCTCGATCTTTCGCTTCCGGAGATGGACGGACTGGAGCTGTGCCGCCGCATCAAGAGCGAGTTTCCCCTGCTGCCGGTCATCATCTCCACCGCCCGGGGAGATGTCGACGACAAGGTGATCGGCTTCGAATCGGGGGCGGACGACTACATTGCGAAACCCTATGATCCCAAAGAGCTTGCCGCCCGCATCCGCTCGCATCTCCGTCGCTCCCGTCAGCTTGCGCTCTACGAAGAGCCGGTCTTTACCGTCGACGAGCAGAAGTACCGCATCTACAAGGAGGGCGAGCTGCTGGAGCTGACGATGGCGGAGTATGAGGTATTCGCCCTGCTGCTGCGTCATCGGCCGCGGGTTCTGAGCCGGGAGTTCATCGTCAACAGCGTCGCCTCCATCCAGTGGGAGAGCAGCGACCGGAGTATCAACGTCATCGTCGGAAGGATCCGCAGCAAAATCGGCGACGACGTCAAACAGCCCCGTTACATCAAGTCGGTCCGCGGGACCGGCTACCAGTACATCGGAGCCTGAATGCGGCGCCACTCCATTCTTTTCAAAATCAATATCGTCTTTGCCGTCGCGTTTGTCGCCGTCGCCGTGATCGCCGTCGCCGTGACGGCGTTCGAGATGCGCGAGCGTGAACACCGCCTTTTTGAAAACCTCGACCGCATCATTCAGGTACTACCGCCGGAACGCTGGGAGGAAGAGACCGGGAAACTTGCGGTCCTTGCCGGTTCCCACGGTTTTGAGATCGTGACGGGAAGCGAACGCGACCGCGTGCTCGCAGTGGCGGTTCCGGTGACGCCCTCCCGCCCGGGCGGGGGCGATATCCCGCCTCCGCCTTCTGCGGAACGGGCCATGATGGGACCGCCCTTCGAGCTTCTGAAGGAGGGGACCGAGCGCTACCTCCACTTCCGGGGCGCTCCCGAAACGCTGTTTCGGGTCGTCGATGTACAAGAACAGACGCTGCCGCTGCTCCCGCTGCTGCTGGGGGGCGTTTTGCTGCTGCTGAGCATGGTGTATTACCTGATCCGCAAAAGCCTCCGCCCCCTCAGGGAGCTGCGGCGCCAGATCCGCGCTTTCGGCGAGGGGGGAGAGGTCGAGGCGCCGCAAGGTGAGCGACGCGACGAGATTTCGACCCTCTACCGGGAGTTCTTCGCCAGTACGCGGAAAGTGCATGCCCTGACCGAAACCCGGAAGCTCTTTTTGCGCAACGTGCTGCACGAACTCAATACTCCCGTGGCAAAAGGGAAGATCATCGCCGCGATGATCGAGGACCGCAACCGGGGGATTCTGGAAAACATCTTCGAACGTCTCGAACTGCTGGTGCGCGAGCTCGCGAGCATCGAGAAGGTCACCTCCGGGGAGTATGCCTTGCGGCTTCAGACCTATCGGGTCGTCGACATCGTCGATCATGCCGAGGATCTGCTCTTCCTCGACGACGGCATCTTCTGCCGTGCGCAGAACGAGACCCTGGAATGCGACTTCGAGCTGATGAGTCTTGTGTTCAAAAACCTGATCGACAACGCGCTGAAATACGGCGAGGCCCCCTCCGTCACGGTCAGCGGCGCGACGGTCCGTTTCGCCAGTACGGGGGTGCCCCTCGAACATTCGCTTGCCTACTATACGGAGCCCTTTGTGCGGGGTGCGGGCTACGAGGGAGCCGGACGCGGTTTCGGACTGGGGCTTTACATCGTCACGGAACTGCTGCGGCGTCAGGGGTACGCGCTGGAATACCGCTATGAGAACGGGACCAATCTCTTTATCATCGCGAAACAGCCGGCGGAAGGGGACGGGGCATGACCGGCATCGTCGTGGCGCAAGAGCGTGATTACCGCGTCAGCCGGACCGGGGAACTCTTCGTCATCGGGCTGTCGGGTTTCTGGGATCGCGGCAGTGTCGTGGAGTTTCAAAGACGCCTGCAGCTTCTTGTCGAACTCTCCGGCATGACGCACTGGGGCCTGGTCGTTGATTTCCGGGAATGGGAAGGGGCGTCGGAGGAGGCGATGACGCTGTTCGAAGCGCTCTTCGAATGGATGGCGGACTACGGCGAGATCGCCGCGGCTTTCGTTGTGAACAGCGGCGTTACTTCGGCAGCGCTACAGAGGGTGCGAACGTCCCAGGAAGCGCGGGTGGCGTTTGAAACCTTCATCTCACTGGAGATCGCGATTCCCTGGGTGGCGGGCACGCTCCGTCGCGGCAGAGGCGTAGAGTGATACCGCAGGGGTGATCACTCCTCTTCGCCCCTCTGGGGGAGGGTATTGCGCCAGCTCTCGACGGTAAGGTAGAGGGCGGGAACGAGCATCAGCGTGATCAGCGTTGCAAAGAGGATGCCGAATCCCAGTGAAATCGCCATGGGGATGAGGAACTTCGCCTGGCGGGAGCTCTCGAAGAGCATCGGCATCAGGCCGCCGAAGGTGGTGGCCGTCGTCAGCAGGATGGGGCGGAAGCGCTGGATCGCCGCCTGGTGGATGATGGCGTGGGCACTCTGGGAAGGGTGCAGGAGTTTGAGCTCGTTGGCATGGTTGATCAGTACCAGCGAGTCGTTGACGACGATCCCCGCAAGGGCCACGACCCCCATCATGCTGACGATGCTGAGGCTGTACCCCATCAGCAGGTGGCCGAAGATCGCCCCGATGATGCCGAAGGGGATCGCCACCATGACGATGAGCGGCTGGGTGTAGCTTTTGAAGGGAATCGCCAGCAGGGCGTAAACAGCCAGCATGGCGAGGACGAAGCTGGTCTCCAGAGAACTCATGCTCTCGGCCATGTCCGCCTGGCGTCCCTGGAAGCTGATGCGCAGTCCCGGGTAGGCGGCGAGAAGTTCGGGGATGGTCTCGACCTGAAGGTCGTTGATCACCTCGCCCGCTTCGCGGCGGGGCGTGACATCCGCTTCGACCATAAGCACCCGGCGGCCGTCCCGGCGGTTGATCTCCGTATAGGCGGTGCCCGGGGTCGCCTTGACGGCGTCGTAGAAGGGGACCTCCCGGCCGTCGGAGGTGCGCAGGATTAAGTTGGCGAGATCGTACTCGCTGCGCCGTTCCGATTCGGGCAGCCGCACCATCACCTTCAGTTCGTCGCGCCCGCGCAGCTGCCGGACCACTTCCGAACCGTAGAAGGCGTGGCGCACCTGGCGCGCCACTTCGGCGGCATCGAGCCCCAGGGCCCGTCCCACGTCGGTCACTTCGAAGTCGTACTGCATCTTGCCGGAGGAGAAACCGTCGTCGACGTCCTTGACTTTCCGGTACTGGGAGAGCGCGTCGGCCATTTTCGTCGCCGCCGCTTCGAGGGTGGCGATGTCCCGGTGGTTGAGTTCGATGGTGATGGAAGCCCCCGAACCCGGTCCCCCGGCGTCGGACTGGAAGAAGAGCGATTCGACGCCCGGGACCTCTCCGACGGCCTTGCGCCACGCTTCCGTGTACTCCGCGGTACTCATGATGGCGTCGCGGATCTCCGGGTCGGAGAGGTAGACGGTGACGACGACGATGTTGCTGGTGCCCTGGCCGATCCGTGCGAAGATCCCCTCGACGAGTTCATCCGCATGTCCCGTGGAGGCGGCGACCTGTTTCGCGGCTTCCACGAGCCGCTCGCCGATCCGCTCGGAGTGTTCGAAGGCGGAGCCGTAGGGGAGGGTCACGGTGACCTTGGCGTAATCCGACTCGATCTTGGGGAACATCGTCATCCCCATCCGTCCGCTCAGCGCGTAGGAGAGGGTCGTCCCCAGGACCACCATGGAGAGGATGATGGTGATGTTGCGGTGTTCGAGGACCCGGTGAAGGAAGGGGCCGTAGATGTTTTTGACCCAGTCGCGGAAGCGGTGGCTGAAACGCTGCTGGCGCTCATGGATGTAGAGCCAGAGGCCGTGGCGCGAGGGGTTGCGTTTGAGCGCCGCCAGGTGTGCCGGAAGGACGTAGAGACTTTCAAGCAGCGAGACGAGGAAGACGGTTACGACGACGACGGGAATGACGGAGAAAATTTTCCCCATCATGCCCGGTACGAAGTACAGCGGCATGAAGGTGGCGATGTTGGTGAGGATGCTGAAGGTAACGGGCATCGCCATCTCCCGGACCCCCTTCACGGCGGCGGCGAGGGGTTTCTCCCCCTCCTGCCTGTAGTGGTAGACGTTCTCCCCGACGACGATGGCGTCGTCGACGACGATCCCCAGGGCAATGATGAAGGCGAAGAGGGAGATCATGTTCAAGGAGACGTCGAGCATCGGCAGCACCAAGAAGGCGCCCATGAAGGAGATGGGAATCCCCATCATGACCCAGAAGGCGAGGCGGATCTCCAGGAAAAGCGCCAGGGCGCCCAGCACCAGGATGATCCCCATGGCGCTGTTGCGCAGCAGCAGGTCCATCCGCTGTTCATAGACCTCGCTGCTGTCGCTGAGTACGGCGAGCTCGACCCCTTCGGGCAGGGTGGGGCGGATGGCGTCGATTTTCCCCCGCACGGTCCGGGAGACGGCGATGGGGGTCTGATCGCCGGAGGTGTAGACGTCGATCATCATCGCCCGTTTGCCGTTGTAGGTTGAGTAGGTATCGACATCCTCGTAACCGTCGGTGATGGTGGCGATCTCCCCCAGAAGCAGCCGGCTGCCGTCGGTCGTGCTGATGATGGGAATGGTGGCGAATTCGTCACCGTAGTCGCGGCGCTCCTTCATCCGGACCATGATCTCGCCCGCGTCGGTCTTGATGGTACCGCCGGGAAGGTCGAGACTGGATGCGGCGATCTGGCTGGCGACGTTTTGCAGCGTCAGACCGTAGCGGCGGAGGTTCTCCTGGGAGATATCGATCGCAATCTCCAGGGGACGCACGCCGAGCACGTCGAGCTCGTTAAGCTCCGGCTCCTGCTGCAGCTCGTCGCGAATCCCCTCGGTGATCTCGTGAAGGGCCCGTTCGGAAGTATCCCCGAAAACGACGATGGAGAGGCCGCGCCGATGGCGGCTGCTCTGGGTGACGTTGGGCTCCTCGGCATCTTCGGGGAAGGTGACGATGCGGTCGACTTCGCTCTTTACCTCGTTGGTCAGACGCTGCATGTCGGTGCCGGTCAGCGCTTCGATGGTGACGGTGCCGACCCCCTCCTTGGCGACGGAGCGGACTTCGTCGATCCCCTCGAGTCCGTTGACGGCCTCCTCGATGGCGAGGATGATCCCCTCTTCGATCTCTTCGGGGCTGGCGCCGGGGTAGCTGACGGAGACGGTGACGCTGTCGATGTCGAAGGTCGGAAAGACCTCCTGGCGGATGTTCTGCATCATCAGCAGTCCGCCGATGATACAGGCGAGCATCACCAGGTTGGCGGCGACGGGGTGGCCCGCCATCCAGGCGAGCGCTCCGCGGTTCAGAGGCTGCTGCATCATTTTTCGCCGGCCTCGCGCAGTGTCATACCGTCGACGGCGCCGGTAAGATCCGTGGTGATCAGCGCGTAGCCTGAAGGAATGGTCTCCGGGGCGATGTAGATGGCGTCACGCTGGGACCATACCGGGACGACCGGAACGATTTTCAGCCGTTTTTCCGGGCTGAGCAGCCAGATAGCGCTGCCGTTGCGTACGTCGGCGCGCGGAATCATCAGGAGATTTTTCAGCGGAATTCCGCTGATTTCGAGATTGACGATGTCCCCCAGAAGCAGCGGTGCGCCCCGGCCGTTTTCCAGGGGGTGGGGCACCTCGATGAGCAGGCGGGCCATTCTTCCCTGATCGTCGACGTCGCTGAGCAGACCGATGACCCGCCCTTCCGGGAAGGTCTGCCCGGTACTTCGGGGCGCGATGCGCACCGACGAAGCGTCGGTTCCGAAACGGATGCGGGAGAGCTGGGTGACAGGAAGGGAAGCTTCGATCCAGTAGCGGTCGCTGTCGACCAGCGTGGCGATTTTGGTGCCGCTGCCCAGCTGCATGCCGACGGCGACGGAACGCTCTTTCACCACGGCATTGAAGGGTGCCGTGATACGGGTGCGGTTAAGATCGAGCCGGGCCTGTTCCACGGCGGCTTCGGCGGCGTCGACGGCGGCCCGGGCCGCTTTGAGGTGTGGCTCGCGAAGGACGAGGGCGCGGTCCGCCGCGTCGATGGATTCACCCAGGAGTTCGTACTCGCTGCGTGCGACGGCGCCCTCTCCCTTCTCCACCTCCAGCTCATAGCTGGCCTTGACGAGTTCCGCCTCTTTCTGACGCAGCGCCAGTTCGTAGTCTGCCGGATCGATGCGGGCGAGAAGCTCCCCTTCGGCAAAGCGGGCTCCCGGGGCGAGTCGGGGAGATACCTCGACGACTTCGCCGCTGACCTGGGCGCTCAGTTCCACGCTCTGGGCCGCCGTGACGGTGCCCAGGGCTTCAATGGTGACGGCGTGGGTTGCCGGGGCAACCGTCTGCGTCGTTACCAGGGGTGCGAGCACCTTCGGAGGGGTACGCTGCGCCCGGGGTTTGCTGTTGAGCCAGAAGAGCGAGATGCCGGCTCCGCCGGCGACGACCGCCGCTATCAGAACGGCGATCAGAAGTTTGCGTTTTGAAAATGTGTCAGTTGCCGGCATCGGCACTCCTTTGCATAGGCTTTTGGCGTTGGGGGTTCCACCCCGTGGAGAGGGCGCGGTAGAGGGTGATCTGCTTTTCGCGGAGCTCGCGCGCCGCGGTGACGCGGGTGCGTTCCAGACTCTGGTGGCTCAGCTGGGCGCTGAGGAAGGCTTCGAAGCTTCCGCTGCCGTGGAGGTACTGGCTGCGCAGCTGTTCGACGGCGGCGGCGGAGAGTGCGAGCTGGGCGTCGAGGCTTTCGACGTAGCGGAGCTGATGCTCCCGTTCGCTGAGGGCGTCTTCGACCTCCCGGAACGCCTCGAGCAGGGTCTGGGCGTAGGTGTAGAGCGCTTCGTTGCGGACGGCTTCGGTGCGCGCCACTTCGGCACGCCGCGCGCCGCCGTCGATGAGCGGGGCGCTGAGGTTGGCCGCCAGGTTCAGCACCCAGGCTTCGAAGAGGTCGGCGGCCCGGAGCGCGCTGCTCTGGATGGATGCGGAGAGGGAGAGTTGCGGGTAGCGCTCCGCAACGGCGGCGGCAACCCGGCGGTCGGCGGCCTGCAGGTCATAGAAGGCGGCTTTGACGTCGGGACGTTCGGCCAGAAGCGTCGAGGGGACTCCCGTCGCCGGAAGCGGCGGAAGCGGTGTGAAGCCGGGCAGCGGTTCGTAAGCCAGGTTGCCGGGAAGCTGCCCCATCAAGACGGCGAGCTGATGTTCATAAAGGGTGATGTCGTTTTGCGCAGTGACGATGTTGCCGTTGACCGCTTCGAGGCTCTGGCGCTGTTGGAGGACGTCTGACGCCCTCGCCTGGGCGCTGCGGAATTTGCGTTCGGTCAGTGCAAGGTAGTTTTCGTTGATCTTGCGCTGGCGCTGCAGCAGCGCATACTGCATCTGCGCTCCCTGGAGCCGGTACCAGAGCGTGGCGACTTCGGCGCTGAGGCTCAGCGCGGCGGTGCGCAGTGCCGCCTCCGAAGCGTCGGCATCGAGTGCGGCGGCTTCGGCGGTGGCGGCGACGCCGCCCCAGAGGTCGACTTCGTAACCGGCGGCGAGACCGGCGGAGAAGCTCTGGGAAGAGCCGTCGGAGGTGCCGCGGTTTTCGGCATTGGACGCGCCTCCGCTGAGGCTCAGGTCGGGGTAGCGCGCCGCGGCGCTTTTGCGTGCCGCGGCCCGGGCCTGGGAGAGCCGTTCCCAGGTTGCCTGAAGGGAGAGGTTGGATACTAGGGCCGTTTCGACGGCGCGGTTGAGACCGGCGTCCTCGAACGCAAGCCACCACTGCGGGTCGCTTTTCAGGGTGCCGCTGGTGCTGAAAGCATCGGGAAGGTCGCTCGGGGCGATCGGCGGCGGATCGGCGGGAACGGTGCAACCGCCGAAAAAGAGGCAGCCGAATGCGGCGGCCAGGGAGAGGGTCGATCTCATGCTTCGAGCTCCTTGCGTATGGCTTCGATGCCTCCCAGCGAGAAGCGGCAGACGTGTTCGGCGTAGAGCGCCGGGTCGAAGGTTCCGTTTCTCAGGGGATTGCCGTGGGTCGGCATCGATTTGGTCAGTTGGTTGAGATGAAAACACTGGGCGATGATGCTGATGCGGCACATGTCCACCGCGTCGGTGGTCGCCGATGTGCCCATGATTTCGGCGATCTGGGTATTGAACCGCTCCTTGTGGGGCGCCAGGGTCTGGGCGACGATGCCGCCGAGCAGGCCGGTGGGATGGGCGAACTCCTGCTCCATGATGGCGAAGGCGCTGTTGTCGGGGTTCGTAATGCGCCGGATCAACTGCAAAATGAGGTAGCGAAGACGCTCTCTCGGGGAGTCTCCCGTGGCGTCGAAGCTCATGTCACCGGATGGGTTGCTCTGTTCGAAGGCGTGGACCCAAGCGGCTTTGTAGAGCTCCTCCTTGCTGCCGAAGTGATAGTTGACGGCGGCGATGTTGGCCTGCGCTTCGTCGCAGATTTCGGCGATGGTCGCGTCGGCAAAACCCTTGCGGCCGAAAACGGTCGTCGCGGCATCAAGCAGTCGGATACGTGTGGTCGCCTTTTTGGCGGAAAGAGCCATAAAGATACTCCATTTTCAAATGATTATTTGAAATATTGATTTTAATCATATCATGGATTTGTTACAAAAGCGTAAAAAACCCCCATCGCCCCGGTAAACAAAAGTAAAGCAAAGGATCATGGTACACTTCGGTATGCAGATACCGACCGGAGAGAGCTTTGAGACCCTGGAGGTCAAGAAGTCGAAATTCATTGCCCATCTCTTCCCCTATGCCTCGTTCGATGCGGTGCTGGCTCGGCTTCGGGAAGAACACCCCAAAGCGCGCCACTACGTGACCGCCTACCGCTACCTGAACGATTTCGACCAGGTGGTCGAGGGCTGCAGCGACGACGGCGAACCCCGGGGAACGTCGGGAAAACCGACCCTGGCGGTGCTGCAGGGAAGTGGACTCATCGACGCGGGCATTGTGATCGTCCGCTACTTCGGCGGGATCAAACTCGGAACCGGAGGGTTGGTGCGGGCCTATGGCGATGCGGCCAACCTGGTGATCTCCTCCGCCGGGCTCCGGGAGTATCGCAAGGAGTTCGAACGCCGTTTCCTCTGTCCCTACGCTAACGTCGGCATGGTGGAATACGCCCTGGAACAGTGCGGCATTCGAACGACGGAGAAACGGTTCGACGCCGCGGCGGTCTGCTTTACGGTGCGCGGTACGGAACCGGATATGGAAGCCTTTGTCCATCAGACGGAACGGCTCGTAGAACCCATAGCCGAATAACCGCCTCAGCCACGGCACTTTTTTCTCATTTTTTCCCTTATGGCCGGTCCATACTGCCGCTTTGTTGGATAATACAAGCAATTTCGGAGGCGTAAGCCTTTTCTTATGAAATCGCTGTTAAATTTTAATAAAGAGTGTGAGTTAATGGGTCCGGAGGTGTCACATAACCCTGATGAGTTTTTTCAAAGAGTGCATGCACGGCGATGCCGTTTCCGACGCCTGCAGTCAGGATTACCGCCGTGTCATGCTGATGCATGCGCTGACCCTGATGCTGGCGCTCTCCCTGACCTTGCTGACGCTCTACCACCTTCTGGAAGGCAATATGCTTCTGGGAATGACGGTGGCGCTTTTTACGCTCATCTGCGTCTATTCGCTGGTTCACTACCGTCTCTTCCACGACCTGGAGTTCGCATCCACCCTCGGTGCGTTTTCGCTTTTCATCTGTCTGGTCGCTTTCATCGCCATTAACGAGAATCGCGACTACGGGCTCATCTGGTCGATCTTTTTCCCCCTGTACGTCTTTCCGGTCAAAGGGGTGCGTACCGGGCTGATCTACACCGTTGTCTACTACGCGGTGCTCTTCCTCATCGCTTTCGAGGGGGTCGGCGCCTGGGACAGCGGCCGGTGGGACATGACGGGGTATCTCCGGTTCGTGCTTGCCTCCATTGTCCTGACCTATGCCGCCTACTCCTTCGAACGGAGCAACGATGAAGCTTATGCGTTCATTCACAGCATCCGCAACCGCGACCGCGAACGGATGCAGCAGCTTGAACTGCTCTCGCTGACCGATCCGCTCACCGGTCTTTACAATCGGCGCTATCTTGACGAGATCGTGACCCGAATCTTTAACACCGCCAAACGCCACAACTACGTCTTTGCCCTGTACATCATCGATCTGGACGACTTCAAGGCGTACAACGACTGCTACGGTCACCAGGCGGGGGACCGGGTGCTCGAGAAGGTCGCTTCGGTGCTTCACGATGTATTGCGGCGCAGTGACGATTACGCCTTCCGCCTGGGGGGCGAGGAGTTCTGCTGCATCGTCATGGGGACCGACGAGAAAAGTGTCACCGGAGTGGCCAAAAAGATCTGCAGCCGCATCGAAGCGCTGCAGATTCCCCACAAGAAGAGCAGCGTGATCCCCGTTGTTAGTGCGTCGGTCGGGGTCTGCCTGATCGATCACGTGGAGCATGAGACCTTCGATACGATGTACAAGGTGGCGGATGCGGCGCTTTACAAAGCCAAAGACGAGGGACGCAACCGCGTCGTCGTCTATCGCAGCGGGGACGTCTAAAAACCTCTTAGCCGTTGCAGCAGTTTCATGACGCCGAAGAGCGCGATGAGCATAAGCAGCCCCCACTGAAGGAGGCTGAGGGCTTTTTGGGCCATGACGAAGTGGATGGTTGCCAGCAGTAGCGCCGGATAGAGCGCACGGTGGTAGCTCCGAAAGCGGGCAAACCCTTTGCGTGTGGAGGTGGCGGCCATAAAGAGAAGGATGACGAAGACTGTCATTCCGAGGTAGATAAAGGGCTTCTCCAGCGTTTCTCGGAGGGCGGCCGCCGGGTCCAGTTCCATGTCGAAGACGAGAAAGTTGAGCAGATGGAGCAGGGCGTAAAAAAATGCGAACAGACCGGTGATGCGGCGGTAGGGAAGAAGGTTGACCCGGGGCCGCAGCAAGGAGAAGGAAGAGGCGGCAAACATGAGGAAAAGCGCCGTCGAACCGGTCAGGGCGTAGATAAAGTCGATGGGATCATCCGCCCCGGTGACGAAGAGGCGTACCAGCAGGTAGCCAAGGGGCAGAAGCAGCAGTGTCGCCGCCGCGAGGGTGCGTCTCAAAAGTAGCGCTCCAGGTCCATCCCCTCATAGAGGGAGGCCACCTCTTTTTCATAGCCGTTGAAGGGGAGGGTCGCCTGCTTGAAGAAGCTTCCCAGCAGCCGTTCGCGTTTCTGGGACCACCTGGGGTGGTCGACGGCGGGATTGACGTTGGCGTAGAAACCGTACTCTCTCGGGGCGGCTTTCTGCCAGGAGTTGAGGGGTTCGGTGTCGGTGAAGGTGATCTTCGCGATCGACTTGATGCTTTTGAAGCCGTATTTCCACGGGACCACCAGCCGCAGGGGCGCGCCGTTCTGGGGCGGCAGCGTGTGGCCGTAGAGCCCTACCGCCATCAGGGTGAGCGGGTGCATCGCTTCATCCAGCCGCAGCCCCTCGACGTAGGGGTACTCCAGCGCGGCAAAGGGGCCGCGCCGCTGATCGGGAAAGCGTTTGGGGTCGTAGAGGGTTTCGAAGCGGACGTACTTGGCGGTGTCGAGGGGGCGCACTTTATCGATCAGGCGGGCAAGCTCGAACCCGACCCAGGGGACGACCATGGACCACGCCTCGACGCAGCGGAAGCGGTAGATGCGCTCCTCCAGCGCAAAAGCGTTGAAGAGATCGTCGTGGCTAAGGGTTATGGGCCGCTCCACCAGGCCGTCGACGGCAACGCTCCAGGGATCGGTGACGAGTCCCTCGGCGAGGGGCTTGACATCCTCCTTGTCGGTGGTGAACTCGTAGAAATTGTTGTAGGAGCTAATCTGGTCGTAGGGATTGGCTTCCAAAGCGGCGGGATTGGGGTCTTTGGCATAGCGCAGCGCCATACCCTCCGGGAACTCCCGGGCGGCCAGTTCCAGCACCGTCGAGGTGCTGACGGCCATGGCCGCCCCCAGTTTGAGAAAACGGCGGCGTTCGTCAAAAAGACGTTCGTGGGTGACGAAGCGCTCACCCCGTTCCCAGTCACTCTGTTTGAGGTAATGCATGGCGGCTCCTTGGCACTCGCAATGCTACATCCTACTTCGATTTACCATGGACTCCCTTTAAACGGAGCGGGCAGGAACGATTTTAAAGATTACGCTTCGAAGGGGACCGATTCGATAAGGAAATGGTGGGCGTTATCCTCATAGCGGTACCCGAAGCGCATCTGCTGCGCCTCGAGAATCGACTTGACGATGTAGAGTCCCAGGCCGAAACTTTTGGCGCTGGGGGCATGACGGGTGTGGACGAAAGGCTCCACGAGCATCTCGAAGCGCTGCCCTTCGGGCCAGGAGGTACCGCGGTTGATGAAAAGCAGGGCCGTTCCCTCCCGCCGGATGGTGACGCGGCGGTCGCTGCTGTATTTGAAGGCGTTGTCGATGAGGTTTTTGAAGACGGTCGTCATCATTGAGGGGTCGGCGATCAAGGTGGCATCAGGGTCGAAATCCCGGACGATCTCCCCGGCATCGGCGATCATCAGCTCCGCCGCCGCGTCGACCAGTTCGCCAAGACGGCATGGTTCTGGGTGCAGTACGGCGGCTCCCGATGTCACCTGCTCGATGCGGGCCATCTCGTCGATGAGGTGTTCCATGCGAAGGAACGAGCGGTCGAGGATGTCGCGCTCCCGGCTCTCCTCCAGGAAGGGAAGTGAGAGCTTGCCCACGGTCAGCGGGGTTTTCAGCTCATGCATCACGTTGCGCATGAAGAGGCGGCGCGCTTCGGTGAGGGTACGGTTTTTACGCACGGCGGCGTCGAAGGCGTTGGCGACGTAGGCGATCTCGTCGCGGCCGCTGCTGTGGGTGGGGGTATAGCGCCCCTCCTCGCCGTAGACCCGGATGGCCCGGGCAAGATGGCGCAGGGGCATAAGGCTGCGGACGACGGAGAGGTAGAAGCCGAGGATGAGAATCACCAGGGTCCCCAGTCCGCCCCAGAACCAGATTGTGTAGCGTTCGGGGCGTTCGGCCCGGATGAGAAAGGGGGCGGTGGGACGGTTAATGATGACGAAGAGGGCGGATTCGGAACCCAGGATTTTGATGCGGCCCGCGTCGATGGAGTCGCGGATTTCCGGGCTGAATCGTTCGGGCGGCTCCTCGAAGAGGGGCGCAAGTCCTTCAAGGGAGCCGGGAGTGAGCGTTTCATAGCCGTAGCCCCGCGCTACAAAGAAACTTTGACGCTCCTCTTCGGGCATGTGAATGCTGCGGCGCAGCAGTCCCAAGATGACGTCGCTCTCTTTTTCGACGGCAACACGGTGCTGCAGCCGGATCTCCTTGTGGAGAAACCATCCCCCCGCGCCGACGGCGGCGAGGATGAGGAGCAAAAAGATCGTCAGGCGGGTGAAGAGGGAGTAGCGTGCCACCGTTTAGCCGTCGAAGCGGTACCCGCGGCCCCGGAGGGATTTGATGTAGATGGGGAAGCGCGGCTTCTCCTCCACTTTCTGCCGCAACCGGCTGATGATGACGTCAACGGTGCGCGACGAACTCTCTCCGGAGATCGAAGCGGCGTTGTTGGCGAGGAACTCCCGGCTGAGGATGCGCCCGACATTGCGGATGAGCAGGCTCAGTACTTCGAATTCGGCCGGGGTGAGGTCGAGGAACTTCCCTTTGAAACGGATCTGCTGACGCCCCTCGACGAGCTCGAAATCGCTGGGCATCGCTTCGTCGCTGGGCCGGTAGCGGCGCATGACGCTTTTGATGCGGGCGATCAGCTCGCGGGGTTCGTAGGGTTTGGGAAGGTAGTCGTCGGCCCCGTACTCCAGGGCGTCGATCTTGTCGCTGATGTCGCTGCGCGCGCTGGAGATGATGATGGGGGTATCCACCCGCTCGCGGATCATCCGGCAGAGTACGAGCCCGTCGATGTCGGGGAGCGAAAGATCGAGGATGATCAGGTCGTAGTGGGCGTTGTTGAGGGCGTCGAGCGCAGGCTCGGGGGTTTCAAACGCATCCACTTCCATATGTTGCAGTTTCAGGTAATTGACCAGCAGCAGGGTGATGTCGGGATCGTCTTCGATCATCAAAATACGCAACGGCAGACTCCGTAAAATTGGTATGGGCGGCCCGCTAAACGGGCGGACGGCTTCAGGACTCCTGGGCCGTTTCTGATTCGGCGGGTTCCGCTTTCGGGGCGGGCTTTTCCGTTTCAGTGGATGCGGGCGTTTCCGCTTCGATCAGCTCTTTGAGCATCTGTTCCGTCTTTTCGGCTTCGTTTTCCGAAGCGTTGGAAGCCGCCAGGGTGATCAGAGTGAGTCCGATGATCGCCAGGGTAATGGGTGAAAAAATCGCTTTGAACATATTGGGGTCCTTGGGAGGGGAAGTCTACTTCCCGTGTAATGCGGACGCCATTATCCCCGGCGGCGGTAAACGCTCTTTTAAACCTGTGTTAACGAATGTTAAGCTCAATGGCGATCGAGCCGACGGTACCGTAGGTTACATTATATCAAAAGGTATTAAATCCGGGGTCTTTTCGGGAGGGGAGCGGAAGAAGCGGTTCCGCTCCCCGAACGGCGCTGCCGTTCAATAAGGAGGAAGTGTCTAGTTCTGGTAGAGGTCGGCTTTCATGCCGGGGTGGTTTTCAAGCAGCCGTCGCTGTTCGGGGGTCAGCAGTGCGTCGATCCTCGCGTGGGCGTGGTTGACGCAGTGGTCCCCGGCAGTCTGGATGCGGCGGATCTGCTCTTGCTGATTGGCGGTCAGGTTCATATCTTCCGCCGGCTCAGGCTGGGAAGGGGCCGCAGAGAGCGTCGCGGCAATCGCCATAGCGGCGAGCAGTACGCGTTTCATCTCAGGAGCCTTTGGCCTCGTCGCCCTGGTCGGAAGCCGGTTTGGTTTCGTCGCCCTGGGCTTCGGAACTCTGCGGTGCCGCCGGTTGTACGAGCGCCGCCTTGGCGACTTCGTCTCCGGAAGCGGCTGTCTGGTCCGCTGCGGCGAGATGGGTCGTGGCAAACGCGACGACAGCAAAGGTAATCGGGGAGAGAATCGTTTTCAACATGGATAATCCTTTGAATGGTTTCCCCTTTTTTCGGGGTATGGCAGTATCGCAGTGATGGGTAAATGACGTTTTAAGGGTGTATGAACGAGTATGAACGCCCGCCGTTCAGGAGGCGGGGAGCGGGGTTGTCGGTGCCGCGACTGCTTCGTGGCGCAGTTTCAGCACTTCGACGAAAAAGGTGTGGCCGAGGTAGATGACGAAGAAGACCGAACCGAAGAGGGCGACGAAGGGAACGAGGGAGAGGAGGTAGAGCAGCAGGGTCTTCATGCGGATGGCGCTGCCGCGGAAATACATGATCTTTTTATACTCCTCTTTGGTGCAGAGGGTGGACGCGACGTCGTAGGTGAGCATCTTGTGAAAGAGATAGTAAAAAGGGAGGTTGAAGGCGACGATGCCCAGGAGCGGAATGAAGTACAGCGGCATCAGGACGATGAGCAGCAGCAGCATGACGGCAAAGGTTTTCAGGAAAAAGAGGATGACGGTACCGATGTTGCCGAAGCCGAGAATCTCCACTTCCTCGTAATGGCGGCCCCGGATGACCTCGAGAATGTGCGGGGTCAGAAAGCCGATGATAAAGAGGGCGACGATGAGGGAGAGGAGCAGGACGAAGAAACTCCCCAGGGTGTAGACGATGAAACTGATCAGCCAGGAAGTGACCGAGTGTTTGAGCAAGAAGGCGAGTACCGCCTCGCCCCCTTCGAGTTCCACGGACTCCTGCTGCGTATGGGTCGTGCCGTCGGGAGCGACGGTGACGGAGTGCTGCTCCATCTGCAGGTGGGTCTCCTGCAGGGCATCCAGACCGGCGTCCGCCGCCCAGAAGAAGAGGGCGTAAAGCACGATCATCGTCAGGAAGAAGGGTACGAAGGCGATTTTCAGGATGGGCCGGGTCCAGAAGTCTTTGAAACTTTTCGCCAGCAGGTTGTTCGCTATCATAGGGCATGCACCTTATCGGAATCTGCTCTATTGTATCCTAAGATCGATAACGGCCGTTCACTCCGGCGACCAGGTCAGGCTGATGCGCCCGAAACTGCTTGATTCGCTATTGGCGTTCGAGGAGCCGGCGGGAAAAATGTCGAGGGAGAGCCGCCACCGCTCATAATAGAGGCTGGCTCCCAGGTTGAGTTTCGGGATGACGCGGGGGCGGTCGAAGCGGTAGCCTGCTCTTTTGGCTGCGTCGTAGAAGTAGA
>JBNKLF010000006.1:0-129437 GCA_050292215.1 Sulfurimonadaceae bacterium | reverse complement strand
GAGAGGTGCAGCAGTGCGTCGTAGCGTCCGATGATCTCGGTGAGTATCTCGGGGACGCTTTTGTCCATATAGACTTCATAGCGGCGGTTGAGTTCGAGGTAGCGCAGGGGGGAGACCAGCTCGACTTTGTAGAGCCGCTTTCTGGCGATGCTGCCTGCCTCCTGGGCTTTGAAGATGCGGCCGAAGATGTTCTTTCCGGCGAGGGGACGGCGTTCGTCGCTGAAGATGAGTTCGGCTTCCGTGTCGGCGAGTTCTTCGACGGCGATGTCGCGGTCGCTGACGAAGGTAATGGTATGGGAGAAGGCGCCCGACACCCGGCTTGTGCCTTCGAGCTCGTAGACGCTGTAGGTGTCAAGGCCCGGGATGGAGGGCAGCTCCCCGAACCCGCTGAGGCGAAGCCGGGCCGTGATGCGCTGGTGGACGCTGCTGCCGTTGAGGATGTCGTTGAGTTTAGACATGATGCGACCCTTGAAGGTGGCTCAACACCCGGAGGAAGCCGTAAGTACGGGCATTGTGCCGGAATTTATCATGCAAACCGATCGACGCGAATGATTTGAAAAATAAATTGCGGGCGGTTCGGAGCCGAAGCTCCGAATTATACGGCTGCGCCGACGCCGACACGCCAGTCGTCTTCACCGGAAGTGCTGGCGGTTTCGTGACGCCAGGAGATCTTGCGGTATGCGAAAGCGACTTTCTCGAGAGGAGCGACCTGGGAGGTCATCTGGCCCTCTTCGAGCTCCATGCCTGCCTGAATGTCAACGATGACGGCATCTTCGAGGGTGATCGTGAAGTAGTGCTCCGGCTTGCCGGTGTAACCGGTGCGGTACCACTTCAGTTCCACGTCCGTCAGAGTCTCCCCTTTCGTCAGTGCGTTGTAGAGCAGCGGAGAGCTCTTGTCAAACAGCTTGGTAACAACCAGCGGCTTGTGGGAGCGCTGACCGGAGGGTTGGCCGGACTGCGGATCGCGCGGCGTCTGAATATTGTGGGAGAACGATTTGACCAGGGCTTCGTTTTCGTGCCCGTCCTGATAACTGTTTCCTACCGATTCCGGTGTGAATGCGCCTTCCGTAATCAGACCTTGTGTGCTACCTTTGACAGACATAAATACAGGATTGTTCATCCTTACTCCTTATTACATATAAAGTAACGGAAATTATATGGCATTAAACATTAACTGGAACTAAAACTCACGGCTAATATTTTATTTAATTGATATTTACCGTGAATTTATGGATCTTACGGAAGCGTTCCGTAAACCGGGTTGTGCTGCCGGGTAAACCAGCGCGGCATTTTATTGGGGCGCTTCTTCGCTTCATGCTGCAACGCGTTCTTTAGCCAGAGCTGCAGACCGAAGGGGATGCCTTGCAGGTCCCGGAACCGGACGGGACGCCGCAACAGTTCGCTCGAACGCGAATCATAGGGAAGATGTCCGCGATAGAGTTCGTAGAGCACCACCGCCAGCGAAAAGATATCGGTCTGGCGGCTGGGGGTCTCACCCTCGTGAATCTCCGGGGCCGCATAGAGGGGGTTGAACGCCTTGTGCTTGCTGTAGTTGAGCGTAAAGCGCTGCTCCTTGCGGCGGTTGAGGGAGATGCCGAAATCGAAGAGTTTCACGCCTCCGTCGCCGAGGTACATGATGTTCGCGGGGCTGATGTCCGCATGGACAATGCCGTGCAGGTGCAGGTACTCGACCGCGCTCAGCAGTGCCCGGGAGAGGTTACGGCGCATGACGCGGTTGATCTCCCCGTGGCCCATCTCCTTGAGCATCCGGCCGTTCAGGCGTTCCAGAACGATATAGGGGATCTTCCCGTTTTTGACGTCCACCCCGAAGTCGAACACCTTCACGATGTTGGGGTGGCTCAGACGCGACAGATGGGAAAACTCCGCGTAGACGAAGGGAACGATGTCCCGCTTCTGCCGCATGACCGACGTCGGTACTTTCACCGCGAGCCAGCGGCGGTCCCGGAAATACTCGGAGTAGCGGTCGCTCACCTCGTAGACTTCGCTCAGCCCTCCGACGCCGATGCACTCCCCCAGCGTATAGCGCTTGTTGAGCATGATGGGAAGTTGGGTTTCGGCCTCTTCCTCTTCCGCCTGCTTGAATGCCATCGTATCGATGACCGTCTTGTTCTCATCCATCGCTACTCCTTGATTCGGACGGTCACAGCCGTCAGGTTGTCGTCGGCACGCTTGGAAAGCACCGTCGACGCCATGGTGTCGAGTCCTTCGTCGAGATCGGGAGAGGCCATCGCCTTCTGCATCACGACGCTATTGACCTTGTCGTAAAGTCCGTCCGAGCAGAGCAGGTAGGTGTCTCCCGGATTGACCGCGAACTTTCGGGTTTCGAGATAGAACTGCCCCGGGGCGGAGAGGGCGTTGACCAGCACTTTTCGCCGTCCCCGGGGGGTATCGATCTCTTTGGCGTGATCCTCCGTCACCTGGCTCATCCCGCCATCGCGCAGCAGGTAGCAGCGGCTGTCTCCGGCATGCATGCAGGCCCCCTTCTGTCCCTCGACGAGCAGTACCACGACCGTCGTCCCGATGACGGCGTTGCGCCCCGTCTTCTGAGCTTTTTTCTGCAAAATCAGGTGAATGTTGTAGAGCTGCGAGGTGATCGCCTCGATCTTCTCGTCGAAACTCCCGCCGATCTGCATCCGTTCGAAAATATCGGTCACGAGGTGACTGGCGAAATTGCCCTCCTGGTGACCGCCCATGCCGTCGCAGACGGCCCACAACCCCCGCTCGTCGCTGACGTAGTAGGAGTCTTCGTTGTTGTTCCGGACATTGCCCGGGTGAGTGAAACAGCTGCTTTCGACCAATTAGATGCCTCCGTCGAGACGGTACGCCTTGAAGGGGTCAGTCTTGCTGAAAATCTTCGCCGGGGGTCCGCTGACCGTAAAGGCGGCGCGGAAATCGTCCTTGCGGTACTCCAGCGTCACCGTCTCCATGTTGCTTTCGCGGTACTGCTTCGGCTTCAGACGCCCCAGCAGACGGAAGAGCGCCCACTCGCCGTCGTCGGCGAAGGAGACCACCCGTTCGTTGTTCAGGTCGAAGAGCTGGAAGCGGGCCGCCGGATTGTCCGTCTCGGCGGGCCAGGAGATCTTGCGGGTCTTGATGGGCCCGTGCTCGTACCCGAAGTAGTTGTTGTCGTAGTGCAGCGCCATGCCCGCGAGGTTGCGTCCCAGGTCGCTGGGCTTGAGATAGAAGGTCGTGCTCGGCGTCTCTCCCCGGTTCATCAGGAAACGCTTCCGGATGTCGTTGGCAATGAACATGGAGCGGACGAACCCGCGGTCAAAGTACATGCTGGAGCCGTCGATGTTACGGTACTCGTAGACCCGGCGGCTCTGGTTCAGGTTGACAAAGGGCGCGACGTACTGCGAATAGAACTGGTCGAGCACGCCGCCCTTCTTGAAGAACTCCTCGAAGTCCAGCAGGGAGACGTCCCGGGTCGACGTCGGGTTAAAGGGGTATTTCCCCTCGAACTTCTCCTTGTAGTAGGCGTAAACCTGCGAACGGTACTGATCGCTGATGTAGTTTTTGCTCTGGGCGATGATGTACTCCCAGTCGTTCTGCAACGCCTTCTCGAACCACTTGTTGACGGGGATGGGAAGCGACGTCGCCCGGGTGGCGATGGGGAGGTGCTTGCCGTTGATGCGGTCCATGACGATGTGGAACGCGTCCTTGCGCGGCGAGACCGAACCGTTCATGGCCGTCGTCTCGAGGTAGGCCCGTTCCATCTGCTCCATCGAAGCCTGAAGCACCGCCGAACTCCCGCCCTCGCGGGAGAGGAGCTGGTGGTACTCTTTGAAAAACTCCCGGATGTTCTTGACGCTCGTGTCCTCAAGCATGCGGCTGGCGTTCTCCGCCACTTTGCCGGTAGCCGACTGCCCCATGGTCGCCAGACGGCTGCCCTCTTCCGTCGCCGCCATCTGCAGCTTCTCCGAAGGCGTGTAGAGCTGGGTGTGATCGCGCAGCGCCTTGAGGATGGCCACGATGGGCGAGTCCGCCGCCGTCAGTACCGTCAGCTGGTTGCTGATCTGGGAGATGCTCGTCTCCCGGGGAATCTGCAGGGTGTTCAGCGCGTTCATCCACTCTTTTTTGTAGTCGTTGAAGTAGAAGCTCTGCACCTTGGCGTACATGGAGTTGAGTTCCGCTTCGGTGAGGTTCGTATCGTACCCGACGATCCAGTTGGTCCGGATGATGTCGCGGATCATGTCCTTGCCCCGGGCGACCATCACCGCCTCGTACCCCGTTTTGGTGAAGAAGCCGGGGACCATGTAGTCGTTGCCGTGGAACGCGGCGGCGTTGCTGCCCATAACCCCGGCAAACTGGAACCCCTTGAGCCCCATGACCTGCGGCTGCTCCCGAAGCTGCTTGTAGACCAGGGCCTCCTGCCCCAGACCCAGCAGTTTCTGGCGCGCCGTATCGACGGTGATGCCGTCGAGTTCCAGTGGCTGGAACCCTTTGGCCAGCAGGGTGCCCCAGTGGGCGTTCAGGTCATCCTGGATGGGGAGCTTGTTCGGGTAGAGATGCGACCATGCCGTCGCCAGCCATCGCTCCAGGAACTGCGGATCGCGGTGCGCCTCGTCTTTTAGCATCAGGTAGGCCTTGGTGCTCTCCCAGGTGAGGTCGTAATCCTCGATATTCGCTTTGACCTGCGCCTGTAGCAGCGACCCGACATAGGGCAGCAGCATCTTCTCCAGCGACGCGTGGTAGAGCTCCTGCAGCTTCTCCTGGCGCTCCTCGGTCTTGAAGAAGGCGAGTTTCCAGAAGCGCGTGGAGCTGTTCACGTCGTCGTAGTTAAGGGTATCTCGGATCTCGTTCAGCACGTAGAGGCTCTTCTCGAAATCCTCGCCGCTCTTGATCTGCGTAAGGTCGCGGCTGTACTCCTTGAGCATGTCGTCGAGCCGCTCTACCCGGTCGGCGTGGAGGCTGAAGTCCCGAATCCAGAGCAGCGTCACGAAAGCGACCAGCACCGCGGCGGCGACGAAGATGCCGATCTGGCGATTCTTCTGCTTCTGGCGGTAGGTCGTATCCATCTTGACGATGTCCGCTTCGGGGAACATGACGTCGCGCAGCACTTTACGGATGAAGAGTCCCTTCGCTTCGGCGGACGCCGGAAGGGTCCCGTTCTCCGCGCTGAAGTCCGGAAGACTCTGGCGCGGCACGCTGGTGAAGTAGATCCCCCGCAACAGCAGCGGCGCGCGGTAGCGGGTCTGGGCGAAGCCGATGTCGATGAAGAGCTTGAGCTTTTCGAACAGGGCGGCGAACTCGTCGCAAAAGAGCAGGATTTTCGAGCGTGCGTCGTTGTCCCACTCCTTGTGCATCCGGTCGAGTACCGAGGCGTTGAGCCGTTCGATGAGCGCGTCGAGTTCAGGCTGCACTTTGGCGCTGTCGACATTGTCGGCATCGTCGAAGGTCATCCCCAGAACCTCGTTCTTCTCCTCGTCGGAGATGCTCGCGAAATACTCGTCAAATCCGGGCACCCGGTCGCTCTTCGTGACGAAGAGGTAGATGGGAATCGTCGACATGAAGGTCTCCGAAAGCTCGTCGAAACGGATGCGGAGCTGCTTGGCGAAGTGTTCGAGCTCCTGTTCGCTTTTCTCAAAGAGCGTATCGACGCTGACGGTGAGCACGACCCCGTTGATGGGGCGTTTCCAGCGTTGCTTGCGGAAGAGCCGCAGGAACGCCTGCCAGAGATCCGCGTCGACAGAGTCCTCCCGCTGTTCGATGTAGCGCCCGGGCATATCGACAAAGATGGCGTGTTCGGCGAAATACCACTGGAAGGACTGGGTGGTCCCCTCCTCCTTGGCGGTGCGGTTGGCGTAGTTGATGTTGAGGGGGAACTCCAGTCCCGAAGACTCCAGCAAGGCGGTTTTTCCCGCCCCCTCGCTGCCGACCATCAGGTACCAGGGGAGCTCGTAGTCGGCGTTATGCTTGTCCCGGTAGATGCTGGAGTTTTTGATGATCTTCGTCGCCTCGACGAAGCGGGCTTTCAGATCCTTGATCTTGCCGTCGACGACGTCGGTCACCTCCCGGTTCTTCGCCTTGAGCGCCTTGCGCTCCTGCAGCCGTTTCTGGGTCTCCTCCTTGAAGTAAAGCATGTAGACCAGGATGATCAGCAGGGTGCCGAAGAAGATGGAGAAGCCGACCAGAAGCCGCAGGGTCAGCTGCTCGAAGGATTCGAAGAGGTATCCCCCCGCGAAAATGATAAGCAGTGCCAGCACGAAGGCTGCCGTAACCACCCAGAAAATAGGATTTCTTACTAGATTTTTCAGACTATTTTTCTTCATTCGTTACCTCTCGAAGTTTCGGGTCGACCGTCTCTACCGCCCCATAGAGCGGCTCCACCGGGGGACCGGCCGGCGCAAAGGTATACATCCGCTCCACGGCGCGGTCGACGGAAGCCATCAGGTGTTCCTCGCGCTCTCCCAGGGAGATGGTCAGGATGGTGTAGATGATGACGAGCATGACGGCGACGCTGGCAACGATGACCGGGTAGGAGGCTTTGTAAAGCAGCCGGTGCTGCTGCCGGGAGGCCTGCTGTTCGGTGTAGAACTTCTGAGCGTGGCGTCCGTGAACGGTGCGGATCTGCTTGTAGAGGTTGTCGCGGAGGGTGTCGAGCTCCATCTTGCCCCGGGTCTGGATGCGGTACTTGCCCTCGAACCCCAGGGAGATACAGACGTAGATGAGTTCAAGCAGGTGGATGTGGTTTGCCGGGGCCGCAAGCAGTTTGTTCATCACCTGAAACACCTTCTCCCCCCCGTAGGTCTCATGGTAGAAGTGGCTCAACAGGCTGTTTTTGGACCAGTTGTGTTCCTTCCCCCAGTAGGTGGTCGAGATGAGCTCGTCGAGGAAGGTACAGAGGATGTACTGGCTGATCTGAACCGCGGAAGGTTCCAGCGAGAGTTTCGACGCGTTCGCCATGTAGGTGTCGATCTCTTCGACCAGCATCCCGTGAACCGAAGCGACCTCGCCCATCTCGTAGGTGTGCAGCAGCCGGTCAAGGTGCCGAAACAGCGGTGCCGAGAGCACCAGGATGGGGTTGGAACCGTCGACCACGTGGTCCAGCGCGTCGCGGCTGCCGCGCTGGGCGTGCAGGGATGCGGAGTTTTTGGAAAAAGACGCGGGTTCGGAGGCCGCCGAAAAGCCGGTCAGGCTGTCGTCGCCTCCCCCTGTCGGGATCAGCACCGTTTTGTTGTCGGAATCGTTCATGCCGTCTCCTTGTTAATCTTTTTTGCCGCGGATGACCCAGAGGTTGTAGACAATCCCCTCGATCTCTCCGGTAAGGTGCAGCGCCATGCCGCCGGAGCTTTTGAGCTTCTGCCGGTCTTCGGGACTCAGCTCGATGCCGAAGTAGGTGTAGTTCATCCGGTACGGGATCTGCCGCGGCGCCGCCGCCAGCGGTTTGAGCTTGTAGCCCGCCAGGTGGAAGTTGACCAGGTCGCGGATGTTCTCCACGGTTCCCATCTTCAGGTTCGCCAGCAGCAGTTTTTTCAGCTGCTCCGTCGAAACGTCCGCCGTGACCGCCAGGACGAAGAGGCCGGAGTCGACCAAAGACCTGTCGTCGATGCGTGCGACGTGAATGCCGTATTTGCGCTCCTCCAGCGGGAGCTTCACGCTGTTTTGCTCCAGCACCATGGAGAGCATCCGCTTGACGTCGTTCATCAGCGCGTCGAAACTCTCCCGCTGGCGCAGGTGGTCGTAGAGGTACTCGGCGTCCAGACGCTTCTCCTTCTTCATGAAGACCGCCAGCTCCGCCGCCAGGGAGTGAAGTTCCAAGAAGAGCTCCTGGGGATGCACCTTCTCCTGGCTGTTGAGGAAGTAGAAACGGCTGTGAAACCGGTTGAGCAGCTGCAGCAAGAGGTAGTCGCCCAGTTCGGCGGCCTGGATGCTGGCGTCGCTGAGTTTCTCCGCCACCTTCTCCATGCGGTATTCGAGGGTCTTGATCAGCTCTTCGACCTCGCCGCTCAGGTAGGCGCTGCGGTTCAGGTGCAAGTAGGTGGGCCCGAACGTGGCGTCGAGGCTGACCGCCCCGTTGGCCGAGACGGCGCCGACGCGGGCGACGGCGATTGCTTCGTACCCCTCGTTGAGCTCATGCTCGCGGAAGATGCGGAAGTTGTGGTGCGCCACCAGCAGTTCCGCCAGGCTGCTCTCGCCGACGTTGGTGTTGGGCACCTCCCGCTCCCGCCGGGCGATCATCCGCGTATTCTGGTTCTCCTCCTCTTCGAAGGTGAGGTCGTCGGCATGGTGCACCCCCAGCGGCAGCGCCAGGTAGAGGGTGCGCCCCGCATCGGCGCTGTCGATCTCGGTGATGAGCGCGTGGGTCTGCGTCGTCACTTCAAAGAGGGTCCCGTCGGGCATGATCCCCGCCGCGCGGTTGATGACGAAACGCCCGGAATTGAGCAGCTGGTTATCGATCTCGAGGGCGAAAAGGCCCCAGCGGTTGGGACCGGACTCGATGGTCCGGGTCATCAGCTCGTTATGGAAATGCCGGTCGTTCTGCTGAAAATGCTGAGGGCGGATAAAGAGCCCTTCCCTCCAGACAACGCTGCCGTTCATCACTCCACTTCCCGAATGGCGTAGTTGTCGATATAGAGCTCCGCATCGTTGTAGCGTCTCAGGTCGAGGTTTTTGACGTAGCGCCACGTCGCATTGTCGTCAATGTTGCGGAAACTTCCGATGATGCCGAGGAACCGGCTGTCCTGGTTAAAGAGGATCTTGTAGGTCTGTTCCTCGTTGGGGACGATGACGTGTTTGGACTGGGAGACCAGGTCCCCCTCCAGGCGTTTGGCCGGTTCGTCCACCAGGGCCCAGAAGTCGAGCTTGGAGAACTGCTCCGCGTCTTTGAGCTCGTAGAAATTGAGCATCAGGGGCGAGGAGATGTGGGCGCGGTCGGGGTTGAGCGACGCGCCGGAACGGATGGTCAGTTCGAGATGGGTCGGTTTGTCGGCGCAGTTGCTCATGAACAGTGCGACGAACAGCAGGGAAAGAAATTTCAACAGGGCTCTTTTTTGGATCATGGGATTCTCCTTCAGCGGCGTTTCGCATCGACCGAAGTCAGGCCGACGCTGAACGCCAATTTTTCATACTCTTTGGCGAAATGGGGAGAGAGCATCTCCGCCCCCTCCTCGGGATGGTCGTTGAGCTGTTCCATCATCTGGACGTAGGCTTTCCAGAGCTGGCAGGCCCGGGGCATCGCCCCTTTGAGGGCGCCCATCGACTCGAACTTGTACTCCAGGCTTTTGGGGGCGAACCGCGTCGCGGCGATCTCCATCAGGTTCCTGGAGGCGCCGTGCAGGGCGATGGTGTGGGCATCGAGCTCGGCAAAGGACTTCCCGACGGCGCTGGAGAGGTCCATCATCCCCAGCCTCCCGCCGATCATCTCGTTTTGAAGCAGCTGCGACGCCGACTTGCCGAGTTTGACCGGGTTGCTCTGCGGTGCGTCGGCCTCGAAAACCGGAAGACGCAGGTCCTGCTTGATGCGGTCTTTGATGTGCAGGGAGTTGCGCAGCCCCTCCAGAGCGTTGACGACGACGTCGCCCAGCGCCGCCATGAGGATGTCGCGCTCCTTGTTCGGAAGGTTGACGATCTCGATGCCGAGGCGCTCTTCAAGCACCCGAAGCGACGCGGCGAAACTGCCTTCATACCCTTTTTCAGGGGCCTGGGGCTCGGCGCGGGGCGGCTGGGGCACTTCGGCGTAGGAGGGAATCTCGATGTACTCCTCCGTGGGCTGCTGTACCGCCATCTCCGGTCCCGCTTCGACCGCTTCGTCCTCCGGAATCTCCTCGAGGACCGAGGGGGTCTGTTTGTCGGAGAGCAGCTCCAGCACGTCAAGCTTCTCCTGCGCTTTCTCCGCGGCGGCCTCCTCCTCTTCCGCATCCGGGAAGGGAGCGGCGTCGAAGAGAAAGTCGTCGTCGGGGATCAGCTCCTCCACGGCGGAGAGGGGTTCGGGTTCCGTCGCGATGCCGCCGCCGACGATGAAGTCGTCGGAGTAGTCGTTCTGGCTGAACCGCGCCTGCAGCTCATGATCGCCGATGATAAAGACCTCCGACGCCTTGACCGGGTGCGGCGCGCCTTTGGGGAGCTTTTTATAGGGGTGTTTCAGAAACGTCCCGTTGGTGCTCTCGTCCCGGAGGTAAAACTGCCCGTGCTTGAACTCCACGGCGACGTGTTTGCCCGAAATGTAATTCTGCGGATCGGTGAGGCGGTAGCTGGCATCGCCGCTGCGGCCGATCACCCCGCCCTCCGCTCCGAAACGGAAGCTCTTCTGCTCCGGCCGGTTCTTGCCGCTCTTGACGACATCCAAAATCAGTTCCATATGTTCCCCCTTGACCTATTCGACTTTCTCTTTTTCCGGTTTGACCTGGTAAAGCGGCTTGTACTCTTCGGTGACGTTGACGCATCCTGCGAGAAAACTCCCCAGAATCGCGCAGATGACGATGGTGTGCAGATATTTCACGATAATTCCTTCATGCTGGGATTAACGCCCGGTGACGGCGACTTCTCCGTTTTTGAGCGTGACGCTGATGCTTTTGAGCGGCTTGTTCTCGATGCTCGCTTCGAGCACCTTTTTCGAGAGCCGCGGCATCAGGTTGGTGTTGATGATCAGGTCGATGTTCCGCGCCCCGGTGTCCCGGGCGTCGCTGAGCGAGACCACGTGTTCGAGCAGGGCGTCATCGTACTTGAAGCGGATCTCCTTCTTCGCCAGCTGCCCCTCGACGCTGCGCAGCTTGAGACGGACGATCTCCTTGAGGGCCTCACTGCTCAGGTTCATGTAGGGCACGACGTTCATCCGCCCCAGAAGCGCCGGTTTGAGGTAGTCGCTGAGAATCGGCAGGATCGCCTCCGTCAGCGGTTCGAGCTCGACGTTTTCGTACTCGGAACAGATCTGGGTGATCGCCTCGGTGGCGAGGTTTGACGTCATCAGAATGATGGTGTTCTTGAAGTCGATCGCACGCCCCTCCCCGTCGTTGGCGACCCCCTTGTCGAAGATCTGGTAGAAGAGGTTGAGGATGTCCGGATGCGCCTTCTCGATCTCGTCGAGCAGCACCACCGAGTAGGGCTTGATGCGCACCGGGTCGGTCAGCTGCCCGCCGTCGCCGTAACCGACGTAGCCCGGGGGCGAACCGATGAGGCGCGACACCGTATGCTTCTCCTGGAACTCGGTCATGTTGATGGTGGTCAGGAACTGCTCGCCGCCGTAGAGGAAGTCGGCGATGGCCCGGGCCGTCTCCGTCTTGCCGACCCCGCTGGGTCCGACCAGCAGGAAGACCCCGGCGGGGGCGTTCTCTTTTTTCAGCCCCGCCGTGGAGATCTGCAAGAAGGTGTTGAGATAGTCGATGGCCTGGTCCTGCCCGATCACCCGGTCCTTCATCCGCTCCTTGAGCTCCATCAGACTTTTGACCTGTTCGCGCACCATGTTCCCCAGGGGGATGCCGGTCCACGCCGCGATCACCTCGGCGACCTGGGCGGAGGTGACGTTGTCGTAGATGTAGCGGCTCTCCTCCTGCAACTCCAGGAGCTTCTGATGCTCTTTGGCCGCCGCATCCTTTTTCCCTTCGCTGCGGAGCTTCGCGATCTTTTCGACCGCTTTTTTCTGTTTCTCGTAGGCGGCTTCGGCCTTGGCGTACTCCCGGTCGAGCTGCTTGAGCTCCGCTTTCAGGCATTTGATGCGCTTGGTGTAGTCCTGCAGGCCGTTGGCGTCGTCGCGGCTCAAAAAGCCGATCTCCCGTTCGATGCGCAGCTTCTCGTTCTCGATGTGCCAGATGGAGTAGGGACGGTTGGTCCGGCTGATCTTGACGTTGGCGCAGGCGGTGTCGAGGACATCGATCGCCTTGTCGGGAAGCTGGCGACCGGTGATGTAGCGGGCCGAAAGCGACGCGGCGGCTTCAAGGGCGGCGTCTTCGATGTAGACCCCGTGCTCCTCCTCGTACTTGTGGGCGATCCCCCGCAAAATGGTCACCGCGTCCTCCACGCTCGGTTCGAGCAGGTTGATCTTCTGGAAGCGGCGCGACAGAGCGGCGTCCTTTTCGAAGTATTTGCGGTACTCCAGCCAGGTGGTCGCGGCGATGGTGCGCATCTCGCCCCGGGCCAGAGCCGGTTTGAGCAGGTTCGCCGCATCGCCGCCCCCTTCGTTGCCCCCGGCGCCGATGAGGGTGTGGGACTCGTCGATGAAGAGAATGGTGAAACGGGTGCTGGCGCGGATGGCGTTGATGACCGCCTGGAGGCGGCGTTCGAACTCCCCCTTGACGCTGGCGCCCGCCTGCAGGGCCCCCAGGTCCAGAGAGAGAAGGCGTGCGCCGTGGAGTTGGGTCGGAACCTCGCCCGCGATGATCTTGAGGGCCAGTCCCTCGACGACGGCGGTCTTTCCGACCCCCGCCTCCCCGACCATGATGGGGTTGTTCTTGCGGCGGCGCAGCAGAATGTCGATGGCCTGCTTGATCTCGTCGTCGCGGCAGAGTACCGGGTCGATGCGCCCCTCTTCCGCCATGGCGGTGAGGTCGGTCGTGTACTTCTCCAGTTCCGCTTCGCTGCCGGGTTTCGTGCTGCGCTTGACCGTCTCGGTTTGCATCTGCGCCGCTTCGTCCACCAGCCCCTCGAGCAGGCTTTTCGCCTCGTTCACGTCGATGTGGGCCAGCAGGGCGAAGTAGGCGGTGTTGGCGTATTTGACCCCGTTGTCGAGCATGCTTCCCAACAGCACCGTCTCGGAAATCTCCGGAAGCTCCATCTCCAGTTTCGCGTAGAGGTAGGCATCTTCGAGACAATGAATCAGCGCCGTGGAGAAGACCGGGCTCCCGCTCTCGCTGCCGCTTGCGACCTTGACGCCGCTCTGCAATGCCGCGAGCATCTTCTCCGCCGCGACGTCGTACTGCTTGAGCAGGGCGTTGAAGACGCTCCCCTCCGTCTCCAGCAGCACGAAGAGCAGGTCTTCGATGAGAATCTCCCCGCCGCCGCGGGAGATGCAGCGCTGCGCGGCGTTTTGCAGGATGATTTTCGTGGGCCCGTCGAGGGCTTCGATCAGTTTTTTCAGTTCCAGTTTCATACTCTTCCTAACTTGCAAAATTGACGTCGAGGTCTCCCTGGGGGAGTCCGATGACCGTGTTGATACCCAGGTAGCCGCTGGCCTTGGAGGCGAGTTCGCACCGCGTCACCTGCGCTTCGGGAACGTGCAGGATCACTTCGTATTTGAAAGGTTCGCGCAGCACGAAGTCCATCAGCTCGCGCAGGTCGCCCATCCGCTCCCCGTGGACCCCGTACTCCATCAGCTCCTCCCAGTCCGCTTCCAGGAGGCGGATGCGGAACTTGCCGGTGAGGCTGGTGACCGTCTCTCCGGCGAGAAAATCCATGCCGAGGCTGCAGTTCCCGGACCCCAGGGCGCACTGCTGCCACTCGGGAATCGGCACCGTATGGGCGACGCACTGCTCGATGGCGATCCGCTCGTGCCCCAGGTAGCGACGCAGCACCGTCAGCAGGATGCCCGACGAGGGCGTGCGGATGCCGAGGATGCCCGCGTAGGGGAGCAGCTTGCGCAGCTTCAGGCGGCGCTGCTCGCGGCCGTGTTCCCCGTACAGTCCCATCAGGCTCAGGACGTACTTCGAGAAGTCGTCCCCCAGGTCGTTGCGGTGCTGGATGTAGTAGCGGTGTTTCAGCCAGACCGGGTAGACGAACCGTTCGAGACGGTGGTTGAAGAGATCAAGGAAGTCCCGCAGCGGCCCCTCCCCGTCCGTACTGCGCAGGACCGTTTCGCTGTAGTGCGAGGGCAGCGGCGAGGCGCTGCCGAAGATGGAGAGGAAGTTCAGCGTCAATTCGACATAGACGCCGTCGTCGTTGCGCTTGAGCTCCGCGTTGGCGATCTCGGACTTCTGGAACGAGAGGCTGGGGTTGGCCCGGTAGCGGATCTTCTCCGTCAGCTCCGGGGCGTCGAGCGTCGGGTAGTAATCCTTCAGGTAGTGCAGCGCGATGCGCACCGCCTGGGGAAGCGTCGCTTTGGTGACGATACCGTCAAGGGCTTCGTTGATCTCTTCGAGGGGGCGCTTCATCGTCACATCACTTTCTGCGCGCCCATTCTGGGCGGCCAGAGGAAGGTGTCGTGGTTGGTCACGTCGACTTCGAGCTGGTGGAAGGCGTTGACGGTGCTGTAGAGGGAGAAGAACTCATTGAGCACGCAGCAGAGCAGGTACGCTTCCCCCAGCCCGGCGAACTTGCTGACGTCGAGGGTCAGACGGACGCGGATGCCGCGGATGGGGAACCCCTTGTGAATCATCTCCGCCGGAGTGTGTTCCACGGAGGTGATCCCCTCGAGCATCAGGGCGTTCTTTTTCCGCTCCTTGATGTCGTGCGCCCCCAGGAAGTCGTAGGTCTTCATGATGGTGCGCAGGGTCCGCACGTCGTCGAGGGAGAGGTGGTTCAGCGAAAGGTTGGAAACGATGCGCCAGAGAAAGTCCCCGCCGATGGGGGGCGGGTAGCTCTCCGAGGGGACCGTGACGCTCTCAAAAGGGAGGTGCGCCAGATTCGACTGCGGGTCGGGAATGTGAATGGCTCCCAGCGGCAGCGAGGCGGGTTCGTTGGCGTTGGTGCAGAGCATCTTGACCGAGACGGTGGCGTTGGCGTGCTCCATGTTCTCGAAGACGCTCTCCGAAGCGGCGAAACGGATGTAGCTCCGGGTTCGTCTGCCGTCTTCGGAGAGAAAGACGCGGACCGAGTAGTACTCCTCCTCATCGCCGTAGTCGAAGGACTCGAAGGCACGGAAATCCTGGTAGCTGTTTTTGCTCGGCACCCAGCCCCGGGCGCTCTCGACGAGGAAGACCTCGCTCTGCTCGCGGTCGAACTCCGAAGCGGTGAGCAGGTACTCCTCCTCCATGGCGTTCTTACGGATGGGGACGGCGTCGGCTTCGAAAAGGTTGACCACCGGGGTGCAGTAGAGGGCGAAGTTTTCCCGGGAGAGCCCCTGTGCCGACTTGAGGCGCTTGTCCAGGTAGATGCGCAGGCGGAAATCACGGCTCTCCTTGAGCACCGCCTCGTCTACGGAGCCGATGCGCTCAAGCTGGGTGACGTCGAGGAAAAGGAACTTCTGCTCGTAGGCGAAGTACTCCTGCAGCACGATGTAGCCGCCGAAAACGTTGTCCGGATAGGGAACCATCTGCTCGTCGTCGCCGAAACCGACCGGTTGAATCGCGCCGGTTTCGAGGGGGACGGTGGTCAGCACTTCGCCCTCGAAGTCGAGCAGCTCCACCTCCAGCCTCTCGACGTATTCGAGGAGGCAGAGGTAGAGCTCCTTGGAGAGGAGGCGCGAGCCGTTCAGGTAGAAGCGCAGCGACTTCATCCGGCAATCCCCGAGGTACCCCTTGCAGCTCATGGTGAGGTCGAGCTCGATGCGGCTCTTGCTGCCGTGCACCTGGTAGTTGCACTCTTTGAGGGCAAAAGGCTGCACCGTCGTGTCGTAGCAGGTGCGGAACTTGCAGGCAACGCCGTGTTCGGAGGGGTCGCTGACCACCTCGGTACCCCGGGGAACGACCTGGACGCCGGGGGCTTCCCGAAGAGGCTCGTAGGCGATGATGCTGTAAGAAGGCACCGGCCGGATGTAGTTGGGCCAGAGCAGCTGGGCCAGGTTGTGGGCGACCTCGGGCAGCTCTTCGTCGAACTGCTGCCGCAGCCGCCCCGTCAGGAAGGCGAACCCCTCGAGCAGCCGCTCGACGTCGGGGTCCTGCCCCTCCTTGGCGAGGTAGGGGGAAAGCCCCGGGTTTTTGCGGGAGAACTCGCGCCCCATCTGACGCAGGGTGCTGAGTTCCTGAAGGTAGTAGTCGTTAATCGTCATCTTTGATTACCTTGATCGCGCCGCTTCCGGAGAGATTTGCCTTGAAGTGGACCTTTTTCCCGGTCCCGTTGATGTAAAGGAACCCCTCGATGTGAACGAACATTTCGTTGACATGGAGCCGTTCCCTTGAGATACCGATCCGGGAATTGAAGAGTCGGGGCTCGTACTTCTGGATGCAGCGTTCCAGCCCCTTTTCGATAATGTCGATCGACTCTTTCTGGGAGACCTGCAGGTTGTTCAGATCGGGGCGGCCGTAGTCGGCAACGGTCTCCGCGCTGCCGGCGTTGGTCGAAAAGATCCGCGAAAGGTTGTTGGCGACGGACTGGAACAGCGCCTCCTCGTCATTGACGGCGATGACGCCGTGTGCCGAAGACAACCGTTCGAAAAGACTCCCCCGATAGGCCATGCATCAATCCTTGTCGAGTTTGCCGACGAGGGAGAGCTCGAAGCTCGCGCCCATGTACTTGAAGTGGGGGCGCAGCAGCATGCGCACCCGGTACCAGCCCGGCTCGCCGTCGACGTCCTCGACGATGATCTGCGCCTTTTTGAAGGGGCGCTTGCTGCGGATTTCCGCCGTCGGGTTCTCCTGGTCGGCGATGTACTGCTTGACCCATTTGTTCAGCTCGCGCTCGAGGTCGGCGCGTTCGCGCCACGCACCGATGTATTCGCGCTGCAGCACTTTGATGTAGTGGGCCATGCGGGTGATGGCGAAGAGGTAGGGCAGCTGGGTGCCGAGCTTGTAGTTGAGCTCCGCCTCTTTGCCTTCCGGGGTGTTGGCGAAGATCTTCGGCAGCTGCGCGGAGTTGGCCGCGAAGAAGGCGGCGTTGTTGCTCCCCTTGCGCATGGTCAGCGGAATGAAGCCCTGCTCGGAGAGCTCGTACTCGCGGCGGTCGGAGACGAGGACTTCGGTGGGGATCTTCATCTCGACGTCGCCCATGCTTTCGAAGGTGTGGACCGGAAGGTCGGTGATGGCGCCCCCGCTTTTGGGACCGATGATGTTGGTACACCAGCGGAAGTTGGCGAAGCTTTTGGTGAGGTTGCTCGCAAAGGCGTAGACGGTGTTGCCCCAGAGGTAGGACTCGTGGCTGTCGGCGACGTTTTCGCGGTAGACGAACTTGCTGACGGGGTTGTCCTCCGGATCGTAGGGAGGACGCAGCAAGAAGCGCGGCAGGGTCAGGCCGACGTAGCGGGAGTCCTCGTTTTCACGGAAGCCGCGCCATGCGGCGAACTGCGGCGAGCTCATGACGTCCTGAAGGTCTTTCAGGTCCGGCAGTCCCTCGAAGCTCTCCAGTCCGAAGAATTTCGGGCCGGCGGCGGAGATGAAGGGAGCGTGGCTCATGGCGGCGATGGAGGCGACCTTGGAGAGGAACTTCATGTCCACGTTGGAGGGCGCCAGTTCGTAGTCGGCGATGATGGTGCCGACGGGCTGACCGCCGAACTGGCCGTAACCGGAGCTGTAGACGTGTTTGTAAAGACCCGACTGGGTGATGTCGAGGCACTCTTCGAAATCCTCGAGCAGCTCCTCCTTGGAGACGTTGAGCATCTCCATCTGGATGTTCTCGCGGAAGTCGGTCCGCTCGACGAGCATGTAGAGCCCGCGCCATTTGGACTCAAGGGCCTGGAACTGGGGCTGGTGCAGAATCTCGTCCATCTGGGCGCTGATCTTGGCGTCGATCTCGGCGATCATGCGGTCGACGATGGATTTGTTGACCTTCTCCTGGGTGTTGCCCGGTTTGAGCAGCTCCTGGATGAGGGCGCCGACGCCGCTTTTGACGACGCCGTAGGTCTCGTCTTCCTGGGTGAGGTTGGTTTCGGCGATGATGGTGTCGAGCAGGTTGCCGTCGAACGCCGCGTTTTCGTTTTGTACCACTGTTTGGGTTGACATCTTGATTCCTTTATGCAGTTTATTCGGCGGACGAAGTCAGCTCTTTGAGAAGCTTTTCACGCTCTTCGTCGTCGGAAATGGCGCTCTCGATGGCCTTGCGGAAGGCCGGAACGTTGCCCAGGGGGCCTTTGAGGGCGATGAGCGACTGGCGCAGTTCCATCAGCTTTTTCATCTCGTCGATGTTCTCGACGATGTTCTCCGGGGAGAAGTCCTTCATGCTCTCGACCTTGAGCTTGACGCTCAGGTCGCTCCCCTCCTCGTCGGTGAGGCGGTTGGGCACCGCGAACTCCATGGAGAGGCCCTGGTGTTTCAGGACGTCGTTGAAGTTGTTCTTGTTGATGCTGATCATCTTCTTCTGCTCGATCGGCTTCTTCTCTTCGTTGGGGTTGAACTCGCCGAGCACCGTCACCTTGTACGGGATCTCGATCTCTTCGGCCTGGTCGCCCGTCGCGGGCTTATAGGTGACGTTGATTCTCTCTTTCGGGGACTCTGACTGTTTGTTCACAATAACTCCTTTAGTGTAGTTTGATGTCTATGGCGCCGGCGGTATCGACCCGGCACAGGTTCCGGTAGGAACTCTCAAGCCGCTCATATTCGAGCTGGCTGCGGTTGAACGACGTCAGCAGCAGGGCGTAGACCCGCGCGGCGAGGTCGGGCTGCCACTCTTCGAGCCGGTAGCGGCCGATGTCCGCTTCCAGCTCCTCGATCAGGGCCATCGCCATCTCCGGCTTGCCCGCCTCCACCGCCACTTCCGCGTGAAGCAGCCTCCATTCGAATTTCTCTTCGCCGGCGCCCGCATGCAGGTGGGAGCGCTGCAACAGTGCCATTGCCTCCTTTGTCTTTTTTTTCTTCACGAGGGCGTAGCAGCGCTCCGCGATCTCCTCGATGCCGCCGCTCTCCGGGGCCGCTTCCGCCGGTGCGCCGCCTTTTGCCATCGCCTCGGCCAGCCACGTTTTGACTTTGGAGGGGGCGAAGGGAGTGCCGTCTCGAAAGCTGAGTTCGGTCACGCCGGGGTGGGACGCCGCAAAGGCCGCGAGGAGGTGGCGCACCTCCGCCGCCGCGTCGCTTTTCCCCGCCGCTTCGAGCAGTTCAAAAGCGCGGAGATGCCCCTCCATCCAGAAGGGGGCCCGGAGGATCATCTCCTCAAGCAGCTCGAAGGCTTCGGCCTGTTTTCCCTCCGCCGCCAGCGTTTCGACCTGCTCGGCACGTTCGGCGCTGGGCGGGTTGACGGGAACCCGGCCGTTTTCCGAAGGCGGCAGCCCCTCGACCTCCAGCCACGCCATCAGGCGGGTCATGCGCAGGGCGCGGGGGTCTTCCATATTCTGATGGCGCCAGTAGCCGCCGAGGGTCTGGGCGCTCTTTTTGAGCTCGTTGAGCATCCGTACCGCGTCGGCGTCGCTCTCGATCCCCTCCAGGCCCGAGGGCGCCGGGGCGGCGTTCTTGCGCTCCTCGGCTTCGTGCTTGCGGCGCAGCTCCGCCGCGACGGATTCGCAGCGGCGTACCAGGTCCCGGAAGAGGGAGACCTCCGTCTCCGCCGCTACCGCCGCCGCCGCGCCGATGTCGCTCAGGAGCAGCGCGTAGGCTTCCGTCTCCGCCGCCGGGATCTTCACCCCGTCGGGCGTTTCCAGCTCCTCGGTGAGCAGCGTTTCAAGCCAGCTGAGCGCGTTGACTTTTCCCCGGCCCGAACGGGGGTAGAGCGCGGGACCGTGACGGCGCAGCAGTTCGAGCAGCGTGCCGAGGGCCTCGGGCAGCACCGCCGCGCCGCCGAGCATGTAGCGGCCGTAGACCCACCACGCGGCGAGCTTGAGGTCTTTGGTGGTGCGTTCCAGCAGGGTTTCACACCCCTTGCAGACCGTTTCCCAATCCGTCGCCACGCCGTCGGCGAGACTGTTGGACTTGTCGACCTCGGCTTCTACCGCCAGGTAGGCGTCGTCGTATTTGGCATCGGTACCGCAGGGCTGTTCCCCGGTCAAAGGTTCGATTAAAGATTCCCGCAACGTTCCCCGCTCCTCGAATTCTTATACATTAAAAAGCTGCCGGGGAGGCCCCGGCCATTTATTTTTTAATATTATTTATTGTTTTTGAGGCACAATGTTACATTCTCTTTCCTTACATTTTCTTTCATTTTTTATTTTTTTATATTTTTTTTCATTCTTTGGGATTTATTTAAATTATTTTCAGCATTGATTTATTTATCGAAATCTGCTACGCGTCTGCGGTACGATCCTCGAAAAACAAGCGGATTCGACCGATGCCGCCTGTTCCACGCATTCTTCGCAAAACGCTATTTCACTAAAAACGTTTATGGTACCTTTAAACTTATTTAAACTACAATTTCATACATTTATTAACGGTAATGGTGATAGCTATGTCAAAACCTTATGTCCTGGTAACCAACGGCGTCGTTCAGTGCGAACACGGAGGGACGGTGGTACTGAAGTCCGCCATTTCGGGCCATGTCATCGGCGGCAAAGTCCCCGTGGACATGGAGAGCCTGCCGGGTTCGAAAATCGAGGGCTGCCCTCACCGCAGCAGCGTCAACGCACAGTGCAAGGTCGTCTCGTCGATCTCCAGCGCCTCCACCGAGTCCAACGTCGGATGGAGCGGCAAACACTACGTCGTGCGCACCATCGGCAAAACCGACAAGGGCGCGGGGCTGGTACTGGTCGATCCGGGGCAGGGGAACCATGCTCTCAACGCCCCCGGTGGCGGTTCGGGTGACCCGGTGACGCTCGACGTCATCGCCATCGACCCGAAAAAAGCCGCCGAGCACCTTCCGGGCGAAACCTGCCGCTTTCACCCCATGCGCGTCAGCGGCGACAACCTGCGGCCCCTGCGCGCCTACCGGAACTTCGACGTCTTTACCGACTACCACTGGGCCCATACCGACGTCCATACAAGTGATCGGGTAGTCACGTACACCGACGCCTACCTCTACGTCACCCATGCGGGCAAAACCGACGAGTGGCGCATCCTCAGTATGGGAGACCCCTACCGGCCGGCGATGGGGCAGGTTTTCTACCAGCGCACGGAAGACGGCGCGGTCTTCACGGGCGTCCCCTTCTTCAAACCCGAAGGCGACGTTGAATTTCTCTACGCCAACGTCAAACTTTCCGATGCCGACCGGGGCAAATTCACCCCGGTCAAGGTGACCGTCACTCCCGCCAAGACGATCTACCTCAACGACTACGGCGAGATCTCCAAGATGGTCTCCATCGAAGCGAAGGTACTGAAGAAAAAACACCTCATCACCGCCGACGAGGCGCGGGAAGGCAGCGACAAAGCCGTTGCGACCGTCATCACCCTTGAGGACCCCGTCGGTGAGGTGGAAGACCTCTACGACGACTACGAGTTCAGTTTCTCTCGCCACTACTTTCTGAACAAGCCTCTTTTCGAAGACATCGAAAAGTGCAACCGCTACTCCTATGCGGTGGCGGACATACTCGACTACATTTTCGTCAGCGACTCGGAAAAATCGGCCCACAAGAAGCAGAACAAAGAGCTTTCCGAAAGCTTCGAACGCATGAAGGAAATGGTCTGCGAACGTCTCGCCGACAAGGTTTACAAAAAAATGGGCGGGCACGACCTCGCCAAGGTCATCGACAAAAAGCTTGCCCAGGAGTATCTCGACGAGGTGCGCTTCATCGCACCGGAGCTTCTTGAACGTCATCATAAAGTTTATCTGCGCATCGAGGATCGAACCTACGTTTACGCATCGAATCGCATGCACAAAGGCGGTTTGAAACTTAATTTCGAAGGCGCCAACAAGAGGGCCGCCTCCGACGTGCTTGGACTGCTGGTCTTTTCCATTGCCTTCTCGAAACAAAACGAAACGATCTGCGATACGCAGCTCTTGCAAGAAGCCGAGAAGTTTTACTTCCTGCTCAAAAACGCCACGCCGTTACCCGCCCTGAGCGAAAAGGCCCGGGAGGAGGTCCATGAAAAGCTGAACCACCAACAGGAGATGCAGCGCGTCTTTGACGGCAGAGACCCTCTCATCGACGAGTTCGAGCAACTCGACACGCTGCTGCAAGGCATCGCCTTCGCACCACAAAACGCGCAAAAACTTTCTGCCTCGGGCGGCTTTGGTTTCGACGGCCTCAAAATCAACCCCGACGAGTCCCGAAAGATCATCATCGACGGACACGTCACCCCCGCGAAGAACCTCGCCGGGGAGATTGAGAAGAAGCTCGCGGGCGGAGTGCTGCAGGATGTGCTGCACCGCTATATGACACTGTTGAAAGCGGATTCGTTCGACTTTCATTACTACCTCATCAACCTGGCGCTTTCCCTCTTCCGTCCGCGCATCGGCATCGATGCCGAAGCGGAGGCCATCTCCCCTTTCAACGGTGCGTGTCTCAAGCAGCGCGAGTTGATGACGTTCATCGCCAACCGCACCATCAAGGACAAAAAAGACGCCGTCAGCGACGACATTGCCAAAGAGCTCTACGAAGCCCCGGCACACCCGCACTACCTGAAAATGGTCTACACCTACATCGGCCACGCCTGGCTCGAAGCGCCCAATGCAAACCTTCCCGGCCGCAAGGAGAAAAGCTTTTTCGAAAAGCTCTTCCCCTCGGGAAGCGACAAAGGACGCGGCAGTAACGCACAGGGCTTCCTGAATGCCTTCAACGACTCCGACGGCGCATTCAAAACCGACACCTCGAAGATTCACGACAACAACTTCGACAAAGAGCTGCAGGTCAAGAGCGCCGACGAAAAGCTCTTCGAACGGCTCCAGCAGCTCAACGGCATTTCGTCGTATGTCGGGAAATTTGAAGATACGGCAAAGACAGCGGAAGAGACTACAACTACAGCATCAACTACTAACAAAAATAATAAAGAAAGAAACTATGGTGGTCGAGACTCAAATGCTGCTGATCCTTTTGCTGAACTTCGCAATAACGGTGCCTACAAGAAGCTCCTTACTTCCACCCGCGCCCTTGCTTTCGTGATGACCGTCGCGAACATCGGCTCCTACCTTCAGGGGAAGGAGAAGCTGAAGATCCACAACCTCGTCGGCTTCGCCGGGGACGTGCTCAGTGTCAGCAACGAGCTGGCGACCATCGCCGGGAAACAGGCCACCAAGCTCCCCGAAACCCTCGAACACATGACGGGCCTCCAGAAGGTGGTCTCCAAGGCGCACATGAAAGTCATCGCCCGTTTCGGGGTCGTCGGCGTGGTCGTCGGGACCCTCAACGAACTCAACGAGCTGGATTTTGACGAGAACCCCGACATGTTCATCTCCGTCGTGCTGAAAAACGCCATCTACCTCGCCCTGCTCTTCACGCCGGCGTGGGTGGCGCTGGGGGCCGTCGCCGTGCTGGAGCTGCTTTGGTTCTTCATCTCCGACAAAATCTACCAGTCCAAACTCGAGCTCTACCTCTCCGACAGCCTGCTCTACAACCAGCAGGTCGAGCGCGGCGGGCAAGGGCGCTACCACCGCAAAAAGGGCAAAAGCTGCCACGCGGGCATCATGGTCAAGGTGCTGAACGCGCTGGAACCGAACGCCGCGTTCACCCTGGACGGCCAGAGCGTCAAACCCGAAGAGGGGTTCCTCACCGCCGACGGCGTCCGCCGTTTCATCGCCGAAAACTACAGCGCCTACCCCCACGCCTTCGAGATCGCGCAGCTGACCGAGCTCACCCGCCTCAAGTCGGCGCTTTACGGCTTCGGCGTGGATGTCGTGGACCACGAGAGCGACGTCCCGGTACGCGCGCGCGGCGCGCAGTTCTACCTGAAGGTCCGGCAGCAGCTTCAGCTCTCCAAGGCGCTCTACGACGTCACCGAAACCGTCTGGCTAAGCCGGACCGTCGACGGAAACACCCGTTACACCAAGCTCCCCAAACTCCACACCTACAACCTTGCGGGGTATTTCGTCAACGAAAGCGACGCCTTTTCCAAAGCCCTTGGCGCGATGAACTTCGACGCGCTTCCTCCCGCCATGCAGGCGCAGGCCTTCAACAGTGTCAACAGGAAGAGCGTCGCAGATGCCATCCTCGAAGGGGAGACGCGCCTCATCGTCGCCACTCCGGAAATCGTTTTAAAATATGCGGTAACATTCGTTACCGCCAACGAGGCCGCCGCCATTGTCAACGGGAACGCCTACGCCGGTATTTCCGAATGCGAAAACGTCATTCTGACGAAAGAGGATTACGCGGCGATTGGAAAGGACCAGAATGCTTAAAAAAGCTTTACTCACGTTTTTACTTTTAATCGCAACCCTGTTCGCAACCGATGCACGACTGCAAAACTATCCTGATGCTGTCCAATGGGAACAAGCCGCCACGCAAGGCGACGCCGATGCCATGTACAATCTTGGGTATATTTACCAGACGAAAATCGAAGATTTTGACAAAGCGATCTACTGGTATGAGAAAGCATATGAAAAAGACCGGGGAAGCGATGCAGCCAATAACATTGGTTATCTTTACAAGGAACAAAAAAAATACAATGAAGCGATTCAATGGTACGAGAAAGCGATCGATAAAAACCATGCTTTGTCATGCTACAACTTGGCATATTTGTATGATGAGATTCTAAAAAAACCGGGACAAGCCATTTCTTACTATGAAAAAGCCTATAAACTTGGAAATAAAAGTGCTCCTCTCTCTCTGGGTATTATCTACAAAAATAATTATCAAGATTACGATAAAGCTATCGAATGGTACGAAAAGGCCTATACCATGGGACACATGGGGGGAGCAAATGGCCTAGGCTATCTTTACGAACACAATTTAAACGATGATACAAATGCAGAAATCTGGTACAAAAAAGCGGCGGCGGGCAATGATACCAAAGCCCTCGGGAATCTCGCAAAGTTCTATAAAAAGAAAGGCGACCTTATTCAGGCTGGAGCGTACGCACTTGCTCTCATTGACAACGGCTTCACCAAAGAAAAAATTTTTAGTTATTTAAAACAATGGAATCTCTCACAAGATCAAATCAAACAGGCCTACGAACTCCAAAAAACCCTCGACATTCCCAAACACTACACCGGCGGTATTGATTAAAGATGTTGAGGAACTTTTTACTCACGTTTTTACTTTTAATTTCAACCCTGTTCGCCACCGATGCACGACTGCAAAATTACCCTGACGCCGTACAGTGGGAACAAGCCGCCATGCAAGGCGACGCCGATGCCATGTACAATCTTGGGCATATTTACCAGACGAAAATCGAAGATTACGATAAGGCAATCTACTGGTATGAACAAGCGTATAAATACAACAATGATAGCGATGCAGCGAACAACCTTGGTTACCTTTACAGCGCTAAAAAACAATATGAAAAAGCGGAAAAATGGTACAAACTTGCCAGCGATCTCGGAGATAAAGACGCTACGTTTAATCTTGCTGTCTTATACGACAAAAAGTTGAATCGCCCAAAATTATCTATTCAATATTATGAAAAAGCTTATCGACTAGGTGACAAAAGTGCTCCTTATTCTCTCGGTTGCATCTACGATGAAGAATTGCATTTATACGATAAAGCTATTGAATGGTATGAAAAAGCTTACACCTTGGGGCATACAGGTGGGGCTAATGCATTAGGCTACTTATACAAAAATAATCTAGGCAATATCACCGAAGGAGTCAAATGGTACTCAGTCGCTGCTCAAAAAGGTGACAGTGATGCCATAAAAAACCTCGGCAACGTCTACCACGACCAAGGCGACAACATCAAAGGTGCCGCCTATATCTTCGCTATGGTCAATTACGGCTACTCCAAAGACGAAGTTCTTAACTTCCTGAAAAACGACTGGAAACTCGACCGCGATACCCTGCAAAAAGCCTACGAACTCCAAAAAACCCTCGACATTCCCAAACACTACACGGGAGGTATTGACTGATGATCGCATGTCCCCATTGCGGCGAAGAGACCTTCTCTTCATGGAACGTCGGTTTCTCAAAAGCCGGTAAAGAACTGACCTGTCCTTCCTGCGGGAAGAGCGCTTACGTACCCTACTGGCCGATCGCCCTGTTGGCGGGCATTCTGGGCATCTACTTTTTCGGCAAACTGGTCGTGCCGGAAAAAACCGCCATCATCTTCCTCTCCGTCGCTTTCCTCATCGCCGTTCCGTTCATCGCTTTCAACATCACGCTGCTGACGCCGGAGGAGAATCACCGGCTCGCTGACACGGACCCCTCCGATTCGACAGACAAATGAGCGTCAGTTCGGAAAAGCTGACGACGTTTTACAACCTGGACATCCTTCCGACGCTGAACGCCCTTGAGGAACAACGAAAAGAAGTGCTGCGCAGACAATGGGCAACCGCCATTTCGATTTTCCTCTGCTGGGGCTTCATAGGGTATGGGCTCGTAGTCTCCACAACAGTCGAAGTCGTCCATATTGTCGGCGCATCCGCCTTTGTCTTCCTCTTTTACATCTACGTAGACAGCCAAATAAAACAGGAATTTGTCGCCCGCTACAAAGCCAGCGTCATCACGCCTTTGATTCACCAGATCGACCCGAACCTTGTTTACGAAAAAGATCGGTGCATTCCCGAACAGACCTTTGCCGACGCCAACCTTTTCTTCGACTGGACACGCTATTTCGGGGACGATTACGTGTCGGGAGAAATCCACGGCCTATCGGTCGAATTTTCGGAACTGAACGTCGTCCGTTCGACGAAACATGTGGAAAAAGACATCTTCACCGGAATCTTTTTTGTCTGTGAATTCAACAAAACCCTTGAACACGACGTTCAGGTGTGTACGAAAGACATGAAATTCCCGCTGACGACTCTGGTGGAACTCTTTACCGATGCCACCAGCCGACTTGAGAACAAGGCCTTTATGAACTATTTCAAGGTGTATGGGTCGGATGAGATCACGACGCGGTACGTCCTGACGTTCAGCATGATGGAAAAGCTTGTAAAACTCAAAAAGAAAATGCATATTCCGCTGTACGTTTCGTTCAGAGGGTCGAAGTTCTACCTTGCACTCGACTATAACGACCGCAGGCTGTTTGAACCCAATACCGCGACATCCCTCCGAAGTGACACGGACGTCCGTTTTTATGCGGACATCCTCACCGGCGTCTGCGAAATCATCGAAGATCTCGGCCTGCACGAGTATTTGTGGGACAAAAAACCTTCTACGTCCGTACAAACTCAACATGACATCACCCTGCCATAAAATTAAAATAAACTTTAAGTGTTATAATAAAATACTTTTTACCCCCTAGGAGATCGATGCACCCCCGAACCGATAACGCCCCGTTACGTTTTATCCATGAACCCACACTCTTTTTCGCCGCGGCGGTCGTAACGTCGCTGCTTATCGTAGCGATATACTTCATCCTTGCCGCTCAGGGCATCACGAACGAACATTTTGTCACCACCGAAGCACCCGTCTTCGAATGGTTCAGCGCGCTTCGGCTGGCGGAGAACATTCCCGTATGTCTGATCGCCTACGGCCTCTTTCTGGCTTCGCGTGCCCTGGAGAAATACGCACTGGTCGCTTTGGGGCTGCTCTGTGTGAGCCTCCTCACCTTCCATCTTTTCCCGATGGACATTTTCTCGCTGATCCCCTCCGGACCCATCCTCTCCATGCTATCTGACGTGCACCGTACGCTTTACGACCTGCTGCCCGAGGGCCTGCCACTGTGGGTCCGTCGGCTCACCTGGCAGATCGCCCTGCTGGTTTTGCTCGTTCCCTATCTTTCCCGCGGCACCGCCTCCCTGCCGCGTCAAGGCGCCGTCGCCGCTTTGGCGCTTGTCGCGCTTAACGGAGTCATCAGCATGCTCGACGACGACTCCCTCTCCCATATGATGGACGCCTACCTCTGGAAACCGCTTGAACTCGGAGCGCCGTTTCTTTTCGGCCTGGCGCTCTTGCTCCACTTCCGCCGGGAGCACCGGGCCATCCCCCAATGGCCCGTCTACGCTTCTCCGACGCTTCAACGGCCGACCCCGCCCTTCCGCTTTGCCGACTACCTGAAGTTCAGCGGGCAGATGTCGCGCAAACACCTCATCGGCTTTCTCTTCCTGAGCGGATTTTTAACGCTCATCTTCGGGCTGACGCTGGAGGAAGCGGCACGTAACGGCGGCGACGTCAGGTTCATAGGCTATCTCTACATGAGCTGGCTGCTCTTCATCGGTTTCGTGGGCCTCTGCGTCCAGGCGCAAAGACTGCACGATACCGGGCGAAGCGGCTGGTACCAACTGCTCTCCCTGATCCCCTTCGTCGGACAGCCGCTGCTGCTTTGGCTGCTGCTGCGCCGGAGCCTCGACGCACAATGCTCCCAACCGGTTTCCGACCAGTTGCTTCAGTGCTGCCGCTCCCGGGCCGAGGAAGGGGACCCGACCATGATCAACGGGCTGGCCCAGTGGTACTACCGCCAGGGGGACCACACCCAGGCCGCCGCCTACGCTCTGGCGCTGATCGCCTACGACGAACCCCGGGACGGCATCATTGACTTCCTCGAAAACGACTGGAAACTCGACCGCGGCACCCTGCGAAAAGCCTGCGAGCTTCAACCGGATCTAGGGCTTCCAAAATACTACACCGGCGGGATTTCATAGTCCGCCGCACCGAAAATTCAACCATTTAAAAGGCACCCATGATACCTGACAACACCCTCTCTCTTTCGGACCTCGCATTCAAAGTCGTCACCGTATTGGCCGTGGTCATCACTGCGATCCGCTACCTCCCGTACGGAGATTTTCTCGACTTCGACCATACCTTGTTTAGCATAAAAATTCTGATTACGAACGCCCTCTATCTCCTGATGCTGTTTTATCTCATCCGGGACCTTTTTCACAGCGCCTCCGGCACGCAAAAACGCTACCTTTACACAGCCCTGGCATTCATGACCCTGCCGACCGTGATGGTGTTCTCCCTGAGCATCGAAGCCATAGCTTTTTTCGGAGATTTCGGTCTGCCCCAGACCTTCTATGATCTCTCCAACGCCCTCAACGACAACGTCTTTTTCTGGCTGCTCGGCTGGCAGTATCCGCTCCTGCCGCTGGCGGCCCTCTACTTCACCCGCCGCGAAAACATTTACGCAATGGCTCCCGGAGTCATCACGTTCATCCTCATCGTGCTCTTCGCCGCTTTGGAAATATTTACCCATCTGAACGTTATGTACATCAGCTGGCTGGAGTGCGTGCCACTGGTTTTTCTCGCCTATCATCTCCGTCCGGGAGTGCGCGGCGTCATCGGTACGGACACGCTATTTATGCCCCGTGCGGATGAGACGACCGACATGGCGGACTCCCAGACGCCTCCGGAATCCGAAGAAACCTCTCCAACCGGCGACGATACCGCTCTTCCCGACATCGACCCGGCAACGCAGGACCCGTTTTTCTCGGGGCGCGTCTCGCGTCGGGCCTACTGGTTTTTCTCTTTCACCTGGGGGTTTTACGCCGCCGTCATTCTAACGATAGGAAAAATCAACGACACCAATTTCTTTCCCATTATCGCGCTGGTCCTGACCATCGCCAACATCAGCATGACGACCCGGCGCCTGCACGACGTCGGGAAAAGCGGCTGGTACCAACTGGTGGCACTGGTCCCCGTTCTGGGCGCCGTTTTGCTTCTGTGGGAACTGCTGACCCCCGGCGACGCGAAACCCAACCGCTTCGGCAGACCTCAGCCCCACGAAGTCTCTTCGCAATACGTACTGCTGACCTACGTCATCTTCTTTCTCCTTATCTCATCCACGCTGCTGATGATCGGAGACAATGCCGATGCGACCGGCAGATACGCTGCGACGCTGGTCGGCATCCTGACCGCCTCGTTTCTTCTGACCCTCATCTACAACGCCGCATTCAAACTGCCGGGGCTGCAACTCCTCGTACGCGTCAAGGGCTACCTGGCCCTCGCTTTCGCGGGCTTGACACTTCTCGGGACCCTCTCGGTTTTCGTCGGCGACAATGAGTACGACGTCATCGACAGCGTTCTGACGATGAACCTCTACCTGATCCTGATCACCCTGGGCCTCTTCCTCTTCTCCCGGGTGGAAGCGGGCATCGTTTCGGGCGATCGGCAGAGCAGGGCCTCGCTTGCAGGCATTTTGGCTACGGTGCTTCTGCTGCTGACGTTCGAACACATCAGCGAAAGCAGCTTCTATTACCTCAGGGAAACCCCTCGGGAGGAGCTTTCGGCCCTGGAGAAGATCAGTCTGCAGAAGTATCTCTGGATTCTCTCCATCGCCGAACATGACGCGGGCTATATGGACCTCTTTACAGACGCGCTCTACGAAAAGAACCGTTATCTCGCCGAATTCATGCTTTCGCACGGTTGTGACGCGAACCATGACGACGTGACAAGGTACATGCGCGAGTTCATCCGCGACAAGGAGTGGACATGGGCCGAGCTGCTCCTGAGTCACGGTGCCGACCTCAACCGCCCCGACGAACGCGGCGATACGCACCTGAACGCGCTTGTGTACGACGATCGTATCGACGAAGAACAGGCCCGGTGGCTGGCGGCCAACGGAGCCAAAGCGGATGATACGACGGCCCAGTACGCCCTCTCCTACGCCGACGAATCCACCATCCGGACCGTCATGGGACACTTCCCGGAATTCGGAGCTGCCTACCGAAAAGCCGACGCACTGCTGCATCCGGAAACGGACTCTTCCGACGAAACGGCGGAAACACCGGTGAGCCCCGAAGCGGTCATCGCCGCGCAAAAAGGGCTTAAGGAGAAGGGTCTCTACGACTCCCAGATCAATGCCCTTTTCGACAGAAGCCTCCAGGAGGTGCTCGCCGATGCCATCCTGGAGAAAGAGCAGGCAAAGGTTCAGGCTATTATGCAGCGTCAAGACCTCAACCTGACGGACATCACACCCGGTACGTGGTCGGCGCTGATGAGCGCCGCCGAAGTCGGTGACCTGGAAACGGCCCGGCAACTGCTGGCGCTGGGAGCCGACGTGAACCATCGGGGCGAAGCCGACCGGACCGCACTGGCGCGGGCCATTTTCTCAAGCCATCCCGACATGGTCGCCCTGCTCGTCAAACACGGCGCTTCTTTAACCGTCGAAGGACCCAGCATCGGCGTGCCCCTAATTCTTGCGGAAGAGAAACCCGAAATCATCAGAATCCTTCTCGACGCCGGGGCCGATCCCAATGTTAAAAACTCCTACCGGGGAGAGACCGTCCTGCACACGGCGGCCATGCACGGAGCAGTGGATACCGCGAAGATGATGCTGAAGGCACATGCGGACGTCAATACGCGCAACCGCTGGGACGATACCCCCCTGCTGACCGCCGTCGAGAGAAATCACTCCGACATCGTCGCACTGCTGATCGCGAATGGAGCCGATCTCGAAGCGGCAAAACCGTACGACGGTTCCACTCCCCTGCTCAACGCCGTCAAAAGCAGCCGACACAGCATCATTAACATGCTCGTTCAGGCCGGGGCCAACGTCAATGCAGCAGACAAATACGGCAATACCCCGTTAAGCCTGGCACAGGACCCGGATACCCTCTCCCTGCTGCGTGAAAGCGGCGCGCAGGCCGCTTCCGCCGACACGAAAAGCATCATCGGAAATTATGAAAAAGCCTACGACTCCGGCGACATCGCCATGCCCTACCTCATCGGGGAACTCTACGACACCCGCCTGAACGATCACCAACACGCCCTGGAGTGGTACCGCAAAGCCTACGAACACGGCGACATCCGCGTCAAACCGAAACGTATGGCGGAGCTGTGCGAACTGGCCGGTCTGACCGATGAGGCGAAAAAATGGCAGCAGATCGCCACAGCACGCTAAAAGGGGCCGGCCGCTTCGCGCTCCTGCTGCTCCCCCTTCCGCTGTTCGCCTCCGTGACGGCGGAAGGAGCCGTCTACGTTCTGGGTGCCCTGGGAGCGGCCCTGCTGATTTTGCCGCCTCTGAAATACCTCGTCGTCACCCGACTCTTCAAGACCCCCTACCGCTTCCGTTTTTTCTACCCCGTCGGCGTGCTGGAAGTCATCGGCACGGCGGCGGTCGTTGACCTTGACGGGTACGTGATGATCGCCCTCTACCTGCTGAGCGCTTCAGCCATCAACCTGCTCTACTTTCCCCTTGAGAGCTTTCACATGACGGTTCGCTTCGCCTTGAAAGTGCTGCTGCTGACCCTCGCGACCCCCCTCTTTCTTTTCGGCGCGCTCATCGCCATGGCCGCCTTCGGCCGCCTGGGCGCGTAATGCGCCGATGGCACGAAGATTGCTCTCTTTTTGACAAGAATGTGACGGAGCGGAGCGCGCGATGAGACACCCCCTGTTCTTCGTACTGCTGCTGACGGGCGTGCTGGGCATGACGGGCTGCAGCACCCATCAGCCCCCCTCGGAGCTGGGACACGCCATGTTCCAGACCAAGGGAGCCAACGCCCTGCGGGTCTACCTCGCCGACCTCGACGTCCTGCTGCTGCGGTACCGCGCCAAACTCAACAAACGCAACCCCGCCGCCTACTCCCGAAAACTCGAACCGCGCCTCGTCGGCGAAATCGAAAAAAAGCGCAACACCCTGCGGCTCCCCCGGGTCAACGCCGTCGAACAGCCCGAGTACAAAGGATACCTCCACCTCGCCTTCTCCCCCGATCCCGTCGAGAACCGCAACGACTACCTGATCCTCGGCATCTACAAAATGCTCTACTACGCCTACGAACGCGACGACTTCCACAAGGTCTCGGCGCTGCAGTACGAGCTCGCCCGGCTGCAAGAAGCCCACAAGCTGCTCCAGGTGATCCAGTGGCGCATCCGAAACGCCAGGGACGCGCAGGGGAACTACCTCTTCCTGACCTGGCAGCAGAACTGGCAGGTGGAGCTTGCCCGAAGGCTCGAAGGGGGCGAACCCCTCTCCGCCGAACTCATCAACGACCTGCGCTACATCCGCAGCGGCGAGGAGTCGCTGCTGGGGAGTTCCAACCACTCCTTCGAGGCGCTGACGGCGACGATGATCTACATCGTCGGCGACACCATCAAAATCCTCGGCGGGGAGCCGACGGAACTGACCACGCAGGCCCTGACGTCGTTTCTGTTTCTGCTGTAGCCCAAGGGCAAATAAATAAAAGAATGATGTAAATTTCGATGTGATTGATGAAGAAAAAAAGGATGAATGGAGCGGGAAACGAGGTTCGAACTCGCGACCCCAACCTTGGCAAGGTTGTGCTCTACCACTGAGCTATTCCCGCATGAAGAAAAAAGTGGCGGACAGGGTGGGATTCGAACCCACGGAGGTATGACCCTCGCCGGTTTTCAAGACCGGTGCATTCAACCAGGCTCTGCCACCTGTCCGCGATGAGTTTTGGAGTACTCGGTATTGGAGGCGACACCCAGATTCGAACTGGGGATCAGGGTTTTGCAAACCCATGCCTTACCACTTGGCTATGCCGCCGTACCGTATCCGCAAGGTGGTGCCCGGAGCCGGGGTCGAACCGGCACGATCTTACGATCGAGGGATTTTAAGTCCCTTGCGTCTACCAATTTCGCCATCCGGGCGAAAAAAAATACCCCAGTTCAAGCATCTTGTGAAAAAAGAGACTTCAACTGAGGTAATTTCAAGAAAACGAATGGAGCGGGAAACGAGGTTCGAACTCGCGACCCCAACCTTGGCAAGGTTGTGCTCTACCACTGAGCTATTCCCGCACACCAATAAGTGGACCGAAATTATAGGGAATTCACCCCGTAATGTCAAGAGGCCGGGGAACTTTTCGCTATAATCCGCTATCAATACACTCTGCGGGCCGCCCGGCCCGGACAAAGGACACACGATGCGCAGTGATACGATCAAACGCGGTTTCGACAAGACCCCCCACCGCAGCCTTCTGCGGGCGACCGGTCTCAAGGACGAAGACTTCGACAAGCCGTTCATCGGCGTGGCGAATTCCCACATCGATATCATCCCCGGCCACTTCTTTCTGCAGGAGTACGGGCGCATCGTGAAAGAGGCCATCCGCGAAGCGGGCGGCGTGCCCTTCGAGTTCAACACCATCGGCGTCGACGACGGCATCGCCATGGGCCACGACGGGATGCTCTACTCCCTCCCCAGCCGCGAGCTCATCGCCGACTCCATCGAGACGGTCATGAACGCCCACAAGCTCGACGGCCTCATCTGCATCCCCAACTGCGACAAGATCGTCCCGGGCATGCTGATGGGCTCCCTGCGGGTCAACGTCCCCACTATCTTCGTCTCCGGCGGACCGATGGCGGCGGGCCATAAAAAAGACGGCACCCCCATCGACCTCGCCACGGCGTTCGAAGCGGTCGGCAAGCACGCCGACGGCAAAATGAGCGACGACGAGCTCTACGAGATCGAGTGCGAGGCGTGTCCTTCGGGCGGGTCGTGTTCGGGCATGTTTACCGCCAACTCCATGAACACCCTCTGCGAAGCGATGGGCGTCGCCCTTCCGGGCAACGGCACCGTTTTGGCCATGACCCCCGAGCGCATCGAGATGGTCAAAACCGCCGCGAAACGCATCGTCGCCATGGTCAAGGACGCCAACCCCTCCAAATGGAACATGCGCAACATCCTCAACGAGAAGGCCGTTCACAACGCCTTCGTCGTCGACATGGCCATGGGGGGCTCCTCCAACACGGTCCTGCACATGCTCTCCATCGCCAAAGAGGCGGGGGTCGACTTCGACATCACCCGCATCAACGAGATCTCCGAGAAGGTCGCGCACATCGCGAAAATCTCCCCGTCGCTCTCAACGGTTCACATGGCCGACATCAACCGCGCCGGCGGCGTTAACGCGGTCATGAAAGAGGTGAGCCGCCGCGGCGGCGTCCTGGAGCTCGACGCCCTGACCGTCACCGGCGAGACCCTGGGCGAGCGCATCAAGGATGCGGAGATCAAGGACCCCAACATCATCCACACCAACGAGAACGCCTACTCCCCCGTCGGCGGCCTCTCCATTCTCTTCGGCAATCTCGCCGAAGAGGGTGCGGTCGTCAAGACGGCGGGGATCGCCCCGGGCATGCGTCAGTTCAAAGGCACCGCCGTCTGCTTCAACTCCCAACAGGAGGCCATCGCAGGCATCGTAAGCCACAAGGTCAAAGCGGGCGACGTCGTCGTCATCCGCTACGAAGGGCCCAAGGGCGGACCGGGGATGCAAGAGATGCTGGCCCCGACCTCGCTCATCATGGGGATGGGCCTGGGTGAGAGCGTCGCGCTCATCACCGACGGCCGCTTCTCCGGCGCGACCCGCGGCGCTTCCATCGGCCACGTCAGCCCCGAAGCTGCGGAAGGGGGCCTGATCGCCCTCATCGAAGACGGCGACGAGATCGAGATCGACGTCGACACCCACCTGCTGCAGCTCAACGTCGACGGCGAGGTCCTTGAACGCCGCCGCCTTCACTGGCAGCCGGTGAAAAAAGAGATCGCTTCCAAATGGCTCAAACGCTACAGCCTGCTGGTCTCCAACGCCTCCAACGGCGCGGCTCTGAAGACCGAGCTGTAACCCGCCCCCCGCACCGCACGCTCCCGGCACTCCCCGCCTCAGCGGTGGTCGAACTCCGGGACGATGGCGCGCAGCGCCGCGATTTTCTCTTCCGCCGATAGCAGATTCCCGATGTCTCTCTCCAGCGTCTCGATGTCGTAAGGCGTCGGGTTGGCGATGTAGATCGACGCGTACCGCGTTTTGCGCTCCTCCTCGCTGATGAGCAGCTCCTCGTACATCTTCTCTCCCGGACGCAGCCCGCTGAAGGCGATCTCCACCTCCCCTTCCCGGCCGTAGAGGCGGATCATCTGGCGGGCGAGATCGACGATCTTCACCGGTTCGCCCATGTCGAGGATGAAAAGCTCTCCCCCTTCGGCGATGGCCCCCGCCTGCAGCACCAGCTGGCACGCTTCGGGGATGAGCATGAAGTAGCGGGTCATCTCCGGGTGGGTCACCGTCACCGGGCCGCCCGCTTCGATCTGCCGCTTGAACTTGGGTATGACGCTGCCCGAACTCCCCAGCACGTTGCCGAAACGGACCGCGACGATCTCCGTCTCGCCGCTTCGGACGTTCTGAGCGTAGAGTTCGCTCACCCGCTTCGTCGCCCCCATGACGCTGGTGGGGCGTACCGCCTTGTCGGTGGAGATGACCACGACCCGGCCGACCCCGCGTTCGATGCTCAGGTCGATGACGTTTTTCGTCCCCAGCACGTTGTTGCGCACCGCCGCTTCGACATTGGCTTCGCAAAGGGGCACGTGTTTGAAGGCGGCGGCATGAATGACGATGTCGAAGGTGCGCCCCTCAAAGACCTTTTCGAGCGCCTCGCGCTCCGTCACGGAGCAAAGATGCAGCTCCGCTTCCCCGACCTCTTCCCCGACGCTGTAGAGGTTGTACTCGCCGTTGTCCACCAGGACCAGCGACGCCGTCCCGAAGCGGCGGCACTGCCGGGCGATCTCGCTGCCGATGCTGCCCCCCGCCCCGGTGATGAGCACCCGGCGTCCCCGGATGAAGTCGCCGATGAGCCCGGTGTCGAGGTCTTTGGGATGGCGGGCGAGCAGATCTTCGATGGAGAGCTCTTCGAGCTTGTCGTAGCGCCCCCCCAGAAGCTTCACGATCTTCACCTCGGAGACCCCCGCCCGGTCCAAGCGCTCATAGAGCCGCTTGAGCATCTCCGGCGGGTAGTGCTGGGTGATGATGGCGGAGCGGATGCCCTGCTCCTTCACCAGCGTTTCTATCGCCTCCTCGCCGTACACCCGGACGTTGCCGATGTAGGTGTTGACGACGCTGCGGTTTTGCTCCAGCATGGCGACGATGGCGGAGGGGAAATACTCCAGCTCTCCTCCCAGCGCGCTTCGGACCACCGAAGCGGTGTTATGGTTGACGCCGACCAGCAGGGCCGGACGGCCGCTGGCCCCTTTGCCCTGTTCGAGAAGCACCCGCTTGGAGATGCGCAGCGCCCCGGTCAGGATCAGCGAGAGGAAAAAGTCGATGATGATCACGCTTCGGGGCATCGGGGTGAAGAACTCCGGCATCAGCCAGAAGATCGCCGCGAAAACCGCCGCCGCCGCGGCATGGGCGTAAAGCAGCCGTTTACCGTCGCCGAGACTGAAGTAGCGCCAGGTGATGTTGTAGACCCGGAAGAGGAACATGAAGAGCATTTTGCACAGCAGCAATACGCCCAGAACCCGCGGGAAATGCTCCATATGCCGCGGGTCGATGACGAAATCGAAGCGCAGGGCGTAGGAGAGGTGCAGCGCCACATAGAAGAGCAGCAGGTCCGCCATCAGGAAAAAGAGCAGGCGCTTTGAGAACGTCGGCCGGAACAGGGTGCTCACGGATGGGCCTTACGAATGACGTCGCAAACACGACAGAGCGCCGCATCATCCATCTGCGTACCGCTGGGAAGGCAGAGCCCACACGCAAAGAGTGCGTCGGAAACCCCCTCGACACACCGGGGCGACTCGGCAAAGAGCGGCTGAAGGTGCATCGGCTTCCAGAGCGGCCGGCTCTCGATATCTTCGGCTTCGAGGGCCAGCCGTATGATTTCGGGTGCTACCGCTTCGAAGGTCAGCGTGGTGAGCCAGCGGTTTCCCCGGCTGCGGGGAAGTTCCGGCATGAACGCAACTCCCGGCAGCCCCCCGAGCAAATCACGGTAGGTGTCGAAGATCTCCCGGGCCCGGGCGACCCGTGCCTCCAGAACCTCTATCTGCGCGCACCCTATTGCCGCCAGAACATTGCTCATGCGGTAGTTGTAACCGATCTCGCGGTGTTCGTAGTGAACCGCCGCCTCCTTGGCCTGGGTCGCGTAGAAGCGCGCCTTTGCGATGGACTCCCCGCACGACGACACCAGCATGCCGCCCCCGGAGGTGGTCAACAGCTTGTTCCCGTTGAAGGAGAAGACCCCGAAGTCGCCGAAGGTCCCGCAGCCGCGCTCCCCGTACTCCGCGCCGATGCTTTCGGCCGCATCCTCGATGACGGCGATCCCGTATTCCCGGCAGATGGAGACGATGGTGTCGATCTCGGCGCACTGCCCGTAAAGGTGGGTCACGATCAACGCCTTGGGCGGTCGCGGGGCGGTCGCGATCGCACGGCGCAGCAGCTCCGGATCGAGGTTCCAGCTTTTCGCGTCGCTGTCGATAAAGAGCGGCGTCGCCTGCTGGTAGAGGATCGGCGCCACGGAGCCGATGAAGGTAAAGGTCGAACAGAGGACGACGTCTCCCGCGCCCACGCCCAAAACCCGCAAAGCGAGGTGGATGGCCGCGGTACCGCTGACCGTCGCCAGCGCATGCTTCGCGCCGGTGGCGCCGCACACCATGGCCTCGAAACGCTCCACAAAGGGGCCCAGGGGCGCGATGTAGTTGCTCTCGAAGGCCTCGGCGATGTAAGCCTGTTCGTTTCCGGTCATATGGGGCGGCGAAAGGTAGATGCGCGGCATGGGCTATCCTGCAACCGTTTTGTAGAGGTAGTAGAGATCTTTGCCGAACGACCAGTGTGTCACGTAGTCGAGGTTCATGCGCACCTTGTCGGGCCAGATCACGGTGTCGTTGTAGGTTTTCGGGTCTTCGGCGTCGGCGAGCATGCGCTCTTCGTCGCGGTACTTCAGCGTCGCCGGACCCGTCAGGCCGGGGCGGACGGAAAGGAGCTCCCGCGCTTCGCCTTCGAGACGGTCGGCGTAACCGGGAACGTCGGGACGGGGTCCGACGAAACTCATCTCTCCCAGAAGAATGTTGATCAGCTGGGGCAGCTCGTCGATCTTCGTCCGACGGAAGAAACGGCCGCTGCGCGTGATGCGCCGGTCCCCGGCGACGGTCACCGTAGAGGCATCGGCGTCGGCGTCGGTCATGGTCTTGATCTTAAGCAGCCGAAAGGGCACGCCCCCCCGGCCGACGCGCGTCTGGACGAACATACCGTTGCCCCGGGTCTCCAGCGAAGCGATGAGCCAGGCCAGCAGGATGAGCCACCAGAACATGCCCAGGACACATACCGCCAGAATGACGTCAAAACTCCGTTTCATACACGCCTCCCGCCCGCTCAGCATCTCAACGTTTCAGCCTGTAGATTTTGGCATAGGGGGACAAAACCACCGGTTCAAAAAGCGACCGGTCGTAATTTTCCAGTACGTAAAGCTGAATGAAAAGGGAGTTGAACATCTGCCGGTCAAGCAGCAGCAGCACCCCGTGGCTTCGCATGATAATCAGCGTCAGGTTCCCCTGGGGCGACACGGGCTGCCCCGATACATGCAGCTGCCCTTGCTGATCGTACTGGGTGACGACAATGCGCTGGAGGGGTACCTTGTCATTACCGATTCGAATGGTGCCCGACGCCTTCTCAAGTACAAGACCGCTCCCGAGGTCAACCGTCGCCCCGTTATCCCGCGATTGGCGCGTTAGGTAAAAAAACGGCTGGGCCCCCTGCTCGCCCGTCCGAAGATCGATATTGCTGAAGAGTGACACGGTGGGGAAGATTTCCAGCATACGCTGGGGAAGATAGAAATAGATATCGCGGGTTTTTGTCGGCAGTTTGCAGTCACGCTGCGACAGCTCCAGCATCATCAGTTCAAGATCTTTGGGAGTGCCGTCACTCTCCTTGAGCAACTGATCGGCGACGACTTTATGGCCGCTGGAGACATAGGTCTCAACCGAGAGACGGCTCAGGTTGGCCGCAAGCACCTGCGACGACGTATTGAGGATGGAAGCCATCAGGAAGTTGTCATGATGGTGCTTGCCGCCGTCTATAAGCGTGTTGGTGTCGGAGTAGAACCAGACCGGGTACCCGTAATCCCACCATGTCAGCGTGTAGTCTTCCGGGGATGCGGCGGCGTTGAGCTGTTCGAGCAGCTGCACCTCATCATTGGTAAACACCGTCGGCACCTTGTATTCGACGACATGCAGCAGGTTCGGAATGATCAGCAGCGCCGCGCCGATGGCGAGGCCCGCGACGGAAGTCCCTTCATCTGAAAAGAGACGCCAGGCAACGAACGTACCGAGAAGCGCTGTCAGTGCGGCGATCGTGATCAGGTCGGCGGCATGACTCCAGGCACCCTCAACCAGACCGTACTGATAGATGCAAAAAAGGGCGGCGACGACGATAACGGCCTGCAAACCGGCCATGACGTATTTCGCATCGAACTGCCTGAGATAGAGGGTGAGAAGATAGAACCCGTAGACCGCTCCCATGGCGGCGACGGGAACCGCGTAAATGGTAAAGCGGAGTCCGCCCCATACGGAGAAGATCCCGATGCCCACCAGGGGGAGCGCCAAAATCATGGGCCGATAGCGGATCACCATCGCCGCATACCCGATCATGGCAATGATGAGACCGGCGATCGACCCGCTGACGCGTTCCGCCGTCACCTTGAAAGAGATATGCCCCGCTTCGCGGACGGTCTGGGAGACCTGGAAGAAGTGGAGTCCTCCCTCCTGCTCGGTTCCTCGGATGGCGTAACCGCTGATTTTCGCCCAGATGATGCTCAGCACGTTGGTCGTCGCGAAGAAAACACCGACCAGAACGACACCCAGTGCCACGGTCTGGCGGTGCGTCAGCATCTCTTTGCGAAACGCCCCGTAAACCAGCACGACTCCGGCGATTTTCACCCACCATGGGAGCGGAAGCAGCGCCAGCGCGACCATCACCATCGCCTGGTAGGTATACTCCTCGTTCCGGTAAAAGAGCAGCAGGTAGCCGACGAACATCGCGCCCATGGCGAAAACGAGCGCCTGCCCCTGGTCGTAAAGAAAAGGGTAGGCGATGATCGTCAGGGCGCTCAACAGCAGGGCCGACAGTTTGCGATGCTCGATGGCATTCAGAAAGAAGAAGAGGACGAACATCAGCGACATCACCGAGAACATATCGGTATCGTAATAGCCCGTCATCGTACGATTGTAATAGCTCCAGGTGACCGACCCCAGCAGCGCGGCGAAAAACCCGAACAGGCTGGCACCGTACAGCCTGCCGATCAGCATGATGGGAATGACGACCAGGCTCGAAACCACCGCCGGCATGTATAGCACCACGCTCTCCAGAGGGAACACTTTGGAGAAAACCACCGTAAAAAAGACCGTGGCATAATTTGTCCATTCCGGCAGCCGTGGGTTAAACGGGTGCATTCCCTCCAGCGCCTGCTGGGCTACCGACGCGAAGTAGTACCCGTCGTTGGTGTTGATCATCAATTCGCCGTTGTGCCAGAACTCCGGGTAATCGGAAGCCCACGCGACCCATATGAGCCTTACGGCGAAACTGAAAACATAGGCAACAAGCAACAAGAGGAGAAACTGTTTCGAAGAGACGTTTTCCCTGGATCTATTTGCGTTCATCGGCATTCTTTAGCGAAAATAAGTTGTTTAAACCCGACCATTATACCAGCCGCTTCCCCACAGGCGTAACTGAAGTGCAGCACGGCGAATGCCCAGGTCTGGTGCGCCCAGGTCGTTTTGACGGCGATCTGCCGCGCCCGTGCGGCGATGATGGCGAAGTAGATTGCCAGGATGCCCGCCGATACCTGCCATGCACCGGCCAACAGGGGAAACACGATGGCGAGCAGAAACAGCAGGGGTACGTAATGCTTCAGACTCAACGAGCGGAGACTCCGGGTATAAAAGGCCGTCAGCAGGTTCCAGGTCCCGTTGGCGAAGTTGTTGCTCGCAAGTCCGGAGAAGTGCTCCCTGGCGTAGTAGGTACACCGGATCTCCGGAATGATGCAGATGCGCCCCCCGCCGTTCACAATGCGGCGGTTGAGTTCGATGTCCTGGTTCCGCACCAGCCGTTCGTCAAAGAGGCCGAACCGTTCAAAAGCTTCACGCCGGTAACAGCCGAAGGGTACCGTATCGGTCTCTTTGATCTCCGTAACACCGCTGCGGAATCCCCCGCCGACGCCAAGACGGTCCGACAGAACGTTGCGTATCGCGCAGGAGACCACCGTTTCGTTTTTGACCGCCGTATCAAGCGCCGGACCGACACAGGTCGCATCCAGCAGGTCGCAGTAGCGCACCAGTTCCCTGCAGTAATCGGCCGGGTAATGCGCATGCGCCGAGAGGATGAAAATATAGTCGTGCTTCGACGCGGCGATACCGATGTTCATGGCAACCGGCGTAATTCTGTCGGGGTTTTCCAGCAACCGGATCACCGGAAAGCGTTGTTTGCATGTTTCGACGACCGCGCGGGTGCCATCGCTGCTGCCGCCGTCAACGACCAGCACCTCCGTACGCATCCCTTCGCATGATGCGATGACCGATTCCAGGCACTCCCCGATGTACGCGGCTTCGTTATAGACGGGGATGATGACGGAGACCGTTTTCTCATTCATGGCGTCAACCCCCGGAAAAAAGATGCATACTCCGGCATTTCACCCCCTTCGTGTTCCAAAAGCGTTGCGAGCAGGCGGGTATCGTCATCGTGCTCCCGGGTGACTTGCTGTGCGTTAAAAGAGGGAAACGCACCATCGCGCCGCTGCAGCGCCACCCCTTTTTCGGCGGCAAACCGGACGACCGCATCCACGACAGCCCCCGGATCCTCGCAGAGCCGGCCATACTCCACCTGCAGCGTATCCTCCTCGCGTGAGTGCGAGAGAATGATGCGGTGCAGCTCCATAACCTGGGCGACCACCCGTTCGTGAACCGAACCGAATTCGCGTCTCTCCAGTGCTCCGGGAACCAGTGAGAACCACCCCTTTGCGGAGCGCTGGAGCATCGAGTAGGCGTTCGAGAGCAGATCCCGTTTGACATGAACAAAGATGATTCCCGGGTAGACGCTGCGCAGCAGCTCCATGCAGAAGAGGTGCCCCAGGTAACCGGAGATGAAAGCGCTCCCCGCCGGTACCGCATGGTCGAGCACCTGTGAGAGCTCCTGCAGTCTCTCGGGACGCCACGCCTCGGGCTCTTCACGCAGTCCCTGCCCCGCCCAGTGGGTCCAGAACCGCATCCCCTCCGCTTCGCCGCAGAGCCCCGGTACGAAGCCGTTGGCGGAGCGAAACGTCGACGCCACGCCGCAGCAGAAACGCCGGGTCGCCAGCGCCCCCAGCGCCGGCGTCGCGTAGAGCAGGTTCCAGAGGTTGGTCAGGTGCAGGTTTTCGATGCCGCTGGTCAATACCTGGTAGGTCAGCGTCGAACCGCTCCGGGGAGGCGCCACGATGCAGACGAAGGGCATCACGCCTTCGCTTCGGGAAGTGCGCGGCACGAGACGATCGACACAGCTGAAAAGCGGCGACACTTCCTGATAGAGGCGTCCCGCTTTGACGATCCATGAGGTGCGGTTATACGGCACAGGCCCTCCTTATCGCTTCTTGGCGCAGCAGTACGGTGATGCGGCGGCAGATGCGCCCCGGCAACCGTGCGATCAGAGCGCGCAGCGGGAAGAGGAGTGTCACGGCAACGGCCACGTCCCGGCGGTAGGCGACATGAAGCCTGCAGTACGCCCTGCGAAAACCGAATTTTCTTTCCAGGAATCCCTGGATGTCCGTTGCGTGCGAAATGCTTCGGGCACCGTCGCTGACATACTTCAGCCCCCGTTCCCTCAGGTAGTGGCGGTTCATGGTATGGATGAGCGCATAGCTGCCGTAAGATTTGAGCTGCTGCGGATCGAACTTCATCGTCGAGTAGCGACAGATCCCGTCGCCGACGACATTCCAGGCATAACCGACCGCCGCACCGCTCGCCTTGCTGCGTACGACCCAGAACTCGTGGGCCCCTTCCCCCGGTTCCAGAATGGACCTGCGGAACGCGGAAGCGTCCAGGGGCGCCGAAAAGGTATCGTACCGTTCAAAGGCCCGGCGGTAGACGTCGTAGCACTCTGCCGCCACGACGGCGGCATCGACCTGAGCGACCGTGCACTGCTCCAGCCCCTTGCGAATCTGGTTCCGGACTTTGCTTTTATAGGCATCGAGGGACTCCGGAACGTCCTTGATGATGTACCAGAATTCGGTAGGCTCCGAAACGTCCCAGTCGCTGCTCCAGCGAAGCAGCGGCGCACCGCTCGACTGCAGCAGTTCCGTCGCCTCCTCCTCCGACAGCGTGACGTTTTCATGGGGAGCGGCGTCGGGGATCAGCACCCCCTGATAGCGGTACCAGCGCAGACCCTTGAACATCATCGCATCCATCAGACGCCTACCTGTCCGTAAAGTTCCAGGAGCTTGCGCTCCTCGACACCCCAGCGGTACTGCTCGAGGGCTGCCTTGCTTCCCCGCCGGCCCATCTCCCGAGCCGCCGCGTCGTCGGAGAGGAGCGTCCGGACCGCTTCGGCGATCGCTTCGGGATTGGCGGGGTCGACGCAGAGACCGCAGCGGTGCTCCTCGACGATGCCGCGCCAGAGGGGAAAATCCGAAGCGATCACCGGGATGCCCGCCGCCATGTATTCGAACATCTTGACCGGCAGCGCGTCCACATACCCCGGGGTGGGAAGCAGGGTCACGACCCCCGCTTTGCATCGGGAGAGCACGGCGCTGACGCCCGCCCGATCGACCAGACCGTGATAGCGCACCTGCTTCCAACCGGGGAGCGCCTCCATCTCTCTTTGCAACGACTCCGGCCGGAAACTTCCGGCGAGCTCCAGAGTGGCTCCGCAGCGCGGCAGGGAACGGATGAGCGGGTCGATTCCCCGGGTGCGGCTGATCGCCCCCACGTAACATACCGACGGTTCGCGCGTCTCCCACGCCACCTCCGGGAACTCGGTCATCACCGGATAATTCCGGATCTCGACGACGGTTTTCTGAATCTTCGAAAAGCGCTCGGCGATATGGGGAGTCGGCACCACCACCGCGTCCATGCGCCGGGCAATGCCGTTCTCGATGCGCTCCGCAATGTCGGACAACAGCTTTCTGAAAAGTCCGGGAATGTAGCTCTTCGCCAGGATCTGCCGGGGCAGGTCCTCATGGGCGTCGTAGACGACCCGGCTCCCCCCGCGCTTCAAAGACCACCCGACCCAGAGCAGTTCCGGATCATGAAAGTGGTAGAGGTCGCACGGCAGTTCACGGGCTTTCGAGAGAAGCTTCATCCCCGTGACCGACAGCCGCCCGTAACGCCCCGAAGGCTTTCCGACATCGCAGATGCGCACCCCTTCGCGCACCTCATCCCCCAGGCCGTCGGCCACGACGAGAAAAACCTCGTAACCCGACCGGGCCAGAGAACGGCACTCCTTCACAAAGATGCGCGTGTCGTACCGGGGATGGGCGGATGTCAGATGGCAGACGCTACGCATCGCCGCCTCCCTGAGCGTCCGAAAAAAGTTCCCGAAGCGCTTCGTAGGGCGGGTAATTGATCAACACGCCTTTCAGCGGACCGTAGTAGACGAAAAGACTCCCGGCCGCCGCGGCGGAGACACCGGCCGCCGTCACCGCCGCTTTGAGATCTTCGAGCTTCCCGGCTCCCCCCAGCGCGATGACGGGGATAGAGACCGCGTCGGCGATCTCGCGCAGGAGCTCCAGGTCGTATCCCGCCATCATGCCGTCGCGATCGACGGCGTTCACGACCAGCTCTCCCGCCCCCTGCGCCTCCATCAGCTTCGCAAATGCGACGGGCGTGTACCGGGACTTGCGTGTTGCATTGCGGGTCGTCACCCGGTGTCCGCCGAACATGAACTTCTTGACATCCATGGTGACCGTGACGCTTTGACTGCCGAATACTTTGGCTGCCCGGGCGACGATCTCCGGGGCTTCCGCCGCTGCCGAACCCAGCGAGATCTTCTCGACGCCGAGGGCGTAGATGCGCTTCATCTGTTCGATCGTCCGTACACCTCCGCCGTAGCACAGCGGCATGAAACACTCGCTGGCGATATCCTCGATCAACGCATAATCCGGCTCGCGCCCCTCAACGGTCGCGTCGATATCCAGCAGCATCAGTTCGTCCACCTCTTTTTCGTTGAAAATCCGGATGGCGTTCAGGGGGTCCCCGATATACCTGGGGGTTTTGAAACGGACCGTCTTGACCAATCCTTTTTTATGCAGCAGCAGACAGGGGATCGCCCGGCTAAAGACCATGGGAGATCCTGCAGAAGTTTTCCAGCAGCCGCATGCCGAAACGGTGACTCTTTTCCGGGTGAAACTGCACGCCGTAGATATTGCCGTGTCCGAAACTGCAGTCAAACGCCATCCCGTAATCCGCCGTGGCCAGCACGTCGTCACGCTCGCCGCACCGGACATAATAGGAGTGCACGAAATAGAAGCGGTTCTCTTCGAGCCCCTCGAAGAGTGTTCCGGGACGGTTGACGGACGCCCGGTTCCAGCCCATGTGGGGAACCGGCAGCTGCCGCGCTCTCCCGCTGAAATCGAACCGGAGCGTTTCGGCATCGATCCACCCTAGGCCGGGCAGCTCCCCCTCGTCGCTTCTGCGCGTCAGCAGCTGCATGCCCAGGCAGATACCGAGAATCGGTTTTCCATCGTTCATGACGTGGCGTTCAAGCAGCTCCGCCAGACCGCTTTGACGCAGGCGGCGCATCCCTTCGTCAAACGCTCCCACTCCGGGAAGAATATAACGGTCGGCTTTTTGCAATACATCCGGATCGGAGGTGATGACAGCCTCCCGGCCGATTTTTTTGAGCATGTTTCCGATCGCTTTGACATTGCCCATGTCGTAATCCACTATCGCCGTCACGCCATCCCCGCTTTCATGAGTAGTTGGCCAGATTTTTCCCGAGGATTTTTCCCAGGAACTCCTGCAGTGCCTTCATCATCCGGTACCGCCGCTCCATATTGGGAAAATCCCGGTAACTGTGCGGCGGTACCTGAAGAAGCTCCTCGAATGCCGCCTCGGTGACCCCGAGCTTTTTCGCGACGTACGCCTTCTCCTCCCGCAGCTCCGCCGCATCGTAAAGCGGACGTTCCAGCTCCCGAAGCGCCTCCTCCCGGCTCAACTGACCGGAAACGACCAGGCTGGAGAGGTGGGGGCGCCGCTTGTCATACCCGAATTTCACCGGCAGGTAGTAGTTCTGAAAGAACTTGGTGAAAAGTGACTCGCCGTGCTTTCGGTCATAGGCTTTGTAGCCCACGGTCGCCTGAAGCTCCGCAAGCGCCTCTTCTTTGACGTAAGGCATATAGTTCAACGGGCGGATCACCCGCATCCGCCGGATAAAGGGGTAGTAGAAGTAGTATTCGAAAAAGCCGATGGTTCGGTAGTGCCGAAGCGGCCGGCTTCCGTAACGCCGATGAATGGCCCGCAGGTTGATGGCGTCCATGGCGCTCCACTGCCAGGCGCTCGGGAAAATGGACTCGGTGGCGATATTGCCGCCGCTCATGACGTAGCGGATCCCGTTTTTGACGGCAAAGTGGTAGAGCGAGGCAAAAAAGGCGTGATCCTGGGGAACGTCCTGGTTGGCGATACCGGACTTCAGGTAGGCCAGCTGAAGATCCCGCATCTCCTCCCAGTCCACCACATGGGTATGCAGGTCCCAGTTGCAGTGACGCACGATGCGTTCGATATTCTGTACGGCCAGTTCGCTGTTCCAGCCGCCGTCGACATGCACCACCAGCGGACGCAACCCGAGTTCATGCAGTTTCAAGGCGAGATAGGAGCTGTCCACTCCTCCGCTGAGACCGAGGATGCAGTCGTAGGGCTTGCCCGCCTCTTCGCGCCGAATCTTTTCGACGATCCGTCGCAGCTTCTCCTCACCCCTCTTGTCGGGGAACCAGCGCGGTCTTTTCAGTGTCTCGAATTCGATGCAGTGATTGCAGACACCCTGCGCGTCAAAGGTGATCTCCGGGTCACTGGTATCCATGACGCAGTGCGCGCATACCTGATAGGGCTTATCCATTTTCACCCTCCCGGAGGCTTTCATATACCTTCACCAATACCTTCTCCTGCTCTTCCCAGTTATAGTGCGCGGCGAATCTTTGCAGATTCTGCCTGAGTCGGCCTGCATCGAGCCGTTTGACTCCCGAGACGGCGTCGCGAATGCCTTCGGGGCTGTTCTCCGCTGCGACGATACCGATACCGTGTTCCGTAACAAGCCTGCGCATCTCAAAGAGATCGGAGACGATGACGGGAATACCGGCCATAACATACTCGAACAGCTTGTTCGGCATGCAGTAATAATAGCTCAGACACGTGTTCTCTATGAGAGACAGGCCGACATCGGCCGATGCGCTGTACCCCAAAAGCAGATCCGGATTGACTGCTTCGTGATAATAGATATTGCCAGACTCCTTCGCAGCGTCCTGAACCATACCTGCGAGCGGACCATAGCCCATCATCACCAAGACATCATCGTGCCCCTCCATCCCCTTGAACGCATCGAGAATATGCTCGATACCGCGTCCTTTGCCAAGCACTCCCTGGTAGAGAAAAATCGTGCTGCTGCCGCTGATGCCGAACCTGTCGCGGAAGTACTCTTTCTTCCCGACCTGCTGATAGGGCGGACAGTTCAGGACAACGAAGGGCCTGCGGATCTGCGGATAGGATGTTACATACGCATCGGCGATCGCCTCACCGACCACGATAATACGATCACAATATTTTATCAAAGAGCTCTCAATAAACTTCGATACTTTTTTTCGCAGCCCCGTCAGACCGTTTTTTTCGGTTTCCAGTTCGTGCGCATCGTAAATCAGACTGGCGCCGTATGCCGCTTTCAACACCACACCCAGCGGCAGAAGCCCGAGCGCGTGGACATTGATCACTGTGACGTTTCTGTTTCTGTAGCGGATCCATACCGAAACCATGAACTCCAGATATTTAAATACCTGGAATAACAGGTTTTTAGGCAACAGACGGCTCCTCAGACGCAGACGTGCGATCTCCCGGTTGTCCTCAAGGCGTTCGAGCGTCTCAACACCCTCCTCCCAGAGCCCCACGATGAAAACCTTCTCAAAAAATCCCCGTTTCAGGACCGTCGCACTCTCTTTGAAGAGCCTGCTTTCGTTTTTCACATTGGTCAGGGAGAGATGCAGATTGTTCATTGTGCTCTCGCATGCCCGATCATCTCGATATACTCATCGAGATGCGCCGTATAGGAGTTGTGCCAAAGCAGTGTGATATCCGAACCGCTCTGCATGATACCCTTCCACAGGGCGCTTCTTTCATCCGCTTCATAGCACTGGTAGTCAAAGAGACTGGAATCCATAATCACCAGGGGCCGCTCCCGCATCGCGAGTTGTTCCCGCTTCAAAATATCGAACGCATAAAATGCCTTGCCGGTTCCGCATCGGAACCCGGCACAGTCGGCGTACCCGCAGGTGGCATCCGTCTGCATGCCGTTTGCCTCCCACACCCGCCATGTTGCCGGTACTTCAAAGCGCAGATAGTGCTGCCTTCCCTCGGTGATTTCGCACCCGCACGTCTCCTCCAGCAGCACTTTCTCTTTTCTGAACTGTTCAGGGTCATTATAACTATTGTAGCTGGCATGGATGCCGATGAGATGGCCGCGCTGCCTGATTTTCGCCATAAGCTCCACCGCTCTCGGGTCGTTGATGCTGTAGCGGTTGTCGTAAGCCGTCACTCCCCCGCTCATAAAGTAGAACCGGGACTGGGTGCCTATGGATTCGGAGAGGTCCATGAGCAGGTCAAACCTGTCCCAGGGGTCCTTCTGCGCTCCCTTTTTTACCCGCAAAAATTCCCGGATCCTTGCCGCCGCCAGTCCGCCGTCGCGCCGTTTGAGGAGATCGCCCGCGGTGACTCGGAGCAGCTGGGCGGTATGACTCCAAAAATAGAGATCGTCGACATCGTGGGTCGGGAAAATTCGGGGGGGATGGGTTTTTCGTTCCCCGTCGATGCCCAGTTCCAGCAGCATGTTCCACAGCATGTCGGCGTAGAGATCGACGACCGGGAGCGACAAAAAACCGTTTTGGTAGGCAAGCGACGCCGATGCCGGGAAACGGCCGTGGGGATCGCGCTCCGTTTTGACATACTCTTCCCACCGCGTGAGCATGAAAAAACTTGATGCAAAGATATCCCCTCCGAAGCGGATGGTGTTGCGGGTCGCATTGTATGCCGGATCTCCGTAGAGAACCGGTACGTCGCATCCGGGGAGGCAGGGTATCGACGCCGAAAAAACGCTTCCGGGAAGGTAGCGGGCATCCAGATAACCAGATGCCTCGGGAATTTTGCTGAAAAAATGGTCCTCCACCGCCAGCGTGGTGCCGCGTGCCGTCGTGACGACCCAGCATGACCCCTCCAGACTCCTGGCATCATCGAACCGTACCTGGTAGGAAATGCCCAGAAATTCTCCGAAGATCGTGTCGATGCAGTAGCTGCGCTCTGCATGATGATTGTCCGGAAGGTAGACCGTGACCATCTATCCGTCCAGATCGTAGCCGTAGCGCTGCGCCAGCTCGCCGCAGATGTTTCGAACCGATGCCTTGTCCTGCTCCGACCACCCAGAAAACATGGGAAAATCTCCCGTCATCTGCGCATTGACCGGGGTGCCGATCAGTTCGCTGATCGCGTCATCACCGATATCGGTGATCTCGAGAAATGCCAACAGCTCTTTGACATTTTCAACGTTCAGCCGGTTGAAATCGAACTGTAAACACCCCTGCCCCTGCTGGGCGTTAAAAAACCTTTCGATGAAACCATTCGTTTCCTGCCAGAGCCACGCGATTTTTTCGACCTGGGAAAAGGTGGACCATCGCTCCGCTTCCGGCATACCGGGCAACGGCGTCAACCTCCCCAGACCGTGCAGACTCTCTTCTTGGTAATAGTTGCGCCGCACACCCGAACGCACGAACTCCGCAGGGTGACGATACAGATGCACGAATTTGGCGTGGGGAATCAGTTTTTTGATGGCAGGAGCCAGAAATGAGACCCTGTTGTTCGTCTCGACATAGCGCTTTCCGTGTACAAAACTCTTGTAAAGCAGCGCTTCCCGGGCCGCCAAGAAGATCTGGGCCGTCAGCTGATTGACCGTCTCGTCGTCCTGTCCGGCGACATGGTACCTTTCGTATGCGACTCTCCCCTGCTCGATCAGTTCGGATGCCGAATGGCACAGTAGCGCGGACGGCGAGTGGAATACGCTAAGTTTTTTCGAACGTTCCAGAAGCTTGGTAAAGAGTGCCGTCCCCGTACGTCCGGTCGAAAGAAAAAACACCGGGCTGAACTCCGGACTGTCCAGGTACTGCGTTCTGAAAGTATATTCGCTGATCCCGGACCGGGTGACATTGCCGAACAGCAGATAGTCGGAAAAACGCCTAGCCGCGATCTTGATATAGTTCGCCATTGATCCCCCCGTATTTTTTCGCTTCTTCAAGTTTAAGGTAATGCTCGCCGTTGCGCTCTTTGATCTTCTGCGCCGGGCATGCCCCGTAGATGCCCAGTTTCTCCAGACGGCCCGCAACGACGGCACCGGCACCGATGATACACCCCTCCTCGATATGCGCTCCGGGCAGAACGGTCACATTCATGCCGATCCAGACATTCTTGCCGATGTAGACGCTGTTCTCCTTGTGGGAGTCATCATAGGGCAGACAGCTTCCCTCATACTCATGACTACGGGTGTAAAGCACCAAATTGCGGGAGATGTGCACGTTGTCCCCGATGTGGAGCCCCCCTTCTCCCGCGATAAACGCATTGTTCCCGATGTGAACGTTGTCTCCGATCGCTATCCTGTCATGACCGCTGATCGTACTGATCCCGTTAAGGCGGATTCCCTTCCCGACCGCGCCGAACCGCTTGATATGCTTCTGACGAAGATAACAGCCGATCCAGGACTTCGTCACTCCTGCGAACGCGTACAAAATGCGACCTAGCGCTGCTTTTATCATCATGGCTCCCTGCTCAAGAATCGATAATACACCAAAAACCCGAAATAGAGGGCACCCATGACAACCGAGTAGCGCACCAAAAAGAGTTCGAACTCCCACTGCATCCACCGGGCGGCCACCAAAAGTCCCACACTGCCGATCAGCAAACTCAGGTTGATAACAAGACTTTGCGCCTGCTTTTCGTAAACCGAGGTAATCAGCGCCAATGAGGCGCTGATAAACTGCATGGCGAACAGAGGCGTTAGAATGCTTGCATAGGTTCCCGCAACCCGCCACGCTTCTCCGAAGACAAAGGCGAAGAGATCCTCCGCAATGAAAAACATCGTTGCATAAACGGGGAAGGCGGCCAGCAACAGCTTGAAAATCGTCGCGTTGAAAAGCGCCGCCACCCCTTTTCCCGAAGCACGCAACTCCACGGCTTTCTGATAAAACACCTGGCTCACCGCTGTCCCCGCCAGCGTTGACGGCAAGCCGAGGAAACGCTGTGCCAGGGCAAAATAACCCAGGGTTGCAAGGTTGAAAAACGCCGTAATCAGCAGGTTCAGCGAATGGCGCGACAGGACATTGGCCAGTACCGCCGGCATCGAAAAGAGAGGAAACTTTTTAAACCGGTTTGCCGATGCCAAAAGCTGCGAAACCCGGAATCGTGGCTTTGGAATCCCACGCCGCTTTATCGTGCCAAAGATCGTAAAAACCCCGGCCAGCTGGGAAAAGACCTGGCCGCTGATCAGACCTGTCACCCCCTGGAAGATCAGCCCGCCGACAATCTGGACCGTTCCCATAACCGCCGCTTTGACAACCGATGTGACGGACATGCCCGAAAAAGCTTTTTTCCTGTTGGCGTAGTAGTACATCAGATTGTACCCACCCATCACAAAGACGATGGCGGGCACCAGCCATAACCACGGGAGAATCTCCCGGCTGCCAAGCAGTTCGACGATCTCTCCGGAAAATCCCCAGACGGCCAGGCAGAGCGAAACCGCCATCATGACATTGATGCACAGACCGACCGTCATCACCTGCATCGCCTCCTCGTCGGTATCGGGAAGCAGTACCGCCAATTCGTAGCGTCCGTTGACGATCGTTCCGAAAATGGTGACTAACGATACGAACAGTGCGTAAAGGCCGAATTCCTGAGGGGTGTACAATCGTGTGAGAATCGGGCTGATGGCGATTGGAATCGCCTGCCCGATCGTCGTTCCTGTCATTAAGGTGAGCACATGCTTTGAAAATTCCGATCGCTCTCTCCACCGCTTGATCATATGCTGCTTGCTATCCACGCTATTTCGTCATCAGTCAGGTCCGGGTTCATCGGCAGACTGACGATCTCCTCACTGACCTTTTCCGCAACGGGAAAGCTTCCTGTGTCGTATCCCAGGTACGCAAAACACTCCTGCAGGTGAAGCGGTTTGGGGTAGTGCACCGCCGTGGGGATACCGGCTTCCTTCAGACGTGCCTGAAACGCTTCCTTGTCGGAAACACGCACGGAGTACTGGGCCCATACCGAGGTTCTTTCCGACAGGACCCGGGGCAGCACCACCGGTTTTTCGGCCAGCAGTTCCGCATAGCGCTGCGCGACACGGCGGCGCCGTTCCAAATCCGTCTCATAGTGCCGCAGCTTCACCCTCAGAATCGCCGCCTGCAAAGCATCGAGACGCCCCCCCATCCCGATGTATTTGTGGTGATAGCGTTCCGTCTGCCCGTGAACCCTCAGGCTGCGCATCTTTTCGGCCAGAGCGTCGTCATCGGTGAACACCGCACCCCCGTCGCCGAAACACCCCAGGGGTTTTGCCGGGAAAAAGCTGGTACACCCGATGTCGCTCAGAGTACCGCTTTTTCGACCCTTGTAGGTCGCACCGAAACTCTGGGCCGCATCTTCGATGACCTTCAGCCCATGCCGCGACGCAACGGCGTTGATCGCATCCATGTCGGCGGGCTGGCCGTAGAGGCCGACGGGGATGATCGCTTTCGTCCTGTCGGTAACGGCCGCTTCTATCTTCGCCGCGTCGATGGCGTAGGTCGTCTCGTCGATATCGACGAAGATCGGCTTCGCACCGAGAAACGCCACCGTCTCCGCCGTCGCGATGAACGTAAAAGGCGTCGTGATCACTTCGTCTCCCGGGCCGATGCCCAGGGCCATCATTGCCAGCAGCAGGGCGTCGGTCCCGCTGGAGCAGGTGATCGCGTGTTTGGAGCCGGTAAAGACCTGCAGCTCCGTCTCCAGCGCGGCAACCTCCGGTCCCATGATAAAGTGCGAACTCTCGACTACCCCCTGAATGGCACTATCGATCTCCTCTTTGTAGCGAAGATACTGCCGATGCAGATTGGCGAAATCGATCGTCATTACAGCGCCTCGATACCATCGTCCGCAAGGCGGTAGCGGCTTCCGTCGGATGCATCCGTCGCCACACCCGCCGCATCGAACGCGAGGGTCGTACCCGACCTCCCCACCCAGCCGATCTGTTTCGCCGGGACCCCCGCCATCAGCGCGTAGGGTTTGACGTCGCGGTTCACCACCGCGCCTGCCCCGATGAGGGCATATTCGCCGATGGTGATGCCGCAGACGATCGTCGCGTTCGCACCGACGGAACACCCTTTTTTGAGCAGCGTCGTCTTGAACTCCTCCCTACGGCCGATGAACGCCCGGGGGTTGATCACGTTGGTAAAGACCATGGAGGGACCGAGAAAAACGTCATCCTCGATCTCGACCCCCTCGTAGACCGATACGTTGTTCTGCACCTTGACCCCGTTGCCTATGCTCACGCGGGGACCGACAACACAGTTCTGACCGAAAGAGCAGCGCTCCCCGATCCGGGTGTGGGAGAGAAGGTGGCAAAAATGCCAGATCTTCGTCCCCTGCCCGATCGTCACATCCTCATCGACATAGCTGCTCTCGTGGCAGTAGTAAGCGGGTTCCGTCGCCATCTATTCCGTCACCTTTCGGCAGAAAGGATGATACTCGCCTTTCAGACCCAGGGGTTCAAGGTTGCGAATCTCTGAAACGATGCCGATCGACGGGCGCGCTTCCTGAAGGCCGAACCCGTTGCCCGCGAGAATCGCTTCGTAGCTGCGGGTATGCAGATCGGTAAACCCGCCGCTGAACTCGATCTCGTCGCCGTCGACGGTGATGGAACGGTAGGTTCGCTGCCCCTGGGCCTTGACCGATTCGGGAATGTAGTCGTAGTTGACCGACAGGAACCAGCGGACGTTCGCATGACGAAGCTTCAGGAAGCCCGCATTGGCCGACTCCGTCTTCACATGAACGACGCTCTCTTCCACCGGTCCGAAAATCCAGCTGAGCATGTCGTAAAAATGGACCCCGATGTTGGTCGCGATGCCCCCGGACTTGCTGACGTCCCCCTTCCAGCTGACGAAGTACCATCTCCCCCGCGACGTCAGGTAGGTGAGGTCGATCTCGTACACTTTCTCCGGATGCTCCGCCAGCTCTTCTTGCACCCGCTCTTTCAGTGCGATGATGGAGGGATGCAGCCGTAACTGAAGGATGTTGTAGACCCGCTTCCCGGTTTCGGCTTCAATGGTCTCGAGAGCGTCGATGTTCCAGGGATTGAGCACCAGGGGTTTTTCGCAGATGGCGTCCGCCCCGCTTCTCAGGGCGAAACGGATATGAGAATCGTGCAGATAGTTGGGCGAACAAATGGAGACGAAATCGATCGCTTCCCCTTTCCGGCGAAGTTTGTCGATGTGCCGGTCAAACCGCTCGTACTCGGTAAAAAACGAAGCGTCCGGAAAATAGCTGTCGATGACCCCGACGCTGTCGTTCTTGTCCAGTGCCGCCACCAGACGGTTCCCCGTTTCCTGTATCGCCTTCATATGGCGGGGTGCGATATAACCGGCGGCACCGATCAGTGCAAAACTCTGCTTCATAACCATTCCTTCAAAACATCCATGCATCACAGATAAAAATTTATTGTATTACATAAGATATTCAATTTTGTTAAACGGTTTGGCTCATACCGAAATATTTCGCCCGGCGTATGATGCTTTCCGCCCACCCGCGCTGGGTCGCCGTCTCCGCCATCCGACCTTTTGAACCGAATACCGCCCGTTCGCTCTGCAGCAACACTTCGGCCGCCCCGAGCTCCTCCGGGGCAACCCGGTAGATCCGTTCGACCGATTCAATCTGATCGGGGTGGATGAGGGTCTTGCCGACCAGCCCCTCGGTGAGGTCGCGGCGCAGTTCCGCCTCAAACCCTTCGGTGTCCCGGTAGCAGGGGTAGACCGGGGCGGCCACGTCGAACCCCCAGGGCTTGAAGGCCGCCAGTACGCCGCCGATGACCCGGGAGGGGGCGCAGAGGTCGTAGAGCATCCGGGAGCACTCCCGCCGCATGCCCAGCTGCCGCAGCATATCCTCGGCGCCGAAGCGGATCGCCACGATGCGGTCGCTGTGGGGCAGCAGAAGCTCCCGCAGCGCCGCAAGGGCCGCGTCATCGAAGAGTTCCCGCCCCTCGACGGAAGGCATGAACATATGTTCACCTACTGCGTTCAGGTAGCGTTCGGCGTTCTCCAGGCCGAATTTCGGCAGGACGAAGCCGTCGATTTTTTCAATCCCTTCACACCGAAGCAGCCGCTCCAGCACTTCGGGATTCCGGGGGCGCAGGAAGCGCAGCGGCCCGCCCGGAACCATGTTCCGCAGCAGCGCTTCAACACGTTCGAGCGCCGTGTCGAGCTGCGCTTCCGCGATGCCGTCTTCAGTGTCGACGACGATCGAACGCAGCCGCGAATATTTCGCTCCCGAGGCAACGGCTTCGAGCTCTTTGTGGACGGCGGGAACGAAGAGGGTCCCGCCCAGGGCCAGGGCGTCAATCTTTCTCATGGAAAGAGTATAGTAGAATTGCACTTATGAAAAGACTCTTACCGCTTCTGATCGCCTTCGCCGCTTTTGCCGATACTGCGCCAAAACAGGGGTTCGAACGCCTCATCGACCGTTACGAGTACGATGCCTGCCGAAAACTCAAGGAGCTGGTCAAGTCGCGCTACGACATCGTCGACATGGATGCCGGATGCCGCTGCGAGCGCACCGACAGCCGCGAATGGCAGTGCGACATCGGCTTCACCTACCTCCCGGCGCCGCAGGGCGAAGAGTGACCCCGACCGATGCCCCGAATCGATAACACCCGGTTCTACGATGCCGCCATCGACCGTCACGGCCATACCGCCCGGGGGGTGCACTGGAACTCGGAGCGCTCCCAGCGTACCCGCTTCCGGGTCATCGCCTCGCTCCTTCCCGACTCCCTGGAGGGGTGCACGCTGGTCGACGCGGGATGCGGTTTCGGGGACTTCTCCCTCTATCTCGAAGAGACGGGCCGCTCCCCGGAGCGCTACATCGGCCTGGACTGCATGGCGCCGATGGTCGAGGAGGCCCGCAAGCGCACCGGCTGCGAGATCGCGCAGTGCGACATCCTGCACGACGCGCTCCCCGAAGCCGACTTCTACGTCTGCAGCGGGGCGATGAACATCCTGATGCGTTTCGAGACCCACCTCTTCATCCGCCGCTGCTTCGAACAGGCCCGTCACGGCTTCGTCTTCAACCTCCTCGAAGGGAACGACGAGTCGATGGTCTACAACTACTTCACCGCGGCGGAGATCCGAAAAATGGGACGCGACCTCGGCGCCCGGGTCGCCATCAAGCGGGGCTACCTCCCCCGCGACATCACCGCGGCTTTCTACAAGGAAGCACGCTGATGTGCGCCCTCTTCGGCATTCTCGGCGACTACGAGAGCGCCGCCGCCCGCAGCGCCCTGGCCCGTCTGGCCCACCGCGGCCCCGATTATTGCGGCATCGTCGAACGCCCCCGCCTCTTCTTCGGCCACCAGCGCCTCAGCATCCGGGAGCTGCACGAACGGGCCCACCAGCCCCTGCACGAAGCGGACCTCCTGCTCAGTTTCAACGGGGAGATCTATAACCACGAAGCGATCGCCGAAAGCCTCGGTCTCGAAGGGGCGACGGAGGCCCAGACCCTGCTGGCCGCCTACCGCACCTGGGGCATCGACTGCGTCCGGCGCTTCCGGGGGATGTTCGCCATCGCCCTCTACGACGGCGGTACCCTCCACCTCGTCCGCGATCGGCTCGGGAAGAAACCGCTCTTCTTCGCCGCCATGAAGGAGCGCTTCGTCTTCGCCTCGGAGATCAAGGGGATCGTTCCGCTGCTCCCCTCCGTGGCGATGAACGACGACGCACTGACGGCCTACCTCTCCTTTCTCGCCCCGACCGCGCCCCACACCTTCTACCGGGGCGTCGAGAAGGTCGCCCCGGGGGAGGTGGTCACCCTCCGCGACGGCGTCGTGACCCGCCGCCCCTACTACGACCTGCTGGAAGCCGCCGAACCCGTCGACGACGCCGAGGCCCCCCGCCTCATCATGGAGCGGCTCGTTGAGAGCGTCCGGATGCGGCTCGCCGCCGACGTGCCCGTCGCTTCGCTGCTCAGCGGCGGCATCGACAGCGCCGCCGTCAACGCCGTCGCCGCCGATCTGGGGCGATCGCTTCGGACCTTTACCCTCGGCTACGCGGAGGGGTACAACTACGACGAAAGCGCCGCGGCCGCCGAGACGGCGCAGCTTCTGGGCCTCGAAAACCGCCGGGTGGTCATCACTCAAAACGACTTCGTCGACGCCATCGACCCGGTTATGGAGGCCCTGGACGAACCCCTCAACGACCCCGCCGCCGTGCCGCTGTACCTGCTGTTCGATGCGATCGGGAGGGAGGGGTACCGCGTCGTGCTGAGCGGAGAGGGGGGCGACGAACTTTTCCTGGGCTACCGGCAGTACTTCGACTACCTCGACGTCGAACAGCTCGCCGCACTCCAGCGAAAAGCGTGGCTGAAGAAGTTCTTCCACGGCCACTTCTCCATGAACCGGGAGTGGGAGTGGTACAAACGCGTCTTCGACGGCACCCTGCTCTTCCGGGGAGCGAGCGAAAAGTTCACCGACCTGCAGAAAAACCTGCTGATGCGGCGCAACGTCCGGGACGAAGAGGCTTTGCGCTTCGTCCTCCCCGAACGCGAACGTTTCGAGCGGAGCCGCTGGAGCCATCCCGTACACTGGTACAGCTACCTCGACCTGCGGCAGCTCCAGGCCGAGTACTACCTGGCCAAACTCGACCGGGTCTCCATGGCCCACGGCATCGAGTCACGCACCCCGATGCTCGACCACCGCCTCGCGGAGGCGGCCTTCGGCACCTCGGCGGCGCTGAAGATCGGCGACGGGCGGCCCAAGTCACTACTCAAGCAGATCCTGCGGCCGCGCCTGGGAGATAAGATATTGCATCGGAAGAAGAAGGGGTTCTCATCCCCCTACCTGGAGTACCTCGACGCCTCGGGCCGCATGGGGCTCATCACGGAGGTCAACAAGCAGACGGGACTGTTTCGCGAGGAGATGCTGCAGCGCTACCTCGACGCCGCCGTCAGCCGGGGGCGGTTCAAGCAGCATGTGTGGGGGCTTTACGCCCTCTCGCACTGGATCAACAGAACGCTGCTCTGAGGCGGTTTACTCGCACATCAGCGCCAGTTCGATGGTACCGCTGACGTAGTTGGCGAAGAAGGTGAGGGTTTCCAGGTCCTCCGCGGCGAATTCGCCCCGCTTTTTATTAAGCAGCTGAAAGACCCCGATCACCTCGCGCCGGGAGTTGAAAATGGGGGCCGTCAGCATGTTGCGGGTCGTAAAGCCGCTCTTGGCGTCGATCTTGGGGAGGAACCGCTTGTCGTCGTAGGGTTTGTTGACCAGCTGCGGCTCCGCTTTGCGGTAGGTGTCGCCGGCGATGCCCGAATCCATCCCGATGGCGATCTTCCCGATGCCGTCGCTGTGCTTGGTCCAGAGCATCATCGCCTCCTTGTCGACGATGAAGATGGAACAGCGCTCCACCCCGAAGAGCGTTTTCGCCTCTTCGCCGATCAGTTCCATCGCCTTTTCGAGGCTGCTCTCCCCCGCCAGCGTCTTGCCGAATTCCGCAATTTTAATCAATGTCTCTTTTGCCATGGTTACTCTCCTTCCACCGCTTCTTGCATCAGCACCCGCATGATGTCGCTCATGGTCACCAGACCGACGATGTCCCCTTCCCAAGTGACGGCCAGCCGGGTCACCTTCTGCCGCACCATCAGCTGCGAGGCGTACTTGATGTCCATCGGCCCCACCACCTGAATGAGCGGCTTGGTGGCGATGTCGTAGACATTGACCAGGTCCATGTCCCCGTCGTTGGTGAAGATCCCCTCGAGAATGTTGCTGTGGGTGACGATGCCGTAGGCGTCGTGGGGACCCATCCGGTCGACAATCACCGATTTGACGTGCTTCTCGCGCATCAGCTTGAGCAGCTCCCGCACCCGGGCGTAGGGGGAGATCATCACGATCTTCTCCTTCGGGGTCATGACATCGCTGACAAGATACTGTTTCATATCGCATTCTCCTCTTTGAGTTGTTGCTGGAACCGTTCGATCTGCTTCATCGGAATCCCGGCGAGGTGTTCGATGGGCATCGTCACCACCAGACCGTTGCCCGAATCTTCCAGATCGAGCTCCGTGTTGAGCGCTTTCATCACCTTGAGCGACGTCTTCTTCTCCAGGATGAAGAGCAGAATCGTCTCGGAGCGCTCGTAGGTAAGTCCGAAGAAGGTCTTCTTCTCGTTCAGGCCGATCCCCGTTCCCTTGAACTGGGTGACGCCGCCGGCCCCGTTGGCTTTGGCGATGTCGATCGCCCGATCCTCCATCTGGTTGTCCACGATGGCCAGTAACAGTGAAAACTTCATGCCGACTCCTTCTTGTTGGTTTCAAGCTCTATCCGGTCGCTGCGATGCCGCCTCATTGCGCCTCTCCTTCTTGCTGTTTTTTTGCTGCCGGGCCGCCATCTCCGTGATGACGCCGTAGGCCATCACCGTGATCATGGGGAAGAGTGATGCGAAAGCGATGAGGCCGAAGCCGTCGATGAGCGGGCTGCGCCCCTCGATGTTCGTCGCCAGTCCCAGCCCCAGGGCCGCCACCAGGGGCACGGTCACCGTCGAGGTGGTCACCCCGCCCGAGTCATAGGCGATGGGGATGATGTAGCGCGGGGCGAAGTAGGTCAGGATGATCACCACGACATATCCGACGATGATGTAGTAGTGGATGGGGTCCCCCGCGACGATGCGGTAGGCCCCCAGGGCGATCCCCACCGCCACGCCCAGCGCCACGGCGATGCGCAGCACCAGCTGGCGGATCTTCCCGCCGGAGATCTCCTCGACCTTGATGCCGATGGCCAGCAGCGCCGGCTCGGCCATCGTCGTCGCGAAGCCGATGAGAAAGGCGAAGGCGTAGATGTAGAAGTGGTTCCCCTGGGTCGTCAGCTGCAGCGCCATCGACTCGCCGATGGGAAAGAGCCCCATCTCCAGGCCGACGATGAAGGCGTAGAGCCCCAGGATCACGAAACCGATCCCCAGGGCGATCTTCGGCAGCTGCGGTACGGCTTTTCGGATGATGATGTACTGGAAGAAGAAGATCACCGCCAGGATGGGGAGCACGTCGGTGACGACGGAGACCAGCTCCAGCAACAACCCCCAGGCGCCGCCGACCGGTGCCGCCGCTTCGGCGACGGCAAGCGCCGTCTCGACGCCCTCCGCACCCGAAGCGTAGACAATCACCCCGTAGACCTGGACGAAGATCATCGGCGTCAGCGATGCGAAGGCGATGAGGCCAAACCCGTCGATGATGGGATTGCGCCCCCGGATGCTGGTCGCCAGACCGACGCCCAGCGCCGCTACCAGGGGCACGGTGACCGTCGAGGTGGTCACCCCGCCCGAGTCGTAAGCGAGCCCCACGATCTCCGCCGGAACGAAGTAGGTAAGCACCACCACGATGATGTAGCCGGTGATGATGTAGAAGTGGATGGGGTGGCCGGTGACGATGCGGAAAGAGCCGAGCGCGATGGCGAAGCCCACCGAAAGGGCCACCGTCAGGCGCAGCATCATTGCGTCAATGCGCCCCCCGCTGATCACCGCCGCCTTCTCCGCGATGGCGATGAGCGCCGGTTCGGCGATGGTGGTGGAGAAGCCGATGAGAAAGGCGAAGGCGAGCAGCCAGAAGAGCGACCCGCGCGCGGCGAATTCGTGGGCGAGGTTCTCCCCAACGGGGAAGATCCCGATCTCCAGCCCCTGGATGAAGACCGCCAGCCCCACCGCGACGATGACGAGTCCCGTCAGAATGGAGAGGAGGTTTTCCGGGTACTGCTGCAGCACCACGGCCTGAAAAAAGGCAATGACCACGATGATGGGGAGCAGGTCGCGGAACGAACCCTTCAGCAGTGTTAAGAGGAGTCGGACCTGTTCCACGCTACCCTCGACGACCCGGTCCTAACGCTCGTCGGTCCGGTAGAGGTACTCTTCGTCTTCGCGAAACAGCGTCGCCAGCTCCAGGTAGCCGCTTATGTAGTGGGCGAAAAAGACCATGAAGCGGGTATCTTCCGGGGCGAACTCCTCCTCCTTGTTCAGCAGCTGGAGTACCCCGATCACCTTGCGGTCGGAGTTGAAGACCGGCACCGAGGCAATGTTGCGGGTCACATACCCCGTCTTGTGGTCGATCTTCTGCAAAAAACGGTCGTCGTTGTAGGGGTCGTTGACGATGATGGGCTTTGCCTCGGCGATCGTACTGCCGGCGATCCCCTCGTCCGCACTGATCATGATCTTCTCGATCTTGTCCGCCAACGTCGTCCAGAGCATGTTGATCTTGGGGTTGTAGACGTAGATGGAGCAGCGGTCCGCCCCGATGACCTCCTTGGCATAATCGGCGATCAGGGGCAACCCCTCCTCAAGCGTCTTGACCCGGTCAAGCAGTTGACGCCCGAACTGCGCCAGTTTGATATAACGTTCCTTGGAGCTCATCCATCCATCCTTCGGCATTGTTTGGCCTATCATAACACTTAAAAACTAAAATGACGGTATCATGTAGTTTTAATCTTTACCCCGGAGTGATCCCATGTCTTCCGTCACCATCTGGCACAATCCCCGATGCGGAAAGTCCCGCGAAGGGCTGGCCCTCCTCGAAGCCAACGGCATCGAGGCCGACGTCGTCAAGTACCTCGACGCCGCCCCCTCCGAAGCGCAGATCCGCGATCTGCTCGCGAAACTCGGCTGCTCCGCCCGGGAGCTGATGCGGACCAAAGAGGCCCTCTACAAAGAGCTGGAGCTCAAAACGGTCGAAGATGAGAGCGCCCTTATCAAGGCGATGGCCGAACACCCCAAACTGATCGAGCGTCCCGTGGTCATCATGGGGAACAAAGCCGTCATCGGCAGACCGCCGGAAAAGATTCTCGAACTCGTGAAAAAATAGGGAAAGACGGACCGGACCCGGTCCGGAAGGCGCGAAGCCCGGTCCTAGAGACCGTGCTCCTGTTTGTACTTGAGGATCATGCCGTAGGCTTCGTCTTTGAGGTGCAGTTTTTTCTTTTTAAGATCTTCCATCTCGAGGTCCGTCAACGGAATTTCACCCTTCTCCGCTCTGTTCAGCTGGTCGTCCAGTTCGTTATGTTTGTCGAAAATCGCAAGAAAGTGGGCGTTGGCCGCCTGGTTCTGTTTCATGTGGGTGATGATGTCGCGGTATTCGTGAAGCATGTGGATCCTTTATCGTTTTATCTACTTCTACGATAGCACCATTATGGTTAAAAGATTCCTAAAAAGGGCGGGAAAAAAGAGAGGAAAAATCGAAGCGCTTCCGGCGGGTGCCGGAGCCGCTTAGGAGAGGATGCGCGGCAGGGTGATGCCTTCTTGGCCCTGGTACTTGCCGCTCTTGTCCTTGTAGCTGGTCTCGCACATCTCGTCGCCCCGCAAGAAGAGCACCTGGGCGATCCCCTCGTTGGCGTAGATCTTCGCCGGAAGGGGGGTAGTGTTGGATATCTCGATGGTGATGTGTCCCTCGAACTCCGGTTCGAAGGGGGTCACGTTGACGATGATGCCGCAGCGGGCGTAGGTCGACTTGCCCAGACAGATGGCCAAAACGTCCCGGGGAATGCGGAAGTACTCGACGGTACGGGCGAGGGCGAAGGAGTTGGGCGGAACAATACAGATGTCGCCCTTGAAGTCCACGACGTTGGCGTCATCGAAGTGCTTCGGGTCGACGACCGTCGAATTGAGGTTGGTGAAGATTTTGAACTCGTCGCTGACGCGGATGTCGTAACCGTAGGAGCTGAGGCCGTAGCTGACGACGCCCTGCCCCACCTGGTCCTCGCAGAAGGGCGTGATCATCCCCTCCTGCAGCGCTTTTTCCCGTATCCACGTATCGGCTTTCAAACCCATCTTTTCCCCTTCGAAAATGATCTTTTGGCGATATTATAGCGCACTTCGTTCCCCCTTCATTTTCCGTTCGGCGACGGCCGCCCCCCGTCTGCAGCGGCGGTTCAGCGGCCAGGTGTAGACCCCGTAAATGAACCGCTTGATCCGGTACCCGAGCCAGCCGTCGATGCGCACGGCGCCGAAGAGCGAAACCGCCGCCCAGGGACCGCCCAGGGCGATCATGGTGCCGTGCATCTTCAGCTCCGCCTCCCGCGGCGCTCCGCCCCGGACGGCGGCCAGAACGTTCTCCGCGGCCCGCACCCCGCTCTGCTCCGCCGCCTGGGCGCTGGGCGGCACGCGCGCTCCCGAAGCGGTGTGCAGCTCCGCCGCATCGCCCACGGCGTAGACGGAGGCCAGCCCCGGCACCTGCAGGGTCTTCTCGACGAGAATCTGTCCCTTGGAGTTGAGGGCGAGGCCGAGGCTGCGCGTCAGGGTGGAAGCGACGATGCCGAAGGTGAGGATCATGAAGTCGTAGTCGATCGTCTCGCCGTCGCTAAGGCGGACCCGGTGCTCATGCAGTTCGCTGATGCGGGTACCGTTGAGCATCCGCACCCCAAGCCCTTCCAGCCGCTTCGTCGCCCGCTCGACGAGCCAGGGTTCCATCCCCCGCAATATCTCTTCGGAGGAGCCCACCAGGCAGATGCGGATGTTGTCGCACAGCAGGGTGTTCTCCTCGTAAAAACGGCGGGCCCGGTAGGCGATCTCCGCGGCGATCTCCACCCCGCTGAGGCCCGAACCGCCGACGACGATGGTAAAGGGGCGGTCGCAGACCCCGTGCTCGCTCTCCATCCGCTCGAACAGCTGCTGCTCGAAACGCTGCCGAAACTCCAGGGCGTGGGCCAGACTCTTGACCCCGTGGGCCCAGGGGGGGCGTTCCTCCATTCCCGGAGCGTAGAAAGTGCGGCTTCCCGCCGCGATGATCAGGTAGTCGTACCCGTACTGCTCCCCCTCCGCTTCGAGCCGTTTGTGCGCGAAGTCGATGGCGTCCACCCCCCGCTTCCGGAAGGTGACGTGACTGCCATAGCCGTAACAGAGCGCCGCGAGGTCCACCGTCACTTCGGTCACGGTGCAGCTGTTGCCGACGAGTTCATAGGCTTCGGTCTGAAGGTAGTGGTAGGGGTGGCGGTCGAAAAGGGTGATTTGGAGCGTCGTGTCGCGGGCGAGCCGCTCAAGGGCTTTGAGGCCGGCGTAGCCGCCTCCGACGATGATGATATGCATGCACCCTCCTTCGGAGCGTGCCGCCGGCCGTTACTCCGGCAGGCGGATGACGCGGATGTCCGCGGTGAGCTGCAGCCGGGAGAAGTAGTCGTTGAGCACCTGCTGGCGCTTCTCGCCCATCAGGACGTTTTCAATCCGGCCGCGCACGCTTTCCAGGGTCGTCGCCTGAGAGCCGTTCTTCTCCTGGACGAAGAAACAGACGAAGCCGTCGGCATCGGGAAGGACCGGGGTGAAGCTGTTGCTCTGCGTCGACGTCAGCAGCTGCGCCAGTCGGGGTTCCATCCCGTCGTAGCGAAGCACCCGCTCTTCGCTGCTGATCTCCGGAACGTAGAGCATCGGGTTGTTGACCTTCGCTTCGAGTTTCTCCTTGGAGCTGCCGCGGTAGACCAGAACCTTGAAGCTTTCGGGCGCGCCGAACTCCTCTTTGTGGCTGCGGTAGTACTCCTCGATCTCCTCGTCCGTCGGCTGAACCATCTGGGAGAAGGCGATGGCGCTGTAGAGCTTCTTGTTGATCAGCCCCGTACGGATGCGCTCTTTCAGCGCCGCTTCGCTGGTGCCCTGGGAGCGGTGCACCGCGTCGTAAAACTCCATGACGGTCATGTTGTTCTGGCGGGCCATGTTCTTGACCTCGTCGGAGACTTCCAGCGTAGAGACGCTGATGTTGCGCTTCTCCGCCTCGATGGCTTCAAGTTTCTGCCGTACCAGCACTCTGACGCATTCATCAAGCCCAATGCGGTTTTCGCGCATGGTGGCGGAGACTTCATGCAGGGTGATCGGTTCATCTTCGACCAGGATGGCGATACCGCCGACCGTTTCGGCGAAAAGAGAGAGCGACAGAAAGAGCGGGAGAAGGAGTTTTAACATGGTTGATACTTCCGGTAATGGCATGAAATAGCGAGTATTCTACAGCCTTTTAACTAACAGTGAACTTTACGGCGCGGCGGCTTGGCACGATTTCCCCCCTTTGCACCCCCTTCGACGGGTCCGCAGCCCGGCTAAATGCAGAATCAAGCCACGGGCTGGTAAAATTCCGAATCTTCCAGTACATCATCAAGGGGTTTTTCATGGTGGTCACACGTTTCGCGCCCAGCCCGACCGGCTATCTCCACATCGGCGGTCTCCGCACGGCGCTCTTCAGCTATCTCTGGGCCCGCCGCAACGGCGGCCGCTTCGTCCTGCGCATCGAGGACACCGATCTCAGCCGCAACAGCGAAGAGGCGGCCAGGGCGATCGTCGACGCCTTCGAGTGGATTGGACTCGAACACGACGACGAGATTCTCTACCAGTCCCAGCGCGGCGACGTCTACGGCCGCTACATCCAGCAGCTGCTCGACGAGGGCAAAGCCTACCGCTGCTACATGTCCAAAGAGGAGCTCGACGCCCTGCGCGAAGCCCAGAGCGCTCGCAAGGAGCGCCCCCGCTACGACGGACGCTACCGCGACTTCACCGGCACGCCTCCCGAAGGCGTGGACCCCGTCATCCGCATCAAGGCGCCCCAAAGCGGCACCCTGACGGTCCGCGACGGCATCAAGGGCGACATCACCTTCAACGTCGACGACATCCTCGACGACTTCATCATCGCCCGCAGCGACGGCACCCCGACCTACAACTTCGTCGTCGCCGTCGACGACGCGCTGATGGGCATCAACGAAGTCATCCGGGGCGACGACCACCTCTCCAATACCCCCAAGCAGATGATCGTCTACGAAGCCCTGGGCTTTGAGCTGCCGAAGTTCTACCACGTCCCCATGATCCACAACCATGAGGGGAAAAAGCTCTCCAAGCGCGACGGCGCCACCGACGTCATGGCCTACAAAGAGATGGGCTACCTCCCCGAAGCGCTCATCAACTTCCTGGTGCGCCTGGGGTGGAGCCACGGCGACCAGGAGATCTTCTCCCGCGATGAGATGCTCGCCCTTTTCGACCCCTCGGACATCAACAAATCCGCCTCCATCTACAACGTCGAAAAGCTCGACTGGCTCAACGGCCACTACATCAAGAACTGCGACAACGCCAAACTTGCCGAACTCCTGGAAGATCACGGCATCTTCCTCCTGAGCCACGACAAGCGGGAGATCATCCTCGATGCGGTGAAAGAGCGCGCCAAAACCCTGAAAGAGATGGCGGCGCTCATCGGAGAGATCCTCGAAACCCCGACTTCCTACGACGAGAAGGCGGTGAAAAAAGCCTTCAAGGGCGACGCCTTCGAAATCCTGAATCTCTTCGCCGCCCGCCTCGCCGACAAGGAGACCCTCCACCTCCCCGTCGACTACCACGAGGTGATGGAAGCGGTCGTCGCGGAAAAAGAGATCGGCTTCGGCAAGATCGGTCAGCCCCTGCGCATCGCCCTGATGGGCAAACTCTCCGGACCGGGCCTGGACAGCGTCATGGCCATCATCGGCCGCGACGAGACCCTCGCCCGCATCGAAAAGGCTATCGCCGTCATCTCCGCGGAGGCGTAACCGCCCCGCGCCTTTTCCCAGCCCCGCTACGCTACAATACCGCTATACCCCACCGCTCCAAGGAGCCCCCATGAGCCAGATCACCATCACCGACGAAGAGGCCCTCGCCTACCACGAACACCCGACCCCGGGAAAACTGGCGACGCGCATCACCAAATCCTTCAGCACCCAAAAAGACCTCAGCCTCGCCTATACGCCGGGGGTCGCCGTTCCCTGCCTCGAAATCGAGAAAGATCCCGAGACCGCCTACCGCTACACCTCCAAGGCCAACCTCATCGGCGTCATCTCCAACGGTACCGCCGTGCTGGGTCTTGGGGACATCGGCGCCCTGGCGTCCAAACCGGTCATGGAGGGGAAAGCGGTACTCTTCAAAGAGTTCGCCGACCTCGACGCGACGGACGTGGAAGTCGACACCCGGGACATCGCCCGCTTCTGCGACGTCGTCGAGGCGATCGCCCCGACCTTCGGGGGGATCAACCTCGAAGACATCAAGGCTCCCGAGTGCTTCGAAATCGAGGAGCGGCTGGTGCGCCGCCTCGACATCCCCGTCATGCACGACGACCAGCACGGTACCGCCGTCATCTCCGCGGCGGGCATCATCAACGCCTGCCGCCTGACCGAACGCACCCTCGAGGAGCTTCAGGTCGTCATCGTCGGCGCCGGGGCCGCGGCCATCAGCTGCGGCCGTCTCTACCGCCACCTGGGCATCCGCACCATCTACATGATCGACTCCAAGGGGGTGGTGCACGCCGGGCGGGACGACCTGAACCAGTACAAGCGGGAGTTCGCCTGCGACTGCCACGTCACCACCCAGAAGGCCGCCTTCGAAAACGCCGACGTCGTCGTGGGACTCTCCCGTCCCGGCACCTTCGGCGCCGAGGACATCGCCCGCATGAAAAAACGGCCCATCGTCTTCGCCCTGGCCAACCCGACGCCGGAGATCTTCCCCGACGCGGTCCGCAAAGTCCGACCCAACGCCATCATCGCCACCGGGCGCAGCGACTTCCCCAACCAGATCAACAACGTTCTGGGCTTCCCCTTCATCTTCCGGGGCGCCCTGGACGTCCGCGCCAAAGCCGTCACCATGGAGATGAAAGTCGCCGCCGCCGAAGCGCTGGCGCGGCTGGCCCGGCAGGAGATCCCCGAATACCTCAACGCCCTCTACGGCACGACCCTGGAGTTCGGCCCCGAATACATCATCCCCAAACCCTTCGACAAACGGCTCATCGTGGAGATCTCCTCCGCCGTGGCGGAAGCGGCCTTCAAAGGGGGCGTTTCGAAACGCAAGCAGTTCGATGCGGACGATTACCGCAAAGCGCTGGAAACACGCGCGTGTGTCGTGGTGGAAGAGACGGGGGAAGCGTAAAGGAAGAGGGGCCGCCGGAGCGGCCGCTTCAGGTGCGGAACTGGTCGAGCTTGGTTTTGAGTTCGGTCGCCGCCGACTCGAGCGCATCGGTCAACCGCTTGATGCTTTCGATGTTCTCGCTGTTCTCCTTGGCGATGCGCGACATCGCGTGGATCTCTTCGCAAACGGAATCGACACTCTTCGCAACATCTTTGTTCTGGGTGACGATGCGTGAGGAGAGTCCCGCCGTCGCCTGAATTTTCTCGGAACTGAACTCGATCTTGTTGCGGACTTCCGAAGAGCGCTCCAGCAGCCGCTCGACGTCACCGGAGTTCGAACTCATCTCGGAACTGATGTCGGAGATGGACTGGACGATGACGTTGACCGTCGCGGAGATCTCGGAGAGGGAGCGCTGGGTCCGTTCGGCGAGCTTGCGGACTTCATCGGCGACGACGGCGAAACCGCGGCCGTGTTCACCGGCCCGGGCCGCTTCGATGGCGGCGTTGAGCGCCAGTAGATTGGTCTGGTCGGCGATGTCGGCGATGACGTTGAGAATGTCCTTGGTCTGCTCGACGTCGCTGGTGAGGGTGTTGAGCTTGGAGGAGAGCTCCAGCTCCGCCTCCGCATCGTGCTGCAGCGTCTCTACCAGCGCCACCAGTTCCCGGGTCGCCTCCTGGAGCTGGTCGTTCGCTTCGGCGATCTGTGTTTCGGACTGCTGGGAGAGGTCGATGGTCTCGTCGATATTGCGTTTGACGTAGCTGTTGTTCTCGACGGACTTGCGGACGATCTCCTCCTGCTCTGAAATGCTCCGGGCCATCGCCTGAAGATTCTCCATCAAGGCCACCGTGCTTTTCTGGTTGGTCCCCGAAGCCGCTTTGGCATCATCGATGATGGTCCGAATCCGCTCGATGAACTTGTTGATGAACCCGGCGACCACCCCGATCTCGTCACGACTGTCGACATTGACCCGCTGGGTCAGGTCCCCTTCCCCTTCGGCGATGTTGAGCATCTTCGCCTCGAACTCCTCCATCGGGCGGCTGATCGCCAGACGCAGAATCACGATGAGCGTCAGGATGATGGCGATGTCCAGTACCGCCATGATGACGACCTGGGTGATCATCCCGCTCTTGGCCTCGTCGATCGCCCGCTCGACGATCGCCAGATCTTTCGCGGCGACCACCCGGCCGATGACGTCACCCTTGAAATCCTTGATGGGCTGCTGCAGCACGAAATGGTCCCCGGTCATAAACCGGCTCTCGCTAAGGGGAACGGTCATTGCGGAGAGGTCCTGCATCAGCACCTTGTCGGTAATGTCCGGCTGCTGGGAGAGAACCCCCATGGCGATCTTCGGCGCATCTTTGAGGTCCGTTCCGACGTCCAGCAGCCCTTTGTCCATCAGGAACAGCACGCTGGTGTCCATCTCCGCCTTGGCGTCCTTGACGATGGAGTTGAACCCCTGGATGAACTCGACCGACCCCAGATAGGTATCGCCGTCGAGCACCGGAGCGATGCCGCGCAGCACCATCCCCGCCCGACCGACCTCAACGGCGACGAGGGGCTGGCGGGTCGCCTTGACCTTGTTGACCGTGTGGCGGAAACCGCTCAGGTCGTCGCCGTGTTTGCCCGGTTTCCACTGGCGCAGAAAGCTGTGAACGTCGGCCGTATGGATGTGGACCTTGATATTTTTATAGTCGGTGTAGTCCTTCATCGTTTTCGACAGCACCGCCAGCGCATCGGCGGCGATCTGACGGTTGCCGGTGCGCAGCGCCTCTTTGATCGCCTCGTTCCCGGCGATGTTGATGGCGTTGGTCAAACCGACGTTGTACTTGGACTTGAGCTGGTTGTCGACGTAGACCTTCAGGTTGTGCTCCACGTCGTCGTAGATGTTCTGCTCGATCGTTTTGAGCGAAAAGTAGGACGTCGTCAAAACAAGCCCCAGGCCGACGACGATGGCGATGATCAGCGGGATATGGACTTTTTTCCCGATACTAAGGTTCTCAAACATGACTGGCTCCTTCCCGTCCGACTGAAACAGGCATAACTTACAATTATGCTAACGTAAGAACTTTAAAGAACACGTATAGAATACGATTTTGTCTGTCACTGGCCCATAATTTTCAGATGGCCGACGCCATCAGCTGGTTGACGGTCACGGTGATATCCTTGATATCCTTGACCTCTTTGGCCATAAAAGCGTCGATCTGCTGCTTGATGCTCTCGAACGCCTCCTGCTCGTTGGTGACGTAGTTCGAAAACGCCTGTTCCGGACTCTCGTCGATGCGCTGGAAGGCCAGGATCTTCTGGGTGTAGTGCACCACGATGAACTCGATGAACTGCAGCACCTGGTGGCGCAGCATCATATCGCTCTCGGAGAGCACTTCCATGCGGTCGAGGGAGAGGATCATCTCCAGGATCTTGAACTCGTTGACGATGCGGTAGAAGAGCTCGCCGACGTTCTCGAAGGAGTGGTGGGTGTTCTCCTTGATCATGATGGCCGCCACCGCGAAGCGGAGGTACTCCAGCACGCTGAAGAAGCGGTTGAACCGCTCGTTGCCTTCGATGATGTTCTCCATCTTGTTGGGGTTGATCTTTCCGAGCAGATCGAAAAGGCGGCTGCGGTAGTCGAGGAAGTGGGCCGCGTCGATCTGGTAGTCGTTCAGGTACTTCACCATCCAGCGGGTACTGAAATTGAGGGTGTGCCCCAGCTCGTTGAGCAGCTCGTACTGCCGCTTGACCGGCATCAGGTAGTCGTGGCGGTAGATCTCGTGGCGCACGTCGTTGGCCCCGAAGAGCTCGTTGCTGATCAGGTAGGATTTCACCTTGATGAGGAAACGCTCCTCGCCGAGCTTGCGGTGGTCGGCGATGAAAGTACACCCCTGCTGGTTGACAACGATGTCGGCGATCACCGTAGCGATGATCTCCCGGCGCAGGGGGTGGTGGTTGATCTCATGCTCATAAGCCCCGACAAAGGATTTGGGGAAGTACTTGTAGAGGAACTGAACGGCGAACGCCTCGTCGATCAGGTCGGTCCGCAGCAGCAGATTTTTCACAAAGATTTTCGCGTAGGAGAGAAGCGACCCCAGCACCGGCCGGACCATGCTCCCCTCCTTCGTCAGCACTTCGGCGATGTTCTCGTTCTTCGGGATGAAGAAGTCGCGCCGCTTGAAGGCCTGCACCCCGTTTTCAAGAATCTCGATCACCGTCAGGAAGTCCTCGCGGTAGAGGCGGCTGAGATACTCGTCCCGGGAGATCGCCAGAGCCTGGTGGTAGTTGCTCCAGAGCACCATGTTGACGATCTGCTCCGTCATCGACTTGAGGATTTTGTCCCGCTCGGCGGCGTCGATAAGCCCCTTCCCGATGATCTGGTTGAGCAGAATCTTGAGATTCACCTCATGGTCGGAGGTGTTGACCCCCGCGGCGTTGTCGATGCCGTCGAGGTTGAGCTTCCCGCCGCCCAGGGCGTACTCGATGCGGGCGCGCTGGGTGAAGCCGAGGTTCCCCCCTTCGCAGACCACCGCCGCCTTGAGCTCGGCGGCGTCGATGCGGACCGCCTCGTTCTGTTTGTCCCCCAGGTCGAGGTTGCTCTCGTCGGAGCTCTTGACGTAGGTGCCGACCCCGCCGTTGAAGAGCATGTCCACCTTCATGGTCAGCACCCTGCGGGCCAGCTCCTCGCCGCTCATGCTCTTGCGGGTCGTCCCCAGCATCTTTTTGATCTGGGGCGAGAGCTCGATCGCCTTGTCGGTGCGCAGGAAGACCCCGCCCCCCTCGGAGATGAGTTCGGGGTTGTAGTGAGCCCAGCCGCCGTCTCGGGCACCGAAGAGGCGTTTGCGCTCCTCGAAGGAGCGCTCGGGGTCCGGGTCGGGGTCGATGAAGATCTCCTTGTGCCCGATCGCCGCGAGGAGCTTGAAGGCCCGGGACTCCAGTAGCCCGTTGCCGAAGACGTCGCCGTTCATCGAGCCGATGCCGACGATGGTAACCGGGTCCTTGTAGAAGTCAACCCCCTTCTCGACGAAGAAACGCTGCGTCGACTTGAGCGACCCCCGCGCCGTGATGCCCAGCTCCTTGTGGCCGTACCCTTTCGAACCGCCGCTGGCGAAGGCGTCGCCGAGCCAGTAGCCCCGTTCCAGGGCGATGGCGTTGGCGACGTCGCTCATCGCCGCGGTCCCCTTGTCGGCGGCCACGACGAAGTAGGGGTCCTCCCCGTCGTAGGCGACGATGCGCTCGTCGCGCACCACCGTCTCTCCGACCCGGTTGTCCACCAGGTCCAGAAGCGCCCCCACGAAGCGGCGGTAGACTTCGGTGAAGTAGGCCTTGTCGATGGCGTTGCGCTCCTTGCGGATGACGAAACCGCCCTTGGCGCCGTCGGGGATGATGATGGAGTTTTTCCCCTCCTGGGTGATCATCAGCGACTTGATCTCCTGGCGGTAGTCCTCGTGGCGGTCGCTCCAGCGCAGACCGCCCCGGCTGATGCGGCTCATCCGCAGGTGCACGCCGCTGAATTCCGGGTGATAGACGAAGGTCTCGATGTTTGGCTGTAGCCCCTTGAGGTTCTCCGAGAAGGTCGCCGTGTCGATCTTGAAGGCGATCGCCTCCCCTCCGAAGAAGTAGTTGGTCCGGGTCATGTTTTTAAAAAGCGAGTAGGTGATCTTGAGGATCTTGTCGTCCATGATGTTGGGAACCTGTTTGATCTTCTCCTCCAGGGAGCCCTCCAGCGCCTTGACGGCCCCCTCGCGCTTGGTGCAGGCCGGGTCGAAACGGACCTTGAAGTACTCGATGAAGAGGTGGGCGATCTCGTGGTAGCCCGTCATCGTCTGCAAAATGGTCGCGTAGTTCATCTCCAGAACCGCCTGGTCGACGTACTCGATGACGCCGCGCAGCAGCTCGATCTCCCGGATGGAGATGTTCTGCTCGTAGACCAGGGAGAAGAGGGTGCAGCGGCTGAAGATCCGCCCGTTGAGGGAGTCGGTGATGACCCGCTCGATGTTGCCCCGCGCCCGGTCGATCTTCGCCGTATTCTCCAGTTCGAGGTTGAAACGGTTGATGTAGAGCGTGACATGGTCGCGTTCCAGCCGGTAGGTCACTTCGTCGACCACGCGAAAACCGAAGTTGTGGAGAATCGGCGTAATGTCGGAGAGGTAGAGACGGTTCTGCGAATAGATGTGGATGGAGGGGTGCTCGCAGGCGATGCGGGTCACCACTCCCTTTTCCTGAACCTCCGCCAGGGTCGCTTCGTCGATGTTCAGGTCTTCGGGTTTGAGCAGCTGGGCGCACACCGCATTAAAGTCGCTTTTTCTTGGCATGAAACCTCCGGATATCGATCAATCGGGACGGGAGCCCGTATGTTCTAGTGTAGCATAAGGAAGATTAGAGTCGGTCGCAAATATGCCGACGGATGAAGGGAGAAAAACCGGGACGTTACCGGCGGCGGCTCCGGGGGGCGAGGCGCCAGAACTGCCGCAGTCCCCGTGCCGCCTTGGAGTCGATTTCGTAGGAGATGTGTTCGAGGTACTCCAGGATGTCCCGAGGGGCGATGCCGGTACGCTCCGAAGCCTCTTTGAGAAGGTACTGGGGGATGTGCTGCGGGGCGCGCAGAAAGCTGCGGGACATCCGCCGCAGCGTCACGGTGTGGCCGTGGTGGCAGAGCAGCCCGAAGACGAAGGGGAGGCCCCGGCTGTCGACCCAGCGGCGGGCCAGGTCGATCATGGGGCCTTCGCCCCGGAGGTAATGGCGCAGGGCGTTGTCCCCGATGATCACCTCCCCCTTCAGCCCCAGGATGTGGGCGAGGACGTTGGAGGTCGCCGAAGCGGAGTCGGAGATGGCCGCCTCCCCGGGGATGACCAGCACGCTGCGGACATCCTTGCGAGCGATGATGCCGAGGTTGATGTGGCGTTTCCCCCGCCCCTCGATGCTGGAGATGAAGGCGGCGTGGATGCGGCGCGCCTTGAAGTCCCGGTTGATCTTGGAGGGGACCCCCTTCTTGTAGTCGAGGGTCATGTGGTGGCGCGTCGTTTTCGCGTACCGTTTCATGAAGACGTGGAAAGGCAGCAGGTTCAAGTACTCGATCTTGCCGAAAAGCATGCCGCTCCTTCTTTCACCGCGCCGGTGTTGTATGGCTGCGATTATACTTTAGCACACCTGAAGCAACGGCGTGCCCGGCGGCGGGCTTATCTCTCTTGCGCTATAATCTCCCCCGACAGATAGCCTGCAAGGATAGTGACACCATGGTACGTATCGAATTTCTGGGACCGATTCAAAAAGCCCCCCTCGAGCTCGAAGCCGCCTCCCTCCGGGAGGTCGCCGAGGCCCTCGGGCGCGACGCGGGGCTGAAGGAGTGGCTGGCCAACTGTGCCGTCGCCGTCAACGACACCCTCGTCGCCTCCCTCGACACCCCCCTCAAATCCGGAGACAAGGTCTCCCTCCTCCCCCCGGTGTGCGGAGGATGAGCATGCTCGAACTCTACGACGGCCCTCTGGACGTCCCCGCCATCCTGGCCCGCTGGTACGCCGAGGAGGCGACGAGCAACTACGGCGCCTACATCCCCTTCGTCGGCACCGTCCGGGAAGAGGACGGCATCGACGGGCTGAGTTTCGACATCTACGAGCCCATCCTCGCCTCCTGGTTCGAGGCGTGGCAGCAGCGCGCCGCCGCCGAAGGCGCCGTGGTGAAGATGGCCCACAGCCGCGGCGACGTGATGTTGCACGAATCCTCCTACATCGCCGCCGTCTTCTCCCCCAAGCGCCGGGTGGCGCTGGAGACCATCGAAAAGTTCGTCGAGGATTTCAAGGCGTCGGCCCCCATCTGGAAGTACGACCTCAAAAACGGCGCACGCCTCTACGCCGCGGACCGCTCCACGCCCATCAGCGGCAGCGGCCTGCTGAAGGGGTAGCCATGGCGTTCATCTCCTACGAAACCTCCCGCAACATGCTCGCCCTGCTCTCTGCCATGCCGCTGCGGAGCGAAAAGGTCTTCCTCGGTGACGCCCTCGGGCGCATCCTCGCCGAAGACATCGTCGCCGGCGAGGACTACCCGGCCCTGCCCATGGCGGCCATGGACGGGTACGCCGTCGTCCACAGCGACCTCTCCCACGGCCGCATCGCCATCGCCGGGATCAACCCCGCGGGCAACGACGAACACACCAGCGTCGAGGAGGGGATCTGCATCAAGACCTTCACCGGCGCGGCGATGCCCGATGGGGCCGACACCCTCATCCCCATCGAGAACGTCGACGTCGAAGAGGGGCAGATCGTCGTCCGCGAGAGCGTCCCCTGCGGCTTCAGCGTCCGCCCCGTGGGAGAGAGCTACCGCAAAGGCGAGATTCTCGTCAAAAAGGGAACGAAGATCGGCTTTGCCGAGACCGGGGTGCTGGCGGGACTCAACCGGGTCATGGTGCGCGTCGCCGTGCGTCCCAGGGTCGCCGTCATCGCCACCGGGAGCGAAGTGCTCGACCTCGGCGAGACCGCGACCCATGCGTCGCAGATCCGCAGCACCAACAACTACACCATTGCCGCCCTGGCGCAGATGGCGGGGGCCGAGGTGGTGCAGCTGGGCACCGCGAAAGACGACAAGGCCTCCATCACCAAAGCCTTCGAGAACGCCCTGGCGTCGGCGGACATCGTCATCAGTACCGGCGGGGTGAGCGTGGGGGATTACGATTTCGTGAAGGAGATCATCCCCCGCCTCGGCGCGGAGGTGATCTTCAAGGGGGTCAACATCAAGCCCGGTCAGCACATCCTGCTGGCCCAGCACGGCCAGCGTTTCCTGCTCGGCCTTCCCGGCTTCGCCTACTCCTCCGCCGTCACGGCCATCCTCTACGCCCTGCCCCTCATCCGCAAAATGCAGGGGCTTGACGCGGAGCTGCCCCTCGTCGAGGCGACCCTGGCGGAGCCCTTCAAGAAGCGCTCGCGCAAGAGCGAGTTCACCGCCTGCAATCTCACCCTGGAAGAGGGGCGCTACCGCGTCGACTTCCAGGGCAAACGCAGCGGCAGTTCCGCCATTTTGAACAACCTTCTGGGCAACGCGGCCCTTATGGTCACCTCCGAGGAGGACGGGGACCTGGAGGCGGAAACCGCCGTCCACGTCATCCCCCTGGACCGCTTCTAGCGCTTCTTTAGAAGGGGAGTTTCATCGGCAGCGCGCCGCCGCTTTTGCTGCTTCCGAGCAGCCCCGAAGCGTCGCCGCTCAACCCGCCCAGCGCTTTGCCCTGGTCGCCGATGAGTCCGCCGATGTCGGGCAGGCCGCCCGCGCTTCCCTGCAAGACGCCGAGCTGATCGGCCCCCTGGCTTCCCAGCATCCCCTTAAGCTCTTCGCTGTAGGCCGCCGCCTGCTTGCTCAGCCCTTTCGAGAGGGCCCCCGTCAGCTGCTTGTCCAGGTCGCTTTTGATGGCGACTTCCGGAGCTTCCAGGCTCCCCCCGAGGACGATGTCGGCCTTCAGGGCGCTGATGGAGCCGAGCACGTCGCCCAGCAACTGCGCCGTTTTGTCCGTACCGCCCATGGAGAGCTTCGCGTCCTTGAAGGCGAGGCTGCTTCTGCCGCCGAGGGCGTTCTCCCCTTCGAGCGTCACGCGGCCGTCGAAACTCATGGTACTCTGTTCCACCTTCAGGGCGTCGAAGGCCATGGCGTCGAGGCTCACTCCCTTCGCCGCGAAGTCGACCCGGTCGACCGGGACGCTGCCGAGGCGGTTATCCTCGCCACTGATCTTCAGGCCGCGGATGCGCGGGCCGTCGCTTTTCATGGTGAAGGTCAGCGGCTTGCCGAGGGCTTTCTGGTCGTTGGTCACATCCTTGATCAGGGCGTCGAAGGACTGGCCGTTGAGGGTTCCCCCCACCTCGGTCACCGCGATGAGCAGGTCCGGGCTCGGCGTGCTGAGCGGGTAGGTCATCCAGCGCCCTTCGCCCCGGGGCGGTACCGGCGGTTTGGGATCGCTCTTGAGGTAGGGTTCGGCCATGGCGTAGTAGCGCTTCGCCGTGTCGAGGTACCCCTTGACAGCGTCTCCCATCAGCAGACCGACGACGTTCATCGCGCCCCCGGCATCCAGGGTGTAGGCGGATTTGAGCGACGCGTAGTCCTGCATGGGCGCCTGGCGCACCTTGGCGTAGAGGGCCTCGATGCGTTTCTGGTCCGCCTTGAACTCCTTCTGCAGCGTCGTCAGGCTGTTTTGCTGCGCGGTGATCTTCTTGTTGAACTCGGTGACTTTGTTCTGCAGGGCGAGAAGTTGCTGCGGGTCCTTGGAGCCGCTGAGCCCCTTGAGGGCGTCGAACTCTTTTTTCAGGTCGTCGACCGCCGCGCCGGAGAGGAGGTCGCCGTCGGCTTTTTTGGTCCACTTTTCGACGATGGCGTTGATCTCCGCTTCCGCTTCATGGTAGACCTTGACCGACTGCAGGTCGGCGTTTTTCAGCAGGGACTCGGGGGTCGGCAGCTCGATGGCGGGCAGCTCGATCCCCGCGCCCTTCGCCTCCTCGCTGCCGCCCTTCGCGGCGGGTGCGGGGGATTTTTTCAGGGTTGCGGGGGTGTCGAATCCCACCCCGACGACGGCGACGCGCTCGACGTGGGTCTTGTTCAGCAGCAGCGCCCCGAGGTCGATGTCGATGTCGGCGCGATCCAGGGAGAGGGCGTCGACCCCCTCCGTCTCGCCGGCGATCTCGACGCGGTCGATGGAGATGGCCCCTTCACCGAAGCCGATGTCGACGCTGCCGATGCGCACGTCGCGCTGCAGCACCGCGCTCCCCCCCGACTCCAGGGCCCATTTGGCCAGCGGGTCGGCGACGATCAGCGCCGCGAAGAGCAGCAGCGCCGCCACCCCGGCAAAGAGGCCCGCCCCCCACCAGCGCAGCAGCGGGTCGCGCTTCTCGGAGACTTTCAGGATGCCCATGAGTCCCAGTTTCGGGTACTTCTCCAGCAGCGGGGCGAGGGCGTGGCGGTAGCGGCCGATGAGCCACCCCAGCAGGAAGTACAGCGGCACCGCCAGGGCGAGGCCGACGACGGTCGAACCCATCACCAGGGTGTTGTTGAAGTGGATCAGGCGCATGATGCCGCTGCCGTACCATGCGCTCCACATGCCCTGCAGTCCTTCGGAGGAGAGCAGCGCATAACCGATCTGCTCGAACCAGGGGTCGAAGAGGTAGCCGATGCCGGCGAAAAAGGCGGTAACGGCGAAGAAGAGGCCGAGGTGGATGTTGAGCACGAAGGCCAGGAGCAGAATGAGCACCGTCTGGATGCCCGAGACGGGGGTGAGCCCCGCCACCATGCCCAGGGCGACGGCGAGGGTGACCTGCCACGGCGTCTGGGCGGAGTTGAGCGCTTTGAAGAGTTTCATGATGAACTGCATGGGGAACCTCCCGTTCATTTCAGCGAATAGATCATTCTAGCACATTCGGGTATCGGTTGCCTACGGACATCAGCATTTTTTGAGTCGGGGTGGGGTATGGTTGCTCCATGACTTACCTTGACTGGTTCGAAGCCCATGCGGCCAAACACCGCGCCCTTGTCGACAAACTCCTGAAACGGGGCTACTGTGCCGAGATGATCGTGGAGTATTTCGATTTCGACAACATGGTCGACGCGGAACCGAAGTTCTGCCCCCTCTACGCGCAGCGCCGGAAGTGCCACGAGATGGAGCGGCTCAACTGCTACCTCTGCGCCTGTCCCAACTTTCGCTTCAACGACGCGGGGCTGCGGCGGCAGGGGGCCTACCTCATCAAAAGCGAGTGCGTCCTCAACAACGGCTCGACCTTCGGCAGCGGCACCGTCGTCCACCACGACTGCAGCGGCTGCACCGTCCCCCACCACGCGGGCTACGTCCGGGAGCATTTCGACACCGACTGGAAGGCGGTCATGCGCGACTGCCCGGTCGAGGTGGATTAGTCGGCGGGTTGCCGCAGCATCTCCACATACTCCGCCAGCACGTCCACGGCATCGATGTAATCGCCCGGATTCCCGGAAGCCTTGACGGAGAGAATGGCCCCTTCCAACACGGCTACGGAGAAGAGCGCCAATCTGGCCGTATCGCAGGGGGCGAGCTCCCCCGAAGCGACCGCACGATCGTAAATGGTCGCAAGCAGCTGCCGGAATTCGCCGTAGATCTCTTTCAGCACCCGGTCGAAATCTTCATCAAGATTCGACATCTCCTGCACCAGATTTGCCAGAGGACAGCCGCGCCTGAAATCACGCAGGCTCGTATCCCGCAGCAGCGCGAAGAACCGTGGAAGGTACGGAGCGCCCCCGACGTCAATCTCCCGGTACCGGCGATCGAACCGCTCCTGCATCTTCTCGCGAATGGCACAGAGCGCCATTGCCTTCTTGTTCTCGAAGAAGTGGTACATCGAACCTTTGTGGACCCCGGCTTGTTTGAGAATGTCGGCGAGCGCCGCACCCTGGTAGCCGTGGGAGTAGATCTCTTCATAGGCGGCGTCGATGAGCCGCTGTCGCGTGGTCTCTTTCATAACGCTATTATAACCGATTGCGAAAGCGGGTTGACTGGTTGGTCAACTTTACGCTACACTGCGACTTGACCGTTTAGTCAACTCATCCAAAAAAGGAGCCTCCATGCCCATCATCCATACCGTCGAACCCGAAGCGGCGACCGGCCCCCTCGCCGAGCTCTATCGCAAGATCACCGCGATGCGCGGCCGTGTGGGCAACAACGCCAAACTCTTCAGCTCCAGCCCCGAGCTGCTGCGCCAGCAGATGGATTTCATTCGCCACTACTCCCAACACCCCACCCTCTCGCTGCCGCTGCTCGCCGCGATCCGCGTGATGGTCTCGGCGGGGGAATCCTGCGACTACTGCGTCGACTACAACACGGCGATGCTCGTCAACATGGCGGGGTGGACGCCCGAACAGGTCGCCTCCATGCGCGGCGACACCGACACCGCCCCCCTTGAAGCGCGGGAGCGGGCCCTGCTCAAAACCGTAGTCAAGGCGATCCGCAACGCCCACGGCGTCACCGCAGACGACCTTGACCTCCTGCGCGAAGCGGGCTGGAGCGATACGGACATCTTCGACGCGGTCCATCACGGCGCGCGGATGCTGGCCACGGACATTCTCTTCAACGCCTTCAAGATCGAAAAGGATCTCTGATGCGAGAGCGCCGCTTTAGCGGAACCGACGCCGACAGCGGGAAAACGGCGAACCGCCGCGCCCTGCTGGTCATCGACGTTCAGAACGAATACTTCACCGGCAAACTCCCGGTCTGCTACCCGGAAAACACCCTGCCCAACATCCTTGCCGCCATCAATGCCGCCAAGGCGGCGGGTGTTTTCGTCGTGATCGTCCGGCACGGCATGCCGTGCGAAGAGGCCTCTGCCTTCGTCAAGGAGAGTCACGGGTGGGAGCTGCACGATACCGTCAAAAAGGTCGCGGCGGACCACCTCGTCGACAAGGAGTACCCCAGCGCCTTTGTCGGCACCGACCTGCAAACATGGCTGGACGCCCGGGGGATCGATACGGTCGTCATCAGCGGTTACATGACGCAAATGTGCTGCGACACGACGGCGCGCTACGCCATGCACCTGGGGTACGGCGTCGAGTTCCTCTCCGACGCCACCGCGACGCTGGGGTTCGAGAACGGCGCCGGGAGCGTCACCGCCGAGGAGCTGCACCGGGCGATCCTGGTCGTGCAGGCGGCCCGTTTCAGCCGGGTCATCTCCACCCGCGACTGGATCGCGGAGGTAACACCCCGCCCCTGAGTATGGCAGGCGGTTCCCTCGGGATTGACCGCCTCGGTACCCCTTCTGAGCTATAATGGCGCATTTCCCCACCCCACAATCCCAAGGAGGCACCCCGTGACCGCCCCCAACTTCGACCTTCAGGCCTATTTCGACCGCATCGGTTACGACGGCACACCCGCCGCCGACCTGGCGACCCTCCGCGCTCTGATGCGCGCCCAACTGCGCAGGGTCCCCTTTGAAAACAGCGAGGTGCAGGCGGGGCGCATCCCCTCCCTCGAACCCGCCGACATCTACGACAAGATCGTCGTCGACGGCCGGGGCGGCTACTGCTACGAGGTCAACGGCCTCTTCGCCATGGCCCTTGAAGCCCTTGGCTTTGCGTGGTATTTCGTCGGGGCCCGCCCCATGTTCTACCCGATGCGCCGTCCCAAGACCCACATGGTCGTCGCCGTAACCCTCGGCGACGCCGTTTACCTCTGCGATACCGGCTTCGGCGGTTACGGGCTTCGCGCGCCCTTCCCGATCGGCGACGGCAACACGGTCGAGGAGGACGGTGAGCAGTTCCGGCTGCGACTGCAGGAGAGCGAGTACGTCCTGGAGTCGTGGGTCTCGGATGCCTGGGCCCCGCAGTACGGTTTCGCCCTCACCCCCCAGGAGTGGATCGAGTTCTCTCTGGCCAACTACTTCAACGCCACCCACCCCGACACCATCTTTACCCAGAAGAAGCTGGCGGTGCTTCAGACCCCCACGGGACGAAAGATCCTGATGGACGACCGGCTCAAGATCGTCGAACAGGGAAAAGCACGGGAAATACAGATGAACTACGCGGAGGCGGTGCGGGAGCATTTCGGGATGCGGGTTTAGCCCGCTTCGCGCCAGTGGCAGATCGATCTCCGTCCGGAAGTTTTCAGGTTTCTTACGGCGCGGGTCGCGGTTGAAATGATACGCGAAGCCGAACCGGTCCCTATCAGCACAAACCGAGTACGATTACGTTAATATATGTGTGATTAAAACTCTTGATCTACACCTGTGTCTCAACCCATCAAGAGTATCAACATGGGGTAAAACATGCCATTGCTACAACAAATTTTCCGGATCGCCGTCATCGTCGGAAGTCTGGCCGCCTGGGCGGCGGCACAGCCCGTCGCGCAGCTTGAAGAGGATCTCTCCAGGGATATGGAGCGCTACTACTCCCTGGTCGAACACTCCCTGGAACACCGAATCGAAATCGCGAAGTTCTACAACCGTTTCGAAGACTACCTGGATGAAAACGGTTTTTTGAAAGCCGAGTACGTCCACGGGATCAAGCAGAAAACGAAGGAGTATCTCGCCACCCGGCAGGCGATGTACGACATCATTCTCAAACGCGAAAGCTGGGTCGACGACGACAGCATCCCGGAGACGCTCCGGCTCAAAGGGGTGATGCTCTCGCTCTCGGGGGCCATCGTCCTCTATGACAACTACGCCTTCGCCCTGGCCGACTACCAGCACAACACCCATCTCCGCAAGATCATCGATTCCGAAGATACGGCCTATGACGTCGGCGATGCCAACCTTCGCAGGCTCTCCTACTCCTACAATTCGCTTATCAACCGCTACCGCGTCCAGCAGGCCGTCAACTACTACCAGGAGCACCGTGGCGACATCAATCCCCGCGACGACGGGATGCGCTATCTTCAGCAGCTGATCGACCAGAGTCCCTCCTACAAAAGTTTCAACGACGACCGTTTTCTGAAGACCCTCGCCTCCAAACTGAAACTCTACCGCGAAACGACGACGGACTCCCTCGGCAAGGCGACAGACACCGGCATGAACACCATCAGCCTGCTCTTCGGGAACGCGGTCGGACTCGTCAGCTTCCGGCACGGCAAGATGTACGACAACCCCGCGAGGGAGCGGGAGGTTGCGTCCACCCTGAAGGCTGGGGACATTCTGCTTGAAAAGACTCCCTTCCGCCTCACGGACACCCTCATCCCCGGCTACTGGGGACACGCCGCCATCTGGGTCGGGACCAAGGAGGAGCTGGTGGCGCTGGGCATCTGGGAGCACGCGCTGGTCCGCCCCCACCACCGGGCCATCGAAAACGGCCACCATGTCATCGAAGCCCTCCGTTCCGGCGTGGAGATCAACCCGCTCAGTCAGTTCATGAACATCGACGACCTGGCAGTGCTGCGCGAAACCCACATTGGCGATGCCGACCTCAAGCAGGTGCTGCTGCGGGCCTTCGGGCAGATCGGGAAAAGCTACGACTTCAATTTCGACGTGGAGACGACGGACAAGATCGTCTGTTCCGAACTGGTCTACACGACCTACACCCACCTGCAATGGCCCACGGACAAGACCCTCGGCCGCTACACCGTCAGTCCGGACAACATCGCCGCAAAGACCCAGGACGCCACCCTTGATATCATTGCCCTCTACCACAACGGCGACCGGGTCCGGGAGACGAAGCCGATGTGGGAGCTGATGCTGGCCGAAAAGGTCGACTGACCCCCCTTCTTTGGAAGATTAATCCTCCCTTTATCCCCCCGGTCATTTCGGGGGATTAACGCTCCGTACCATCAGCGGGGTTTATACTCCTGTACTATTTCATCCAGAAGGATCGACCGTGAAAACCGTCATCGCTCTTTTCGCCCTTTTGGGCACCCTGGCTTTCGGCTGCCCCAACTCCGGGTGCGGCAACGCTTCCATGCAGCACCCCAAAAGCGTCATGGGGACCCTGGGCTACGCCCTCAACATCATGAAGCTCGACAGCGACCCCGAGGTGCAGATGGCTTTGCAGGGCTACCGCAGCGCCGTCGCGGCCATCCCTTCGGGCATGGACACCGACGCCTTCAAAGAGGGCGCCTTCGACCGCAAGATGTTCGTTGAGCGCAGCAAGGGGGTCCGCACCGCCGAGGCGCAGGCGGACCTTTTCGAAAAGCTCTACACCCTCCTCGACGCGGAGCAGAAGCAGCGCCTCCACCAGCTCATGGCGGCCCACCAGTACTACATGGGGGGATTCGGACCGCGGCAAAGTCCCTGCGGCAACATGGGCGGCATGAAGTGCGGCGGGGGGAAATGCGGCATGGGCAGCGGCTGTCCGGCGAAGGCGAACACTCCCTGTCCCGGTCCCGGGAAATGTGACTGCGGATGTAAAGCGGGAGCGGCCTGCGACTGCCCCCGCAAACCCGCGGGGATGAATCCCGACTGCCCCATGCGCCAGCCGGCGGCCGGAGAGTAGGCGCTAGCGGCGGTAGTAGGAGATGAGCGACGTCTGAGAAAGGGCGTGCGCTTTGACCATGAAGCCCACCAGCGCCGGACTGGCGGCGGCATCGAGTTTGAGGGCGGGAACGTCGAGGGCGTAAAGGGTGAAGACGTAGCGGTGGGCCCGGTCGCCGACCGGCGGACAGGCGCCGCCGAATCCCGGCGCGCCGTAGTCGGTCACGCTCTGCACGGCCCCTTCGGGCATCCCGGAGGCGTCGCCGCTGCCCGCCCCTTTGGGGAGCGCGGTGACGTCGGCGGGAATGTTGAAGACCACCCAGTGCCACCAGCCGCTGCCGGTGGGGGCGTCGGGGTCGTAGACGGTGAGCGCGTAGCTCTTGGTCCCCTCCGGCGCGCCGCTCCAGGAGAGCTCTGGCGAGAGGTTGGCCCCGTCACACCCGAACCCCGCATACTCCTGCTCCTTGACGAGCTGACCCCCGAGGTCGCTGCTTATGAGGGTAAAGTTCCCGGCAAAGGCCACGGCGGCGGCCAGCAGTGTCACGACAAACATACGCATGATGACTCCTTTTTGGTTTTCGGTTTTCTTATGATAGCCTATTCGTTGTCAACGGGTGCGGGAGTGTCGGCCGCATCGAAGATATGGTCTCCCATGCCCGCCACATCTTCCAGGCAGGTCGTAAGGTAGAGTCGGTACGTCTCTCCGACGATCCACCGCTTCGGCGGCCTGACGCGGGTGCGCTGCACATACTCGTTGACGCACGCCGCCTCATCGGCGGAGTAGCGGTACTCCGCGGCAGCGACATAGGGGTAATCGTCCCAATCCGAAAAATCCACCGCCGTCTTCCCGGGGTGCTGTTGCAGGTAGGCTTTCACCGCCGCCTCGACCTCTTCCGCGGTTTTTTTGCACGGCGTGGGTTCCAGCGCGGCGTATATGTGATGCGCAAGCGACTCGACGGGCGGGGCGATCTCGCTCCGCATATCCATCATTCCGGTTTTATAGCAGTACCCGGAGTGCTCCATGATGGTGAAAATCACTGCAGAAACCGAGATGATCAAAAACGTACCGGCGATGATGAGACGTCTATTGCTTTTATTGGAGTTCTTCATTCACGCTTCCGGACCGTCGTCATAAATTTTAGACATGCCTCGCACTAATCACCGACTTCCACACAATCGTTACCGCTGAGGCGGCATGCATTGACATAGAAATGCAACCAGTTTTCCTCCAGTATAATGCCGACCAGCCGATCTTTCTGACGTTTTACCTCTGCCACGCTCTTGTAAGGCCCAAACACTTTTCCAACGGTGCCTCTGCGCACATCTTCCCGGTTTTGACATTCCAGTGCTTCAAAACCGCTTTTTCTCAATACATTGACGCCATCATACTCTTTCCAACCCTCTTTGAAGCCCGCCTTTTGCCCGAAAAAGACATCGATCAGATAGTCCCCCTCTTCAAGCATGCACTTTTCGGTCGCCCCCCCATCTGCACATAGCATACCTGCCAATAACACCAACGGCATGATCCACCTCATCATTTTCTCCTTTTATCATTTTTTTTGAAACCGAAAAGCTCAACCTGCCCATACTGCACCGCTGCGCGCAGACCGAACATCATTCGCATAACGACATAAAATGCTCTTTAGGGCTGCGAATGCTTTCGGGCAGCCCCCCCGCCCAGCCGGGCCCCTTTTTCAAACGCGCATCCCGATAGACAGTTGCACCTGTTGCATCAAAATAAATGCGGGTTTCCATCTCCGTACCGTTGACGGCCCGCAAAGAGTGAAAAACGAAGCGCAGTGTCCCGGCTTCATCGTAGTAATAGCTTGCATCGGCAGCGGAGTCCCCGGTTCCCCCGGATAACACGTACTTTCGCACCACACCCGCCGCCGTCTCATAGAAGATGGCTTCTACGGATGAACCCCCTTCCCCGGATCCGTCGCAGCTTCTGGTGGCACTCTCTTCCAGGGAACCGTTTTTTACGGCAGTTTCAATCTCGTGATACAGTGAACGAATCTGCCGGATCTCCGGATGGGACATCCAGCCGTTCGAATCGACAGCCACGGCCGAAGAGGCATAAAATACAAACATCATACAAAGCAGCAGTTGATTTTTCACAAGACTCCAAGATTTCGATTTCCGTATTGAGGGTCCCGGTCTATCAGGCAAATCGATTACCACGTCGTCACTTTTGAGACCTCATATCCGACTACTGCCCCGTTTTCTTCAAATACTCTAATGGTAACGGTCACATCCCAATATGCATTGCCGACATCTTTGATTTGAGTACTTTTTCTATCCTCTTCGGTAAATGGCAGCCGGGATATTTGTTGATATTCAACCCCGCCGGGCACGTTCTTTACGGGCTGGGGAAGTTCACGTCTGACGACGTCAATGTTTTTACCCAGTTCGATTGCGCCGAGCTTCAGGTCCGCATGATGGCTGTCAAGGTCGCCGCAAACTTGAGACGTCTCCCCGGTACGCTTGACGGTAAAGCCGAGAAGTGTATGTTCCGGACCGCCCATCTCACCGGACTCGAAGTAGACGGTCGCGTTGTTTTCCCCGGATGTGTAACAGATTCCGTCATAGGATTCAGCGGCATCTCCCGTATGTTTGATCGGTGTTTTGCCCAATCTATTTTGAATTTTAAAAAGATCTGTCTTCTCGAGTTCAAACCCGAGCAACGTCAGATACTCCTCGGTTGCATGGGCGACGGCCGAGATGGAGATAACGAGAAGAATGGTTGCTGCAAGTCTGTTCATGCGTTTTTTATCATCCAATGTTTGAAATACCGCTCACGGGGTTTTGATATCTTGTTGTCAAAATAATTGCATCAAATAAAACATAAATACACATTTTAATACATGCTGCATAAATTCTCTTAAATTTCATTGGTGTCGATAGGGATAGTTGACCGGAAGTGCATTCAGCCAGAGCACCAAAAGGATGGTTCCGAACAGCATGATTTTCACTATCCGCTTTCGTTTTTTATATTCGCGTTTTTGAATCATCACATACGCCATGGTCATAGTGTCCCCATTGAGATAATCCAGTAGAATTTTCAGAGATATCAGCGGCATGATCGATACAAAATAGGGCCGCTCGGGCTCTACGCTGTTACTGAAAAAGAGATATATCATGGACCACGTAACCATACTGACGAACAGGAGAACTCCCCATTTTTGCAGGATGCTTATGCGTAAAATACCGTCAAAAGTGCCTCTGTCTCTCATCGCCGACCGGCCGCTTCAGTGTGTCTACACTTGGGATAATTGCTGCAACCGTAGAATTCATTCCCTCTATTCGCCCCTTGTTTGGCAACGCGCAGGAGCATTTCGCTTCCGCATTTAGGACATAGGTTTGTGTTCTCTTTTGCTTCAACAATGTTTTGAACATGCCAGACGTGTTCTCTATGGGTTTTTAGCGTCCGGGACAGCCTGCCGGATTCTATGGCTGCCACGATGTGACTCACTTCTTCGCGGGATATGATTTTGTCGGTTTTGGACTCTATGTAGCCGATGAATCCGCCTGCATAGGTCACATTCTCGGGCATCTCGGTTTTGAAGGTGCTGTCACCGACAAAAACGATGACAGAAAATATTTTGCTCTGGTCTATCCCCAGGGCGGACTCAATGGTTTTTACATGCTTGTAGTTTTGATGCAGCGGGTTTTGAAACTTGCCGGTGTGGTTGTAGATTTTTTGCGTCCATGTTTTCTGTTTTTCGTTTCCGAAGATCCAACCCTTCATGTTTTTCGTCTCAATGACGAAAATACCGAATTCAGATACGACGATATGATCGATCTGTGTCGTGCCGTCTTCCGTTGGCAGGGTGACGTTTTTTATCAAGTGATATTTTTGCTTATCGAGTCGTACATTGACGGCAAAATTCACAAGCATTTCACCGAGTAGACCTTTTCCGGATGGTGATTTGAAAAACAGAAGAATCAAGACGATGGGGATGATGTACCAAGTATGCATAAGGTTCGAAAACACAGAAGCAAGAACCGCTGGAAAATCTATCATTTTCTCTGGACTCCTTTTGTCATCTAACGTTTGACTTCACCGACAGCTTGCTGCTCGGTGCAAGGATTTGTTATGAAGATTATGTAGATTCGGCGTTGTTGTTTTATCATGGTCGATACCAATCAACCAAATATTGGATATGATTTGGAGCTTCAGCAATTTCTTGTTTGAATATTATATTCTCTTCATTGATTAACTGAATATATGGCGCAATTTCAGCTACATTCTCAGGAGGAAAGCCATATCGCATTAGAAGCATGTGGTCAGTATTATTTGTGCCGAATTGTAAGAGCTGAATCATCTTTTCTGCTCTATCATCCCGAGTGTGTTCATCATAAATTTTGAATGTTGCAATGAATGCATCAGACAACGAAAAAGATATCACTTGATCAACATAATCATAGGTATCAAATACAATAGCATCGTAGCTGACATCTCTTGCGAGGGTATTTTGATCAAATATGGAGTATTTTTTAGTAAGTGTGCTCTTAGGTAATGTACTTGCTGGCTGTGAAAATTGAGCATTCCCTTGATGATTTTCATTACGATTTGAAATATTACTATACCTATATCCAACAATCTCACGGAATGATCGTCCTTGTATCATTTGTAAAAATATTGAAATCGCCTGATCAAAAACAGCACCTTCACCATCGTATAACGTGCGGTTGATTGAAGTTTCAAAAATTAAACGAAAGTCTTTTTTAATTTGTTGTCTATATTGGTTATTCCAAATACCAGAAGTATTTTCTTTAACTGTTTGATTGTTCCTGTAAAGAATATCTAATATTCTCTTTGCAGCTTTCTGAACATTTGATTGAGATAATCTTTCAACTGTTGTCATAGGAATATGCTTGTCATCATCAAAAGTTTCTAAACGAATTGCTTCTATTAATTCTTTCGAATCTAAATTTGATTCATCTATTGGAGCGTCGACAACCGATTCTTCATCTAATCTAAAATCAGAGCTTATCCGTTCAATAAAAAGTTTTGGGTTCTTTGTAAAAACATAGCCATAATCAAATTTATTTTCAATTGATGATCTCCCAGCCCTACCTATCAAATTCTTAAATGCAAGTGATCTATCTTGCTCATCTTCACCTTGAAAACGATTGTTTTCTAACCAAACAATATCAAATGGCATATTCACACCTTGAGCTAGTGTACTTGTTGCGAAACAAATTCTTGCGTAACCTTCTCTAATAAAATCTTCGACGAGAAACCTCACTTCCAGTGGAACTGAACCATGATGAATAACAACGCCTTTTTCTAGCAATGCCACTAGCTTGGAATTGTGACCAGCTTCATCAGCACCTAATAAATGTGAAATAGTATTTATTATTTCTATTGCATTTTCATCATCGACTTCAGGAAAGGCACTGATATACTTCTCAAAATCGTCAAGATATGATCCGTTATAGATTGAAGCTTTGGAAACATAGACTAAAACAGTATGTTCTCCATTAAATGCAAAATTCTCAAATTTACCTTGGAACTCAATACAATTTTTTTGTAAGTACCCTTTTTCAAGAAATGGTGAAAAAAAATAGTCTTTCTCATTAGAGTGTTGAAATAAACATAGTTTTCCTACTGAACCATATGGATATGAGCGTGCATAGCCACTCTCGCTAGGAAAACTATGCTTTGTGATCTGAGCATCTGGATTACTTACAAATGGATGCGCAAAAATAAGCTTAGCATTAGGGAAATGTTTTTTAACCCTTCTAACAAGCACATCAAAAATGACACCTCGTTCTTTTTCTTCAGATACTTGTGCTTCGTCAAAGAAAAATACCTGAAGGTTTAAATTCAAACTAGATGAGAAAAGATCTCTTGCTCTTTCAGGAGTAAGAATAAATATTCTACGTGGTTCTCGACTAGTAAAAATCTTATCCACAAAAGAAGAAATCATAACTCTTTTATCGCCATTAAATTTTCGTTTCATTGTATTTACATATTCTGCAATCAATGCTCTTGAAGGAACAACTACAACAGCATCGCCGTCTTGTTCAGCAATAAAATCACGAATAGAGTAAGATTTTCCCGCACTTGTTGGTGCAGATATGGAAACAACTTGATGAGTATCTATAGCACGTCTTATACTTGCTTGAACTGGAGTTAAGTATGCACCATAATCTTTTTTATGTTGCTCACCGATTCCTGAAAGTAAAAATGAATATATGTCATTTGGGTCTTGTATTTTGTAAAAAAGTCCTAGCATTGCAAGGATTTTTTCTTCAAATTCAGAGAAAATAGTTGGATGAAACAGTTTATAATAACTGAGTGTTTCAAGAGTTTCAGCTTTAAGAGGACCTTCTTTATGCAATAGTTCAAGTATCTCAGAAAGTCCAGTAAATGGGTCACCATCTTCCACTAAATCTTTAATACTCAATGTTTCACTCCAACAAGATACACAAATTTAACATTTCTAGAAGAAAATTCTTTTTGTGCACTTTCAAATGCATTTTCGAGAATATCAAGAGGGTTATCTGAATTAATAGAGAATGCAGCAATTACACCAAAGTCTTCATCATCAAGATTTTTAATTGCATTTTCAGATACTAAATTTAATAGATGTACTCTATCTCTAAAATGTTTCTCTGCGTCAATAAAATCACAAGCCTGAGGAATTGCATCATAATGTGGATTTTTACTCTTCACTGAAGAAAATTTAGCTTCTCCAAAATTTATAACTTCTTCTGGACATACAGTATGAAAATCAAAACCTTCATTTTGTTTTGCTTGTGGTTTCCATAGTTCAGCCACTGGCAATACAAAATGATTAAATAACATTTCTAATGCCCTTGCTGAGCCCATAGAAACCATTGACTCACCAAACTCACTTGCTACTTTACCAGTTCCACCAGCACTTTTAAAAACTTCTACTAGTTTTTGTGCAGTTTCTTCAACCGTTTTATCATATGAACGTTTAGTACCTTTATCAAGTTTCATCATCCATGAGGTATTTAATACTTGGCTTGTAAGTGCAGATGCTATCTTCTGAATATCTGAAATTTCAATGAAACATAACTTTACATTTTCACCCTGAGAACTATATTCGACTTCAAAATGTTCACATCCCCAGTCAATGTCAGTTATTTGCTTTCCATATTTAATTTCAATACTCATTTAGATTTAAACCCTTTGATTTGATTTATCTCTTACAAAAAGAATCTTTGCTGCATTAATTCATAACTATTTAATAGTCTACATTCTATATAAATCAGCCCGATTTGGCATTAATATCTAACATAAACAATGTTCTACTATTAAACATTCTATATCATTTTGCAATATTTCCCGTCATTTACCCTCTTAAAACCCAAATCAAATGTTCAACTATTACGAAAACTCGCGATATCCCTGCAACGCCGTTCGACTATTACGCCAAAACGATGATAGCCATACACCATGTCCGGCTATCACAAACAGCAGGAACAAACCTCCTCAATTCCCCCACAGCCTCAAACTGCTATAATCCGCGCACTATTTCCCTTTTGAGGTTTTTACTATGGGACAGACCATTACCGAAAAGATTTTCAGCGAACACGCCGGTAAAACGGTACACGCCGGTGAGATCGTCCGGGTGCCCATCGACATGGTCATCGGCAACGACATCACCACCCCCATCTCCATCAAAGCGTTCGAAGACTCCGGCGCGACGAAACTCGCCAACCCCGACGGCTTCTCCATCGTCCTCGATCACTTCATCCCCGCCAAGGACATCGCGTCCGCCAACCAGGCGCGCATCAGCCGCGACTTCGCCAAGAAGTATCAGATGAAGAACTTCTTCGACGAAAAAGACATGGGCATCGAACACGCCCTGCTCCCCGAGAAAGGCCTCGTCGTTCCCGGCGACGTCATCATCGGCGCCGACTCGCACACCTGTACCCACGGCGCGCTGGGCGCCTTCTCTACCGGCATGGGCTCCACCGACCTCGCCTTCGCCATGATCACCGGCGGCAACTGGTTCAAGGTTCCCGAAAGCATCAAAGTCGTGCTCTCCGGCAAACCGGGCCGCTACACCACCGGTAAGGACATCATCCTCGAAGTGATCCGTATGATCGGCGTCGACGGCGCGCTCTACCGCACGCTGGAATTCGTCGGCGACACCATCGGCCACCTGAGCATGGACGACCGCTTCTCCATGTGCAACATGGCCATCGAAGCCGGGGCCAAGAGCGGCATCGTCGCCTACGACGACGTCACCGCCGCGTTCCTCGCCGACAAACCGCTGGCCCGCGAACCGAAAATTCACACTTCCGACGCCGACGCGACCTACGTCCAGGTCCTCGAGATCGACGTCGCGGCGCTCGAACCCGTCATCGCCTACCCCTTCCTGCCCAGCAACGGCCACAGCCTCTCCCAGGCGGTCAGCGACGAGATCAAGGTCGACCAGGCGTTCATCGGCAGCTGTACCAACGGCCGCCTCTCCGACCTCAAGATCGCCGCGGAGATCCTCAAAGGGCGCAAGGTGCACGAAGACGTCCGCCTCATCGTCACCCCGGGCACCCAGCGCATCCTCCGCGAAGCGACCAAAGCGGGCTACATCGACATCATCGTCGACGCCGGCGGCGTCGTCTCCAACCCCACCTGCGGCGCCTGTCTGGGCGGCTACATGGGCATCCTCGGCGACAACGAAGTGGCCATCTCCACCACCAACCGCAACTTCGTCGGCCGCATGGGCTCGCGCAGCTCCAAGGTCTACCTCGCCAACTCGGCCGTCGCCGCAGCCTCCGCCGTCACCGGCAAGATCACCGACCCCGCTTCCCTGAACTAACCCAAAAAAACCCGTAACTTCTCCTGCCGCCCGCCGTGGCGGCGGTCACTATCGACGACTGCGCGATGAACCATAATATGCTCCTATCAAAATATACTGTTCTATTTTATGTCTTATTATTCATGTTATACTAACGATGAAAATTAACTTAAATTACCACAGGCAGTATCATGTCACTACGCAATTTGCTTCTCACACTCTTCCTCGCAACCTCCACACTTTTCGCCAGCACCTATGTCAAGCCGGTCCCCTTTGCCGACCAGGTCAAGCAACGCACGGTCAAACCCGTCTCCGGCAACTATCACATGCCCGTCATCACCTGGGCGGACGCCCTGCTGGCCGTTGACAACAAGCAGCTCTTCCCCAACGGGATCAAGCTCGTCGACGACCCCATCGCCCAGCTCAACGACGTCCTCGACGGGAAAACCCCCTTCGTACGCCAGACCGTCGGCTCGGGTATCATGATTGCCGACGCCCTCAAAAAGAGCGGCATCGACATGATCGTCTTCCACTCGGTCTCCGACTCCCTGGGCGGCGACGTCATCGTCGCTCGCAAAGGGATCAAAAACCTCAACGAACTCAAGGCGATGGCCAAGTCGGGCAAGAAGCCCGTCGTTGCCATCCAGTGGGGCGGTCCCCATATGGGCTGGCTCATCCAGCTCCTCAACTCCATCAACCTGAACCTCGACGACGTTACGGTCAAATACACCGCCAACCTCTTCGGAGAGGGTTCCCCCGAATCCGCCATCGCCGAAGACGCCTCCATCGACATCGCCTTCGTCATCTCTCCGAGCGCCGCGACGCTGACCACCGGCGAATACGCCGTTCCCGGACTGCACGTCCTCACCACGACCAAAGTGATGAGCGACGCGATCAAAGACGTCATCTACGTGCGCGCCGACTGGGCCAAACAGAACCCCCAGACCATCAAACGCATCCGGGACGCCTACCTCGAATCACGCGGACACGTCATGGACGACGCCCTGGTCAAAGAGGGTGCCGCGCTGCTCTTCGGAAGCGGCAGACAGGGCATCGAAGATATGATCGGCATGCGCGACGAGACCCGGTTCCACGACCGCAAGCGCTCCGACGACTTCCTCTACAGCCCCTCGAACCTCATCAACTTCGACCGTAAAAGCGCCGAGATCGTCGCCGCCTACAAAAAAGCAGGCTACATCCGCACCGCATCCCTTGCCGTCGGCAAATACGACTGGGGCGTCAAAGTCGCCCAACAGGCGACGGTGAAGCACCTGAGCAAACAGGCCGAAGCCAAAGTCGTCGGCAAGATCCAGGAGCTCGACACCAGGGGGCAGGGACAGGACATCTTCAAAAAAACCATCTACTTCAAACCCAACCAGAGCGACTTCTCCGAAAAGGCCTACGGTTCGGATTTCGAAGAGGCCATCCGTCTGGCGGCGACCTACGGCGGTGCCATCATCAAGATCGTCGGCAACGTCGACCCCCAGCTGCTGCGGGCATGGAACAAAGCCGTTGAATTCAGAGAAGCCCGAAACAGCGGTGGTCTGGTGAAAGTCGAGCGCTACCTCAAAAAGGTCACCGGCCACACCTACAACCTGCAGACTATGAGCGCGCAGCTCATCAAAACCGAACGCAACAACGTCCGCAACGCCGCCAACCGCACCTCCAAAGAGCGGGCCAATGCCGTCAAACGGGCCATCGTCGACTACGCCAAAAAACACAACTACGACCTCGACGCCGCCCGTATGGTCGTCCTCGGAGCGGGAGGGGACGCACCGGTCTACGAACGTCCCAACAACGAAGAGCAGTTCATGAAAAACATGCGCGTCGAATTCGTTCTGACCAACTACAACGCCGAGATCTCCGAATTCAACGAAGTTCAGGATTTCTAAATGAACCTTTTAAAGAAATTCTGGATTGCGGCTCTTTTGTGTTCGGCCCCGCTCCTTCATGCACAAGAAGACCCCATGCTTCGCAAAAACGTCATCGTTGTCTTTGACGACAGCGGCTCCATGAACGGTTCCAAGCTCCGACGTGCCCAGCAGGCGACCGAAGCCTTTATCACCCAGCTCCCCGCCGACTTCAACCTGGGCATCTACGCGCTGAATACAGGATATATCTTCCCGCTGCAGCCTCTCGATTCAAACAACCGCGCTTCATTGATACAGAGTGTTTATCGATTACGGGCCATCGGCAGCACTCCCATCGCCAAGGCGATCGCCCTGATGAACGCCGAACTTCACCGCCAGCAGCAGCGGCAGGCCGGCTACGGCAACTACACCATCGTCATCGCTACCGACGGTGCCGCCAACGAACCGAATAAGATGTTCAAGGAAGTCGACCGCGCCATCGAGCAGGGAATCACCATCAAGACCATCGGCATCGACATCCAACGGCACGGGCTTCGCGAAGTCACGGACTTTACCGAAGCCTCTTCGGTCCGGCAGCTCTCCGACGCCATGAAACGCGCCGTCAAAGCCGAAGTCTCCTTCTCCGGCGGCTTCGTTCCCCAGGATTTCTGATGCAGCAAAACAAGACCCGCGTCTTCCTCGGTCTGACGGGCTTTCTCCTGCTCCTCTCAGCCGTCACCCTCGGGCTCTGGAAATACGCCGGCATCTCCGAAAGCGTCGACGAAGTCGTCACCGCCTTCAAGTCCAAGAACCTCCTCAAAGAGCACCGGGGAAGTCTCGACATCCGACTGGGCTACGACGGCTACCTGGGCTACTCCATCCTCGAGTCCAAACGTTTCGGCAGGGCCCTCGAGGAGGCGGACCTCTCCATGACGCTGCTCGACGACAACGCCAACTACCCGGAGCGTTTCGCCAAACTGATCGAAGGCCAACTCGATCTGGCCGTCATGCCGATCCACGACTACCTCGAGCAGCTCTCGCTGACACAACCCGACGACCTCAAAACGCCGCTCATCATCGCCGCCGTCTCCGAATCGAAAGGTTCCGACGCCGTCGTGGCCAACCCCAAGGTCTTCCCCAACATCGATGCCCTCAAAGGGCTCAAACAGGTCAAAGCCGCCTACACCAGCCAGTTCATGCTCGGCTCCATGGCCGTCGACGCCAGCCTCCCCGTGCTGCTCAAGGGCCGGGGCATCGACGCCAACCCGGACATCGAACAGACCTACCAGGGGCTGCTCGGGGGCAAATACGACATCGTCGGCCTCTGGGAGCCCTACATCACCAAGGCGAAAGAGAAGGGGTTCATCGTGCTGATGGGCTCCGACGAATTGCAGCTGGGCAAGATCATCGACGTCGTCGTCGCCAACCGCGCCTTTCTCGCCAAACATCCCGACGCCCTCGAACGCTTTTTGAAGAGCTACTACGAAACGGTCGGCAGCTTCCGCAAGGAGATGCCCGCGCTGATTGAGGAGATCGAGATCAAACAGGGCGGGGAGCTGACGAAAGCGGACATCTCCGCTTCCCTCGACGGCATCCGCTTCTTCGGTCTCGACGACAACGCCTACACCCTCTTCCGGGTCCACTCCACCTCGCTGAACAAGATTCTCGACTACGTCGACGCCGTGGCCGTGAAGCTTCAGAAGATGGGCATTATGACCGAAAACCCGCTGAAAAACGACGACTCCCGCAACGCCGTCTTCCCCGATCTGCTCCGCCGCGCCTACGCCGCCTACCCCGCCGGCACCGTCACCGCGCCGCCGAAGGAGGAGCGCGTCTACAGCCCCATCGCCCATGCCACCTGGCTCAAGCTCATCAAAGACCCCAAGTTCACCCGGGACGACCTCAAAATTACCTTTTTGCGCGACGGACGGCTGGACATGGAAGCGAAGAGGGTCCTCGACGACTTCGCCCAGAACAGCATCAACAACTTCGACTACTACGTCGCCATCGTCGGACGCTCGGGCAAGGCGCGGGGGCTCAGCGAAGAGCAGATGGTCACGCGTACCGAGGAGAAAGCCCGGCGCGTCTACGAATACCTGACCAAATACTGGTCCATCGACAAAAACCGCATTCACCCCGTCGGGCTCGGCTCCAAAGGAGTCCGTCCGCCGACCACGGGGGAGAACTACTACCGCTACCTGAACGATAACAACCGCGTCGAGCTGCTGTTTGTCGACTACTAGGAGCATTTGTGTCCCATCAGGAGTATGCCCGCCACTACATCTGGAACCGCTTCAAATACAGCGCCCTCACCCTGGCGGGGGTGCTGCTCCCCTCCCTGGCGTCACTGGGAATGATGTTCGCGGACTGGCCCTGGAACCTGCAGGTCTTCAATATCATCGCGCTGGTAAGCATCGTCGGCATCTCTTACTGGTGGCACTGGTTCTACAACGTGGAGGCACTGGCGGAAATGGGAGTGAGCGACTACATGCGGCAGCAGGAGACGCAGCGCCGCGACGCGCTGCGGCACACCTTCGAGACCATGGAGCTCTCGGCTTACCCCGCCTACGACGCGCTGAAGATCGATCTGCAGTATCAGTACGACGCCTTTCGAAACGCCCTGTCGAAACAGAAGATCATCGCCGCAAACTCCCGGACCCATTTCGAGTCCAAAGCGGCCCAGGCCTTCGAGTCCGGCGTCGCGCTGCTCAGCGAGATCAACGACATCCTGGTCGTGCAGGCCTCGGTGCCCATCGAGCGCATCAAGGAGCAGCTGGCGCAGCACCCCGCCGCCGGGGAAAAGGAGCAGCTGCTGGAAGTGTTCGACGCCTACCGCCAGAACGAGGCCAAGCTCGAACGCCTTTCAAAAAGCCTACGGGCCCTGACCCACTCCTACGTGCTGGCGGTCTCCAGGCTCGCCGCGCTCACATCCAAAACACACGAAAAGGAGGATTTCGAAACATCGGAACTTCAAGAAGCCATCGATGCCGCCAAGGCGGTACAGGAGAAGCTGCACAGCCTCTCAAGCCATAGCGGCAGCGAACTCGAGGCCATCAAGGCCAGATATTCATCCCCCAGCAAGGAGCAAACATAATGGGAAAACTACTGCAATCCATCGGTCGCATCTTTATGGCGATCATCACCCTCGGCCAATACAAGGCCAACCGTGTCGCCGACAGCGTCTACACCGGCAGCGAAGACGGCGTCCGCGCCGGCTACACCGCCCTGCGCGATCAGCTGATCTCACAGTTTGAGCAGGTCGTCAGCGGCGTCTCGGGCATCGAAAACCTCAAATCCCAGAAAGAGGTCCGTCTCGAAGCCCTCAACAAAGAGGAGATCGCCCTGCAGCGGACCCTCGAAGGGATCATCACCGTCGTCGAATCCAACCCCGACGACCTTCAGGCACTCGAGGACTTCAACCGCATGGACGGCCGGCAGGCGGAGATCGACATCGAGCAGGAGCGCCTCGCCGCCGAGATCGTCGACATGGAACAGAAGCTTGAAGAGAAGCAGATGATGCTCAACAAGATCCGCGACGAGATCAACGACATCAAGCGCGAAGAGGAGGAGGCGGTTTCCGACCTGGCCCTGGCGACTCTCGAAGAGAACCTCGCCCGCGAGGAGATGGGGCTCAAAAAGTCCATCGACCGCTCCGGCGTCGATGCCATCCGCGAGACGATCCGCAAGAAACAGGCGACGGCAAAGACCATGAGCCGCGCCTCCGGAGCCGACACGGAGAAACGGATGGATCGCTACAAGGCCCAGGGACAGGCCGTCCAGAGCAACGCCAAGCTCCAGGAGATCCTCGCCCAGCGTGCCGCGGCGCGCAAAGCCAAAGAAGCAGGCGGCGACGTACCGGTCGCCAACGATACCGAACGCACCCTATAACCTGAAGGAGAAACGATGAAAACCACCCTGACCGCTCTGGCCGCCCTGGCCCTTTCCACCACACTCTGGGCCTCCCAATGCGAAGTGACCCTCACCACCTCCGCCTACGTCAACTGGAACGCCGTTAACGCCTCCAAGAAAGCGGGCCTCTACGACGCCATCGAGCAGCAGCACGGCTGCAAACTCACCATCGTCTACTACCCCGACTATCTCCAATCGCTCAACTTTTTCACCACCGGAAACGCCGATGCGGTCACCGTGACCAACCTCGACCAGATGACGGCACTCTCTTCCCGCGACAGCGTCGCCGTCGTCCTCCAGGACTACAGCAACGGCAACGACGGCCTGATCGCCCGCCATGCCGAGAGCGTCGCGGCCCTCAAAGGCAAGGAGATCTGGATGGTCACCAAGTCGATCTCGGAACAGCTCTGGGTGAAAGTCGCCAAAAAAGCGGGCATGGACCCCTACCGGGACGTCGCCGTCAAGCACATGGACCTCGACTCCAACCTGCGCGCCGCCTACGACGCCGGCAAGATCGACAACATCGTCACCTGGAACCCGGCCCTCGAATACCTCGTCCAGCAGACCGACAGCCGTAAAACCCTCGCCTCCAGCGCCGATTTCCCCGGGATCATCGTCGACATGATCGTCCTGGGCAAAGAGGTTCCCGATTTCGAGAAGAAAGCGGACCTGCTGCGGGCCTGCTGGGACAAGACGGCCGAAGTGATCCACGCGGGCCGGGGCAAAGAGTACAACGCCTTCATGACCGCCATCGCCGACGATATGGGTTCCTCCCTCGGCGAAGCCAAAACCATGCTCAACGGCGCAATGATCTTTACCCCGGCGGAGGAGACGGCGTTTTACACCCAACAGCTTCCCGCGCTCCAGGCCGACACCTACGTCCTCGCCGCGGAGAACGAGTTTCTCGCCGAACCGGTCGCCTATGAACTTCAGGGCAAAAAGGGCGGCGACGCCTCCGCCCCTGCGAGCGTCTTCTTCGGGATCCGCTGATGCGTTTCCGATTCGGCAACCGGGCCACGATTCCCCTGCTGTGGAAGATCGTGCTCGGCGCGATCCCCTTTCTCATCGCCGCGACGCTCTACCACCAGGCGTCGCTGCAGCGCCTCGCGGAGAATCCCCGGGACAAGGTACTGCCCGGGGTCGTGAAGATGTATGACGCCATCACCGATTTTGCCGTGAAGGTCGATCGGCGCAGCGGCAAACGGCAGTTCGTCGAAGACCTCAAGGCCTCCGTCATCTCCCTGAGCGCCGGGATCGCCATCGCACTACTGCTGGCGCTCTTCGTCGGCGTCGCGGCCGGGACCTACCCCTATGCCAACGCCCTGGTGATGCCCGTCATCAACGTCTTCAGCGCCATCCCCCCCGCCGCGATCGTGCCCGTACTCTTCATGGTCGCCGACCCGGGGTACGAACTGAGCATTCTCTTCATCTTCATGGCGCTCTTCTTCGTCCTGGTCAAAGACATCGTCAACCAGATCCGGAAGATCCCGCGCAATCTCAACACCCTCCTCTTTACCAAGGGGGCCAGCGAACCCGAACTCGCCCGTGAGAACCTCTACATGGTGATGCCCGGCATTCTGCAGTCGCTCAAGATCAACCTGCCGCTGGTCTGGTTCGCCCTGCTCTACGGCGAGACCCTGGGGGCGCAGGACGGCCTCGGAACGCGCATCTTCATCATGAAACGCTTTTCGGCCAACGACATCATCTTCCCCTACATCATCGTTATCACCCTCATCGCCGTCGCAATCTTCTACGGCATCGAGTTCATCATCCGGAAACGCTACCCCTGGTACCACGGAGACCGTACATGAGCCGCGCAGAACCCCTGATCACGGTCAGAAATCTCGACGTCATCTACGGCGACAAGACCGTTTTGAAGTCGATCAACCTCGATATCCGCCAGGGAGAGATCGTCTGTTTCGTCGGCCCTTCGGGGGCGGGAAAATCCACCCTGCTGCGGCATATTCTCGGGGAGGAACACCCCAGGTACGGCAGCGTCGAAGTCAACCGCCGGAAGGTCAAAGGCCCCAACCGCCACATGGGGTTCATCCCCCAGAACTATTCGCTCTTTCCCAACCGCACCGCCCTGGAAAACGTCACCCAGGGGCTCTACCTCGACCGCTGCTCCTTCATGCAGAACCTCTTCTACGACACCCTGCGCGCACTGCGCATCCCGACGGCGTTTACGAAGGCGATCGACGAAGAGGCTCTGGAGTGTCTGCGCAAAGTGCAGATGGAAGAGCATGCCCACAAGTTCCCCCACCAGCTCTCCGGCGGCCAAAAACAGCGCGTCGCCATCGCCTCGGCCCTCGTGATGAAACCGGCGGTCCTGCTGATGGACGAAGCCTTTTCCGCCCTCGACCCGGAGACCAAGATGTCCATCCGTGAAAGCCTCATCGAACTCAAAAACAGCAACGCGCTGACCATCATCTTCGTCACCCACGACCTCGACGGGGACGTTCCCGCCCTGGCGACGCGGCTCGTGGCGGTGACCCGCCACTACGACGGCGGCGACCATACCGGCGCCAAGATCGCCTTCGACGCGCCCCACCCCCATGCGGGAGAAACCCTCTCCATGGGCGAACGGATCACATCGCCGCAGACCGTCAGCTGGATCGCACAGGTCAAACACGAATGTTTCGACCCCGACTACAAACAGAACGAAGCCGACTTCACCCTCGAACACCCCGACGCCCTGCCCCAACACCCCCTGACAAGTGAGACTCCCACGCCATGAACCTCTACGACCGCATCGCCACCGCCTACAAAAACACCACGGCCAACCTCTTCGCCGTGACCGGGAACATCCACGACATCGCCCTCTACCATGAGGGAACGACGAGAAAAACGGCCCAGATCGAAGAGATCCTGATCCACGAACTCGAAGCCAACAACCATGTCGTCTATTTCAGCCCTTCCGCGGGGATGCGCTACACCAAAGAGGCGCACCGCGACGCCTTCTACGCCCTCGACGAAACCCTCAAAGAGGTGCATGCCAAAGCCTTCTCCCTCGACTACGCCCAGACGAAGTACGACATTCTTTCGGGCCTTCACATGATCAAGGTGCTCCTCGCTTCCTACCGCAAAATGCGCGCCAAGCACGGTCCCGAAGCGCTGAAAAACCTCGTGGTGATCATCGACGACGCCGACCTGGTCTTCCCCAACAAACCCATCGAATACATGGGCAACGACGAGAAGCTCGCCCTGGCGCTGGCCCGGGAGATGCTCGACAGCTCCGATTTCATCGGTTCGAGCGATGCGGTCATTCTGCTGGCTTCGAGCTTTCTCTCCATCCACGAAGGCATCCGGACCATCGGCGGCACCTTCCCTATCGAAGTCCCCCTCCCCGACGAAGCGCAGCGCCGGGATTTCATCGCCTATGAGAACGCCGTGCATGGCCGCGGCATCCCGACCGAAGATGTCGGTGACATCGCCGCCCGTTCCGCGGGCATCACCCTCTCCACCCTGCGCGCCATTCTCAAGCAGGAGCCCGGAAAAATCCGACAGCAGATCCGCGAAGAGGTCGCCTCCATCATCGAGAAAAATCTCGGGGGCCACGTGCAGGTGATCCATCCCTCCTACGGGTTCGACCACGTCATCGGGTACGAGCCCCTCAAGGAGAAGGCCCGGTCGCTGATCCGCAGAATGCAGGGCAACCACCCCTGGCGGGCCCTGGCCTACATCGGCGCCACCGGGACCGGCAAAGACTTTCAGACCGAAGCCTTTTTGCACGAAGCGGGCCTTCCTGTCATCAAACTCGGCACCATCAAATCCAAATGGTACGGGGAGACCGCCGTCATCGTCGAAAAGATCAAAATGATCGCCCGCTCCTTCGACAAGATCGTCATCTTCAAGCCCGAAGCGGACAAACTCTTCCCCGACCCCGAAGCCGATGATGCCCACCAGACGGACCAAGAACTCACCGGCATCTTCCTCGACTGGATGGCCGACTCCCACGACCGCGGCCGCATCTTCTGGGTCTTCAACACCTCCCGCCCGCAGATGTTCCCCGTCGATTTCCAGCGTCGCGTGGAGATCAAGCTCCCCATTTTCGATCTCGAGGACGACGAACGGCGCGTCTTCATCGAGCGGATGCTCGAACGCAAAAGCGTCGCCCTGGACCCCGAAAACAGAGAAGCCATTCTGGAGGGTCTGAGCAGTTTCACGGAGGGCTTTTCCAGCGACCAGATCCGCATGCTCGCCGACGAAATCGCCGCGGAGCGCGACATTTTTCCCGAAAGAGATATCATGGAGATCGCCGCAGACCTGAACGTCGACTCCGTTCGCGAGGAGCGCCAACGCCAGGCGGGCTACGCCGCAGCGTTTTCCACCTACAAAAGTCTGCTGCCCGAGCGGTATCGCTAACGGCCTCTATCCCGCAGATAATCTGCATAGAGCTCCAGCGTGATCCGCATGTACGGAGCGCGCACATACCCCGGGCGGACCCGGCGCATCACCGCCTCCGCCTCCTCGTACGAACACCCCCGGTAGATCAGCCACGCCGACACCGCCAGCACGCTCCGCGACAACCCCAGAGCGCAATGCACGTCGACGGGCCGACCATCCAACGTGATCGCCTCCACCACTTTGTGCAGCGCCTCGGGACTCTGAATGGTCTGGTCGAGCAGCGGAAAGTGATGCCTGGGAAGCGGCGTCTTGTGGAAGGGCTGTTCCGCCGCCAGATCGATGGTCCGCTCGATCCCCAGATCCCGAAGCCCCTCGTACTCTTCATGGCCCGGGTAGCGCCCGATGTAGACATGATCCCTGACATGGCTCACCAGCGGCAGCCTGTTCCGGTAGTAGCGCCACGAGAGGTAGTTCCCGGCGAAGTAGGGGAAAAAGAGCGCCCAGCGCGGCAGGGTGACGGGTCCCCCTTCACTTCGGCTCCGTACGACGCCCTCCAGCCCGAAGGCATAGACGACGCTCACCGCCAGCAGCGACGCGCCGACCCAGAGCGGCACGACCGCCGCCGCACCGGCGAAAAACGCCCCGACGATGCACGCCGCGGCACCGAGGAGGTAGTAAAGCCCCATCTTCAGGCTGCGCGGCGTCGTGAAGCCCCGCGTCAGCAGACTTGGCCGCCCTGCGGGCACCGCGTAGAAGGAAGCGAGCCCCACCGCCGCCCCCGTGGGCAGATCGATGAAATGGTGCTGGTAGACCAGCAGGGTCGAAAGCGCGATGAGCCAGAACCAGAGTGCCAGCGCCCCCTTGAGCAGCGGGTGACGCAGGTGTGAACGCATGGAAGCCCAGAGCACGACCGCAAAGCCGATGTGCAGGGAAGGCGCCTGGTTATAGGGGAGGTCCGCTTCGAGCATCCCGAACAGCATGTGAAACGTCCCAATCTCCGGTTTTTCAAACCCGACCTGCAGCGGAAAGAGTACGAAACACCCCACGGAGAATGCAATGATAAAAAGCACCCGCGCCGCGAGCACCCGCAGTTCGAACCGGGTATAGGGGAGCAAAAAGGCGATGCAGAAAAGCAGGTCCGACGACATATAGGGGACGATGAACGCCTCAACGAAAGGGATCTCCCGCTCCCACGCCATAAAGAGTGACGGGTGGGGACCCGTGAGCCCGGCGTACTGGTTGGCCGAACCGTAGAGCAGGAAGAAAAAAATCCCCATAAAGAGCATCCAGACGAACCGCTCCTTGAGCGTCGCCTTCGCCCCGGGGGCGGGGTCAAACGTGTACATGGCCTACTGTCCGCCGCCGAAACGGGCCACGGAAACGGTGAAGATCCCCCAGTCGTCGATCTTCATCCCCCGCTTTTCGAACCCCGCCTCTTCAAAGAGCCGGTCGAGCTCGACCTGGCTCCGGCGGCGCATGACCCAGCGCTCCTGCTGATGGTTCCCCAGCACGTGGGCGATCTGCTCGAGCTGCGGGTGCCAGGGCTGTCCGGTATAGACCAGGTAGCCCCCTTCGGCGATGATGGAAGCAACCCCGGCGATGGCGTTGCCGATGAGCGCGTTCTCCCCGAAAAGCTCGAAGACGCCGGAGATCACGGCGATGTTGGGACGGTACCCCTCCGGGTCGTAGCTCGCCGGGTCGAAGGCGTCGACCTGGGCGTAGGAAATGTTCGAGAGTCCCCGCTCCATGGCGAGCCGTCTCCCCTGCTCGACGTTCTGCTCCTGGTAGTCGCGCACCTGCACCTCGATCTGCGGGTACTCCGCCGCCAGTTCGATCAGGTAGCGGGCGGGTCCCCCGGCGATGTCAAGGATGCGCACCGGCTCCCCCGCCGCCAGCAGCGTCTCGATGGTCTCCCGGATCGTCGCGATGCTGTTCACCTTGCGCTGGCGGATCCCCTTCCAGCCGATGCTGTCGAGGTAACCGCGGTCGATCCACTCGCCCAGTTTCGACACCCCCCGGGCCTCGTTCTCGTAGACGTAGTCGAGGGTCACCCCCGAGTCGAACCCGTAGCGCAGGCCGACGCTGATCCCCTCGCTCATAAACCCGAGCTGCTTCATCAAAAAGCGCTGCAGCCGATAGCCGATCTCCCGAGGCACGGGAATGGAACCGAAGGCGATGCGGTCGCACTCGTCCCGGGTCCAGCGGACCATCGTCTCCAGCGGCGCAGCGGCCGCTTCGGCGGCGAAGCTCTCCTCCATGAACGCGCCGATGGCGTCGACGGCCTGCTGGGCCCCCTCTTCGTAGAGGATGCCGTGGTAGAACCCTTCGAGCGGAATAAACCGCTTCAGCGGTGACGAGAGTTTGGCGTAGAAGTCTCCCTGCACCCGGCTGTCGACGACATAATCACTGGTTGCGGAGAGCACCAGAGTCGGCACGGCAATGGCCTGCGCATCCGCCACGACCCGGCGTCCCGTATCGAGCAGCGTCGTCAGCTGCCGGGCGGGGATGTTGGGAGTGATCAGCGGGTCTTCGTTGTAGCGAAGCTGCTCGTTGACGTCATGGGTCAGGTAGTGGGCCTTGACGTAGGATTTGATATTCATCTCCGGTTTGAACCGGATGGCAAGTTCCAGGAACTCCTTGGCAAAGGGCGCGTAGAGCTTGATATGGAAGGCCGGTGCGATCAGCGCCATCCCCGCAATCTTCGGGGCGAAGTCGTGTACCCAGGTGGAGGCGACGACGCCCGCCACCGAGTTCGCGACGACGAAGAGTTCTCCCATCGCTTTGCCCTCCGTGGCGCAGACGAACCGCGCGAACGCGTCGAGATCCCGCACCAGGGTCATGAACTCGTACGTTGCCGGGGTTTCGGTATGGCCGTGCCCCCGGTAGTCGTAGGAGTAGATGGTGTAGTCGGCGAAGACAGGGTTGTTGGCGACCCCGTCGAGACGCTCGGAGTGTTCGTGCCCCCGGTGCAGCAGCAGCATAACGCGGCCGTTTCCGCCCGTCTCCGGGCTCCACCGCCGGTAGAACAGCGGGCTGTTGTCAAAAGTTTCGAAGGTTCCGGTTGTCATATTCATCATTGCTCCTTTGGTGTAGTGTGCAGTCGCAGCACTTTTTCATAATTGGTATAGACCGGGTTCTCCGGTCCGAAATACTCCAGCATCGCCTTCGCATAGCGGTCGAAGGGGTTTTCCACTTTCGAAAGCCGCGAACGCACCCGCCAGGGGAGGTCGTAACTGTTCAGACGCATAAAAAAGGGCACCGGGAAGTCGGTGCCGAAAAGCAGTTTGTCGTGGATCTGCCGCTGCTCGCTGAGATGGCGCAGCACCTTGGCACGCACCGGGGTCAGCAGCGCCGAGATGTCGGCGTAGAGGTTTTCGTGCCGCTCCAGCATCTCCAGCAGGGTGAAATACTCCCCGTTGTAATGACGGGGATTTTTCGAGAGCGCCCGGACGATGCGGCGCGGCTCGTAACTCAGGGCCATATGGGCGCAGATGACGTTGACCCCCGCTTCCAGCGGCTGATCGAGCATCGCGATCGACTCGCACTCCCGGAAGGAGTGGACGCTGCTTTCGCTCCCCACGTGCACGATGAGCGGCAGCCCCAGCTCCGCCAGCTTGTCGAAATAGGGACGGTATCGCGCTTCGCGGGTGTCGACGCCCCAGTAGTTCTGCAGGAACTTCGCCCCTTTGAATCCGTGGGCGACGTAGCGGTCGATCAGCTCCAGGGCGTCGGGCCGCATGGGATTGATGGAGAAGAAGGGAACGACGACGTCAGGATGGGCCTCGTAGACGGCCAGCAGATCCTCGTTCGTGGCGCAGACCGTCGCATCCTTGTGCAGGGTCCGCCCCGCCGCATCGACCCGGTCGTCGACCCCGAAGAGCACGATCTTCTCCACATGTTCCGAGTTTCGCACCCCGTCAGTCAGCGCACGGACGTACGCCGTATAGGGGTCCCGGGCCAGCTCTTTGGCGTCGAGACCGAACTGCTTGCCGACGAAACGCAGCGCCAGCTTGTCGTAAAAGCGGTCGAACGCCACCTCGCTGCTGAGCAGGTGGGTATGGATATCCACGGTTCTCATAGCTCCTCTCCCTGATGGTTTTTATACTGTTCGCACAGCGTCCTGACGGTCGCCTCCAGCGCCTCGGTGAACGCCGCCGTACTCTCTTCTTCGTAGCGCACCGCCGGTGCGATGCCGACGTCGATGACGAAGGGGACGAAAAGCGCCTCCCCCTTGGGCAGGCTCTTCCCGGCCCCGTAGAGGCAGACGGGAACGACGGGCACCTCGGGGAGGGCTTTCGCCAGGTGGGCGACCCCCGCCTTGAAGGGCTTCATCGCTTCGGGCTCGCCCCGGCTCCCCTCCGGGAAGATGATGACCACCGACCCCTCCCGAAGCGCCTGCTCCACCTCGGCGAGCGGATGCCCCCCGTTCCGGCTCGGTTTGCGCTCCAGCGGAATGATGCCGATGACCGTCCGGGAGAACCACGCAACCAGCCGATTGGTCATAAAATAGTCCGCCGCCGCCACCGGCCGGACCCTGCCAAGTTCCGAAAGCGGAAAGAGGCTCATCAGTACGAGGGTGTCGAGATGGCTGTTGTGGTTCGAAGCGACGATGCAGGCACCCGACGCCGGGATATGCTCCCGCCCGCGCACGTGCACCCCCGTCGCGATCAGGACGAAGGGGCGGACCACCAGTGCGAAAAAGAGTAACTTCAGCATCCCCGTCTCCTAGTAGTAAAGGTAGTAGACATAGTGAAAAAAGAGCGGCGCCGTATAGGTAAGGCTGTCCACCCGGTCAAGGATACCGCCGTGCCCCGGCAGCATGCTCCCCGAATCCTTCACGCCGATGTCGCGCTTGATCATCGAGATCACCACGTCGCCGACGAAACCGGCACCGCTGATGAGCATCCCCGCAAAAAGCGCCTCGTACCATGTAAACGGCGTCAGAAAGGAGAGTGCGACCGCCAACGCCGAAATCGTGACGAACGCTCCCGCAAATCCTCCGACGGTCTTGTTGGGACTCACTTTGGGAACGATCTTCCGCCGCCCGATGCTCTTGCCCCAGAGGTACTGCAGTACGTCGTTGAGCTCGGTCAGCACGACGAGGTAGAGCACCAGTTCCCGTCCGCCCGCCTCCGCGCCGGGCAGCGGCGGAAGCGTCATCATGTAAGCGATGTGGCTCAAACCGAAGACGAACATCATCAGCCCCCACTGCACCCGGCTCGTATGCTCCAGGAACCCCTTCGTCTCCCCGATCAGCACCTGCCTGAACGGCAGCAGCAAGAAGAGGTAGACCGGGATCCAGATGATGAACATCCCGTACCACTGCACCCCCGCGAAACCGTACTGAAAGAGGATGGAGAGATAAGCGTAAAAGATGATCCGGCGGTCGGTGCGGCGCGTCGGAATGAGGGTGAAGTACTCCTTGAGCGCCAGATAGCTGATCAGCCCGAAAAAGAACATCGCCACCGTCGCGTGAAGCATCGCCCCCACGATGAACAGGCCGATGATCACCCACCACGACTGCACCCGCTGTTTCAGCTCCTGCGATGAGCTGTAACGCCGGATGCCCGACACCCACAGCGTCGCCAGGGCCAGCAGGGCAAGAACGAGCCACAGGACCGGCCCCCCCGGTCCGCCGAAGAGTTCCGTAAAAAGTTCTATCATGCGATTCCTCCCGCGGCACGGTTATAGACGGTCCGCACCCCCAGCAGCGTCCCCGCAGCCAGCAGCAGCGTCGACCAGAGGCCCGGGGCGACGCCCGCTCCCAGCAGCAGGGCGATCAGACCCATCAAAAAGGCACGGTCGCTTTTTCCCATAGGGCCGTCATAGCGCCGGTCCCGTCCCAGCGCCTGGGCCAGAATGCCCGCCGTCTCCGTCAGGATGCCGACGAAGACGAAGAGAACGGCCCAAAGAGGTGACACGCCGGGAATCAGCGCGAAGGGTAGGTAGAGAAATGCATCGGAAAGCAGGTCTCCGAGTTCGTTCAGCACCGCTCCGAGCTCACTTCGCATGTCGTGTTCGCGCGCCAGCATACCGTCAATGGCGTTGAGGGCCATCCGGACGAAAAGCACGATGGGAATGGAGAGGAGCGCCCAGGCCGAGGCGGGGGCCAGTGCAACGGCGCATCCCGCCCCTGCCGAAAGCGCCAGCGCAGCGAGGGTCACCTGGTTGGGAGTGACGCCTTTCTGCGCCAACGCTTCGACGATGGGACGGAGCAGCGCCTGGAACTTCGGTTTGAGATCGTAAATCGTCATAGCGAATATCCTCCGGAATTCAGCATAATCTGTCGTTTTATGTTATAGACTACCAAATAGTAACCTAAAGGAACTACTTTGTCAAGTGTAACTTTACACTTTATATAATTCTAAGTTCTCCTCCTGTAAAGTGGTTGGAAACATTTCGATCACTGTGGAACAGAAGGAGACGTGCATGCCGATGAAAATGAACGAACTGGTCAAGAAAAGCGAAACGCCGAAATCCACCATTCTTTTTTATATTAAAGAGGGGCTGCTTCCCGAACCGCTCAAACCCAAACCGAACCAGCACCTCTACGATGACAGCTGCGTCGGAATCATCCAGTTCATCAAGTACCTTCAAAAGCATTTCAACTGCTCCATCGACGAGCTCAAAGCCCTGCTTGCCAGGGAGAGGTTCGACGTTAACCGGGGATTCGAAACCCTCCTCGACACCCTCGACGTAATCATGGGGGCGGCCCACCAGGAGCACTATGCCGCCGAAACGCTCTGCGAACGTTTCGGCATCTCCGAAGCGCAGCTGCGCGACTATACCGCCCGGGGACTGCTCTTTACCCGGGATGGCCACTACACGGCTAAAGAACTCGAAATCCTGGGAATTCTTGTCGAGGGGGAACGCCAGGGGGTCGATACGCTTATTCTTGAGAGCTACGTCGCCCACGCCCGGGCCCTCGCAAAGCTCGAAGTCGAGCTCGGCCGACGGCTGCTCGGCGATGCCGGGGAGCGCAACGGCGCCCTGAAAGCGCTCTTCGATACGACGCTGATCCTGAAACCCTACCTATTCAACATGCACACCCTCGCAACCTATCGCGAACATAAGGAGTCCCGATGAACGCCCTGCTGAAGATCAGGGGATTTCTCCCCTTCGTCCTCATCCTCTTTCTCAACGCCACGGTGGATCTCGCCCACAAGATCACCCTGCAAAACGTCCTGCTCAAAAGCTACTCGGGGGATGAGCTCGTCGTCCTCAGCGCCATCGTCAACGCGATGATCCTGCTGCCGTTCATCTTCCTCTTCTCCCCCGCCGGCTACCTCAGCGACCGCTTCTCGAAAACCGCGGTCATCCGCTACGCGGCGCTCAGCGCCATCGGTCTGACCCTGCTCATCACCCTGAGCTACATCATGGGATGGTTCTACGTCGCCTTCGGGGCGACCCTGCTGCTTGCGGCGCAGAGCGCCATCTACTCCCCCGCCAAGTACGGCATCATCAAACGCCTCGTGGGGACCGAGCACCTCGGTACGGCGAACGGTCTCGTCCAGGCCGTCACCATCGTCGCCATCCTCGCCAGCTCCCTGCTCTTCTCCATGCTCTTCGAGGCGCTGTACTACCGCGACGCCGCAACCCCGGGAAGCCTGCTCTGGAGCATTACCCCCCTGGGATGGCTCCTCGTCGTTCTCAGCGCCCTGGAGGCGTGGTTCGCCTACAAGCTTCCCGTGTTCGAAGCCGAAAGCGACGAACCCCGCTTCTGCGTCAAGTCCTACGCCGCCCTGCGCTACCTCAGGGAGAACGTCGGCCTCATCCGCGCCGACCGCAACATCTGGCTCAGCATCCTGGGTCTGAGCATCTTCTGGGGGGTCTCCCAGGTCGTCGTCGCCGCCTTCCCCGCCCACTACAAGGCGATGACCGGGGACGACAACGCCATCACCATCCAGGCCATCCTCGCCGTCAGCGCCGTCGGCCTCATGTTCGGCTCCCTGGCGGCCGGCCGCTACTCCCGCCGCCACATCGAGCTGGGCATCGTCCCCCTCGGCGCCCTGGGCATCTTCGCCTCCCTGCTCTGCTTCGCCTCCGCCGAAAACGCGACCGCCATGGGGCTGAGTTCCATCGCCTTCGGATTCTTCGGGGGGCTCTTCATCGTCCCCCTCAACGCCTCCATCCAGTTCTTCGCCGCCGAAAAGAGCATGGGGAAAATCCTCGCTGGGAACAACTTCGTCCAGAACGTCAGCATGCTGGGCTTCCTGCTTCTCTCCATCCTCTTCGTCCAGGTGGGACTCTCGACGCTGCAGCTCTTCCTCTTCGCCGCGGGCGTCACCTTGCTGGGCTCCCTCTACGCCATCGGCCAGCTCCCCCACCTCTTTACCCGGCTGCTGCTCCTGCCCATCCTCAAAAGCCGCTACAAAGTCCATGTCGAAGGACTCGAGAACCTGCCCCAGAGCGGGGGCGTGCTGCTGCTGGGCAACCACATCAGCTGGATCGACTGGCTGGTCATCCAGGTGGCGTCGCCCCGGGCCATCAAATTCGTCATGCACCGCAGCATCTACGACCTCTGGTACCTCCGCTGGTTTCTGCGCTTCTTCCACGTCATCCCCATCGCCGCCGGAGCCAGCAAATCCGGCATTGCCGCCATCCGCGAACGCCTCGACAACGGCGAGGTCGTCGCCCTCTTCCCCGAAGGGCGCATCAGCTACAACGGCCAGCTCGGCGCCTTCCAGAAGGGGTTCGAACTCGCCCTGCAGGGGAGCGCGCACCCCATCGTTCCCTTCTACCTCCGGGGGCTCTGGGGCTCCACCTTCTCCCGGGCCGAGCAGCACTTCAAACGCCTGGGCCGCAGCCACGGGAAACGGGACATCATGGTCGCCTTCGGCGCGCCCCTCTCCTCCCACACCACCGCCGCGGGGGTGAAACGGAAGGTCTTCGAACTCTCCTTCACCACCTGGGAGCACTTCATCGCCCGGCAGCGCCCCCTGCACCACCACTGGCTCGCCCAGGCGAAGTCCAACCCCCTCGGCCGCGCCGTCGTCGACACCACCGGCGCCGACCTCAACAACGCCGAAATGATCACCGCCGTGCTGCTCTTCGCCAAGGCCCTCAAAAAACGCCTGAACAGTGCCCCCAACGTCGGGGTGCTGCTCCCCGCCTCCGCCGCCGGGGCCATCGTCAACATGGCCCTGCTGGTTCTGGGAAAACGCCCGGTCAACCTCAACTACACCCTGAGTCCCGACACCATCGCCGCCGCGCTGAAAAAAGCGGGTGTCGTCAACGTCGTCACCTCCGACAAGTTCATGAAAAAACTCGCGGCCAAGGGGTTCGATCTCGAAACCCTCCTCAAGGGCAAGACCATCGCCGCCGAAGAGATAGGCAAGGGGTTCAGCCCCGTGGGCAAATTCGCCGCCCTCACGCAGGCGTGGCTCGCCCCGGCGTGGCTCATCCGGCTGCTCCACTTCCGCCGCGTGACCCTGGAAGATACCGCCACCATCCTCTTCAGCAGCGGCAGCGAGGGAACGCCCAAGGGGATCGAGCTGAGCCACAAGAACCTGCTGGCCAACATCAAGCAGGTCTCCGAACTTCTCAACTTCAAAGAGGACGACGTCGTCCTCAACTCCCTGCCCATCTTCCACTCCTTCGGCCTGACGGTGACCACCCTGCTGCCGCTGTGCGAGGGGATCGCCATGGCCAGCGTGCCCGACCCGACCGACGCCGTCGCCGTGGGAAAAATGGCCGCGCAGCAGCGGGCGACGATTCTCTTCGGAACCTCCACCTTCTTCCGGCTCTACAACCGCAACCGCAAGCTCCATCCGCTGATGTTCGAAAGCATCCGCATGGTCGTCGCCGGTGCGGAAAAACTCAACCCCGAAGTCAAAAAAGGGTTCCGCGAAAAGTTCGGGCTGGAGATCTTCGAAGGGTACGGCGCGACGGAGACCGCCCCCGTCGTTTCCGTCAACATGCCCAACTCCCTCGACCCCGACTCCCTGAAGGAGATCACCGCCTGCCGGGCGGGGACCGTGGGGCTTCCCCTGCCGGGAACCGTCGTCAAGATCGTCGATCCCGACACCCTCGAAGAGCTTGAAGCCGAAGAGGACGGGCTGATCCTCATCGGGGGAAGCCAGGTGATGAAGGGGTACTACGAACAGCCGGACAAAACCGCCGAGGTGATCGTCGAGCTCGACGGCATCCGCTACTACAAAAGCGGCGACAAGGGGCACGTCGACGCCGACGGTTTCATCACCATCGTCGACCGCTACAGCCGCTTCGCCAAGGTCGGCGGCGAGATGATCAGCCTCGGCAGCGTCGAAGAGCGCCTCTCCGCCCTGCTCGGAGAGAGCGTGGCGCTGATCGCCGTCAACGTCCCCGACGACAAGAAAGGGGAGAAGGTGGTGCTGCTCTACGAAGGGGAGGCGGAACCCGAGGCCCTGGAGAAAGCGCTCCGTGCCGGGGAGATCCCCCCGCTCATGCTCCCCTCGACACTCTACCGGGTCGACGCCCTGCCCCGGCTCGCCAGCGGCAAATCCGACTTCAAGGCGGCCAAAACCTGCGCCATGGAGCTCGAAGGGGGGCAGTAGCGCCCCGCATTGCGCGATATAACCGAGATTTTAACCGTTTTGCTCTATACTGTTCCCAATAGACAAGGAGCAATGCGTGTTTTTCCCGACCCTGGACGCCATCGCCAGCCGAAACGTCCTGACCATCGACTTCGACGCGACCATCAGCGAGGCGATCGAAAAGATGCACGTCCACAACCACCGCAACATCATCGTCACCAACGGGACGCTCTACTACGTCCTGACCACCGTCGACCTCATCGGGATGGAGCTTAACGCCGTCGACTTTTCCAACCCCATCTCCTCGCTGCAGCTGCGGCAGGTCCCCACCATGCCCGCCGGCGAAAACGTCATCAACGCCATGTCCTTCATCCACAAGGAGCATGAGTACATCTGCGTCCTCGACACCGAGGGCACCCTTCAGGGCATCGTCACCAACAGCGACATCATCGCCAGCGTCGACCCGCAGATCATGCTGGAGAACACCCCCCTCTCCACCCTCTTCGAGACCTCCTACCGCTACCCGGTGACCGGGCCGGACGACTCCATGGTCAGGGCCATCGAACTCCTGCAGAGTTCGGGGAAAGACTGCCTCATCGTATTGGACAGAAACGACCTGCTGGGGATCATCACCTCCAAGGACATCCTGCGCTACTTCAAACACCCCGACCGCGGGGCGAAGGTGTCGGAGTTCATGTCCTCCCCGCTCCACACCCTCCCCGCCAGCACCTCCATCACCGCCGCGCTGGCTTTCGTGCAGAAGCGGCAGTTCAAACGCATCGTCGTGGTCGACGACAACGACGGCAGGCTGGTGGGGCTGGTCTCGCAAAAGGACCTCATCGCCCAGAGCTACCTTCGCTGGTCCAGCCTCATCAAGGAGCACTACCACGAGATCAAGGAGCTCTCCCACGTTCTGGAGGAGCAGAACCGCCAGCTGGTCAAGCTGGCGACCAAGGACCGCCTCACCGGGGTCAACAACCGCCACATGTTCGAAGAGGAGTTCCAGCGCGAATGCGCCTACGCCTCCCGCTACGACGTCCCCATGCACCTGATGCTCTTCGACATCGACCACTTCAAGGGGGTCAACGACACCCACGGCCACATCGTCGGCGACTCCGTGCTTCGGGAGTTTGCCGCCCTCATCGCCGGGCAGGCCCGGGCCTCGGACTGCTTTGCCCGCTGGGGCGGCGAGGAGTTCGTGCTGCTGATGCACAACATCGACTGCGAACACGCGGTGGAGGTCGCCGACAAACTGCGGCAGAAAGTCGCGGCGCACCCCTTCGAGGGAGTCGCGTCCATCACCTGCAGCGTCGGAGTCTGCCGGGTCGACCCGCGCGCCACCCTCGACGTCAACTTTGCCCAGGCCGACGAGGCCCTCTACCGGGCCAAAGCCCTGGGACGCAACCGGGTCAGCCGCTACGAGTGTCAGGGAAGCTGACGCTACGTTATAATGACATAACGCTCCATTGCATTTCTACCCCAAGGAGGAGGACGTGCCGCCCCTTTTCGATCTGACCTGCATCGTCTTCGCCGGAGGCAAAAGCTCCCGGATGGGACAGGACAAATCCCTCCTCCCCTTCGCCGGCTACCCGACCCTGACCCAGTACCAGTACGACCGGCTGCGCCCCCTCTTCCGCCGCATCTGCATCAGCGCCAAGGAGTCCGACAAATTCAACTTCGACGCCGACGTCATCCCCGACATCGTCGAAACCGGCATCTACGCCCCGACGGCGGGCTTCGCCTCGGTTTTTGAGCACCTTGACGACGAACGCCTCTTCGTCCTGAGCGTCGACGCCCCCTTCATCGACCGGGAGCAAATCGCCGCCCTCGTCGCCGCCGACGGCCCGGAACTCGACGCCGTCATCGCCCGGACCGCTTCGGGGTCGCACCCCATGTGCGGCATCTACCACCGCTCCCTCGCCCCCCGCTTCAACCGGATGCTCCGGGAGGACAACCACCGGCTCGGCCAGCTGCTGCAGCAGAGCAACACCCGTTTCGTCCCTTTCGACGACGAGATCCCCTTCGCCAACCTCAACCACCCCCACGAATACCAGGAGGCGTGCCGCCTCACCCGCGACGGCGGCATCGTCCCCTCGGAACGCTGAGACGCGGGTCTGCTATAATTACGGCAAAAAAAGGGGCTGCCATGAACCTCACCCACCTGGATGAAAAAGACCGTCCGAAGATGGTCGACGTTTCCGAAAAGGCGCCGACCACCCGGGTTGCCGTCGCCAGCGGCATCATCGAGATGAGTCCCGACGCCTATGCGGCCATCGTCAACGAGACGGCAAAAAAAGGGCCGGTCCTCCAGACGGCGGTCATCGCGGCGATCATGGGCACCAAAAAGACCAGCGAACTCATCCCGATGTGCCACCCCCTGAACCTCAGCGGCATCCACTGCGACGTCGAGGAGCTTCCGGAACTCCCCGGCTTCAAACTGAGCGTCACCGCCAAGCTGACGGGGCAGACCGGCGTCGAGATGGAGGCCCTCACCGGCGTGAGCATCGGCCTACTCACCATCTACGACATGGTCAAGGCGATCGACAAGGGGATGGTGATCCGCCACGTGCAGCTCGAATCCAAAGCAGGAGGAAAAAGCGGTGATTATCAACGACAGTGAGCAAAAGCTCGAACTCGAATACCCCTGCGACTGGCGCTACAAGGTCATCGGCGAGGAGCGTCTCAAACTCGAAGCGGCCATCCGCGAGGTGATTTTGGAGCGCGAACACCGACTCGGGCACTCCAACGCCAGCAAGGGAGGCAAGTACGTCAGCCTCAACCTGGACCTGCTGGTTCACAACGAAGATGACCGCCAGTTCATCTACGAAGCCCTCAAGGCGCACCAGCACGTCAAAATGGTGCTCTAGCCCCTTCGTGGGCAAAAATGCGTTATACTATAGCTTCCGACGGGTGCCGACAAGCGCACCGGCAACCTCACCTTCGCAAGGAAGCCTCATCATGGATTTTGAAAAATTTGAACGCGACGTACGGGCCAAGTACAAACGCACCCGCTCCCAGGAGATGGACAAACGGGTCGCATCCCTGCTTGAGCACATCGAAAAAGAGTGGGGCCTCGACGCCACCGCACTGAATCTGCACGAACTCAAAATCGTCACCGCCGCGGTGATCGATCACGAATCCGCGGCGCTCCACGAAGAGGTGGAAGACCTTCTGGTCCAAAAAGAGCGCATCGAGCGCCAGCTCGAACGCAAGTCCGACGAACTGCATCAGCAGAAGTGCCGGGTCTTCGGGGCCGTCGAAGCGGCCATGAGCGACAGCGGCGCCTCGGTCGCCGCCCAGCTCCACCAGATCAAGCTCCAGACCATCGACCTCTTCGACATCCTGGGCGAGATGGTCGAGACCGCCATCATCACCACGCTGGAGAAGGGGCACGACATCGAGGAGACCATCGAGGAGATCCTCAAGGAGTTCACCTACGAAACCCTCAGCGAGGGCTCCCTGAGCAGCATCCGCATGCGGCAGATCGCCACGACCATCCTCGCCAGCGCCGTCGGCGTCGCGGAAGCCTCGCCCAACCACGCCGAGGCGATCCTCAGAAGCACCCTGCGCGGCATCCGGAACGGCCTCATCAAGGCGATCGAGCGCTTTAAACAGCAGCTGCTCTACATGCCAGACGAAGCCAAGGCGCTGCTCATCGAAGACTACCCGTCCCTCCACGGAGAGCTGCAGCAGTCCGACGCCCTCTTCGCCCAGGTGGTCTCCGCCATGGCGGCCCAGAGCAGCCCGGAGATCCGCCGCACCCTGGAGACGGTCAGCAGCGAGATCCATTTCGACATGCAAGAGCTCGTCCACATCTCCAAGGAGACCGTCGAAGTGATGCGCGACCAGTTCAACACGCTGGCGAAAGAGGCGATTACCCGGGGGGCGAAAGTGCTCAATTCGGAGACGGCCCAGGAGGCCAAGCGGATGGGGGTTCAGGCGTGGAGCGCCGCCAAATCGGCGATCGACACGGCCATCAAGTCCGCCCGGGAGCGGATCGACAAAAAGTAGCCGCCGGGCCTAGAGGTCCTTGGCCAGCGTAAACATGTCGGAGAAATCCGACTTGAAATCCTTGCAGCGGTCGCAGACGGGGTCTCCCCCCTTGTAGGGGTAGGGGCAGCGGCACTCGTGGCACTGCACCATATCGTAATGGACCAGGGTTTCGGTGCGGTCGTAGGCGATGGCGACGAGATCGTGGCGCTCGGGCGTCGTGATGGCGTCGACCTTGCAGATCGCTTCGCAGATGCCGCAGCCGATGCAGTTCCCGGCATTGAAATTGATGCCGTGCTTGTCCCCGGTGGCGAAGAGCGCTTCGGTGGGACAAAACTGCACGCAGTCGCCGCAGTTGGTACACGCCTCGAAGGAAATCTCCTTGGCAAAGAAGACCGGGCTCGCCGAAGCGAAGGCCGTGGTCCCCAACTCCGCCATCTTCTCCTTCAGCGCATTTTTGAGCATCAGCTGCTTGAGGGGAATTTTCGACGTCGACTGCCGGTGCCGTGCGGTCATGGAGCTCCCTTCGGAAGACTCCGCCATCCCCTCCTGCACCTTCTCGAACGCCTTGCGGAACAGCATCCGCCGTTCGTTCGCCTCCGGCTTCTCCTCGACCGTCTCCACCTCCGCAGCGTACCCGGTTTCGGAAAAGAAGCGGTTCGCTTCGCCGATGGCTGAACGGATGCGCGCCTCAACCGCCCCTTCGACGTTGAGAGCGCACCCCTCGCAATGGGCCATGTCGCAGCTCGGCGACGTCTCGGAGCGCAGCCCCATCGTGATGAAGTGATGGACGTCGAAAACGCCGAGGCAGGGAGTGTTTTTCTTGCAGGAGAGCTGCTTCTCCTCGGCGTCGCGGAAGGCGGCGGTAAAGGCGTTGGGATCGAAGGTCTCCACCTCCAGCGCCTCGGTGGGGCAGCCGCCGATGCAGGCCGCGCAGGCGATGCACTCGTTCTCGAAAAGGGTCAGCTTGTTGCGGACGATGTGAAAGGCCCCCTTGGGGCAGATGTCGATGCAGCGACGGCAGTCGTTATGGTAATAGGCGTTTCTCAGGCACTCGGTGCCGCTGTAGGAGAAGAGGCCGCTGCTCTGGACGAAGTTATGCTGCCCCATGGCCCGCCGCCGCTTTCAGGTGGGCGTAGTCCGCCACGAGGAACTCCGCCATAAAATCGCAGATGTCGCGGTAGAACGGCGTCTCCGCCATCGATTTCATCCCCATGAGGTAGGGAACGGCCCAGGGGACCAGGTGGGCGTCGAGGAACTCGAACTGCGGCTTGCGCTCCTCGCGGTAGACCAGGGTCTGCATGAAGGCGAGTTCGATGCTCAGGTGGTCCGGGGCGACGATCTCCGTCTGGTTCATGTTAACCTCGAAGCCGTGGTTGAAGTAGAAGGCCATGACCGGGTTCTGCAGTCCCACCAGCGATTCGTTTTTGGCGTCGAGCACGAAGGATTCGATGGGTTGGGTGTTGATGATGAACATCGAGGTGTAGTCGGCGTTGAGCGCCTCCTCGATGACCGCGTCCTCCGCTTCGGCGAACCAGGCCGCCGTCTCCTCGCCGATCATCTCCAGCAAGTCGGCGTTGGCGCGCAGGTCCTCGATAAATCTCCGGTCGGGGATGTTGCTCATCACCCTTGAGAGAAAGGCGTAGATATAGAGGCGGTACTCTTCGTTCATCGGTTCGCTCCTTGCTATACGGCGGTGGCTGCCGTCTGTCGCATTTGTATCACAGTTCGCCTTAGAGACCTCCTAACCGTTCCTACCGCCATCAGGCGTTCAAGGGGTCGTGAAGGTGCCAAGGCGTGCTTTGTCGGCCTTCTGCCGAAAAGCTGGTTCCCGTCTGTGATAGGTCAGAATCGTTCCGGGTATCGCAGGGGGGAAACAGCCGTAAAGGTTCCGGGCCGCGGCCCGGAGGGGCCGGTTAGAGGCAGCCTTTGAAGAAAGACTTTTTCGGCGGCGGCGGAGCTTTGAACTCCTGAACGAGAATCGTGTTGGTGCTCGGGTCCAGTTCGCCGACGATGCTGACCGCGTTGCGGCTGACGCCTTCGTCGAATTCGGAACGGGGCACGTTGCCGATGTCCAGCTTGTAGATGATGCCGTCGTCATGGGAGAAGAGCACCAGGGGGGTGCGCTTGTCGACGCCCGGCTCGATCTCCGTGTAACAACCGTCGCTGCCGCAGGCGTAGTTCTCCATGTGGCAGTCTTTAAAGGAGCCCGACTTGGCGCAGTTCTCCGTCGTCAGGAAGCCCTCTTTCTCGAAATCCGCCGCGGCGAAGAGGGCCGTGCCCGCCAGTACCGCTGCGATAAGAGCCAGTTTTTTCATTACTCTTCCTCCGCTTTAAGGGACTGGAGGTAGGCGATGATGTTGTTCATCGTCGCCTCGTCCAGCCAGCTGTATTCGGTCATGGTCGAGGTGCGTTTGCCGTTCTCGTCCATGTACCACATGTAGTTGCTGTGGGCGTTGCGGTTGTAGCCCGGGACCACGACCGCCGAAGGGTTGACCAGCGACTCGCGCAGGTACCCTTTGGTGGCGTACCCGCCGATGTTGGCAAGGCCCGGAGCCATCAGGTTGGCCGGATCGCCGGACTCAAGCTGGTGACAGCCGTTACAGCCGTTCATCATCGCCGCTTCCTTGCCGGCAGCCGCGTCACCGACGGGTGCGTGGTCCAGCGCAGCGATGAGTTCGTCGCCGCCCGCGACGCCGTCGAGTTTCACGGAGACCCATGAACTCAGATGTTTCAGACCGTCACGACTCATCTTCTCGCCGTCCCAGACGGCGAACGCTACCGGGATGGCCCCGGCGTGCAGGTTGACGTAACCGTCTTTCATCGGACGGGCAAGGGTCCCTTTCCAGTAGTCGCCGGAGCGGCCCAGGCGGGCATAGGACTTGTTGCTGCCGTCTTTGATCTCGGTCATGGAGCGGAACCCTTCGCTGACGAAGGTGCGCTCGTAATCGTTGGAGCCGATGCTTTTGACTTTCTTGTCAAACGCCGCCAGCTCCTTGCCGAAGAGTTCGGTCTGGTTGCGGTTCATCTGGTAGTAGACGTTGCCGTGGCCGTTGGGCTCGTAGAACTCGCGTACCGCCTTTTGAAGGTGAATCACGACCGGACGCCCCTCGGAACCCATCCCGATGTAAGGGAGGGCTTCGGGGTGGCTGTAGTCTTCCGCGAACTGAATCGCAAAGCCGTCGGGGTACACGTCGGTTTTATAACCCTGCTGTACGTCCAACGTCTTATCTTCCCATTTCACCATAAAAGCGATGTCGGTTCCATTATAGAGCGCGGCTACTTTCGCTTTTTTAGCTTTGTTCTCCGCGTTGAGGGCGTTGGCATTCTTGTCGTTCATCTTGATGGTCGTCTGCGGGTAGAGCTCCACATCGGAGAACTTCGCTTTTTCCCAAAGGGCGGACGCAAAGGTGACACGGCTCAGATCGGCATCGACTTTAGTCGCCGTAATGGCGGCGGAAGCGGCCATTGCGGAAGTCGCGGCGAGACCCGCCGCGATGATGGTGCTGAGTACTTTTTTCATTAGTGGTGCCCTCCTGCTGCGAAGTCGCCGCCCTGGAAGAAGTTCATCTTGAAGGACGTGTCGGTATGTTTGCCCGCGATGTAGCGCGTGTCGACCGGTGCGAGCGGGTGGTGGCCCTGCTCTTTGGCGACATGCTGGTAATAGTTGTTGTCCAGGCGGAACATATCGGAGTGCTGGTACGCGATCAGCAGGTCCATCAGCTCGCTTTCGCCGGTCTCTTTACGCTTCTGCATCTCCGCTTTCAGGGTTTTGATGGCGTCATGCACTTCCTGTCCGAAGAGTTTTTCCAGCTCTTCGATGGGAAGACGGGTGGAACCCTCGATGATCTTGCCCTCAGCGTCGAACTTCGCCGGAGACTCGGTCGGCGGGATGTAGTAGACGTTGGGCTGCGTGCCGTAGTCGGAGCGCAGACCCAGGGCGACTTTGTACTTGTGCACCAGCTTGTGGACCTGGGACTCTTCGTCGTCCAGGAAGCCCACGAAACGGATACGGCCGACACACTGTTGCGCACACGCCGGCGGCAGACCCTGCTCCACACGGGGGAAACAGAGAATACACTTCTCGGACTTGGAAATCTTCGGGTTGAAGTAGATCTTTTTGTACGGACACCCCGCGATACAGTAGCGGTAGCCCTGACAGCGGTCAAGGTCGACCAGGACGACGCCGTCTTGCTCGCGCTTGAAGATCGCGTCACGGGGACACGCGCTCAGACAGCCCGGGTTGGTACAGTGGTTACAGATCCGCGGCAGGTAGAAGAAGTAGTTGTCCTGCGGGAACATCCCGGCACCTTCGTCCTCGTCCCAGTTCGGGCCCCAGGTCGGTTCGACGTTGGGCTCGAAGCTCGCGCCGCCCGCGAGGGCGTCGTAGTTGTAGTCCCACGGCACACCGTAGTCGGCTTCCAGGTTCGGGATCACGCCCGGCTGGAGATCGCCCGCCGCGTCAAAACCGCCGCCAAGCTCCATCCAGTTTTTCGGGTAACCCGTACCCGGGTAGGTTTCGACGTTGTTCCAGTACATGTACTCGCGACCGTTACGGTTGGTCCATTGAGTCTTACATGCGACGGTACACGTCTGGCACCCGATACATTTGTTCAGGTCCATTACCATTGCTAATTGTCTTTTAGACATCTAGGTCCCCTTCTTTAAACATTTGCTTTTTCGTAGTTAACGGCGCCGTCGTATGCGTACTGGTTACCGTCCCAGAGGCCGCCGAATTTCAGGTGGCCCCATCCGTCTGCCATTTCAAGCAGGTTCAAGCTGGTCGGAACGACTTCGTTGTGACCCTTGTTGAACTTGTACATGTACGGCTCCCAGCCGTGCTCCATGACCAGGCCGTCCGCCGGTGCGGAAGAGCTGAGTTTCGCCATCGCGAAGAATTCGCCGAGGTTGTTGAAGACGCGGATGGTGTCACCATCGTTGATCCCCTTCTTCTCGGCGACGACGCGGTTGACCTGAACCGCCGGTACGCCGCGCTGCAGGCGCAGCAGCGTCCGGGAGGTCTTGTAGTTGGAGTGGATCGACCAGCGTGCGTGCGGCGTCATCAGGACGTACGGGTACTTGCTGGTCTGCGGGCGGATGCCCTCCATGCCGGTGTTGGTCGCCGCGCCCATGCGGATGAACATCGGATGGTCGACGTAGAACGTCTGACGACCGGAGATGGTGTGCATCGGCTGGAACTTGAAGAGGTGGAACTCGTTCGAGTTGTACGGCTTGTCCGAGTAGAGCGGCGAGGTCTGCGCCGCTTTGTCGTTGATGAGGAGGAAGCCCCCCGCCTTGTACATCTTCTCGATGGTCCACGGTTCGTACTGCTCACACTTCTCGAGCGCCGCCTGGACCGCCATTTTGTCGGTACCGAGGTAGACTTCGCCCGCACCTTCGGACTCCTCGTCCGTGTTGGTGTACTCTTTGTGGAAGATGGTCAGGTCGCGGTAGCCCGGCTTCGCGTAACGCGGATTTTCCGGGACCTTCGCCTTGTCGATGTTGGCGGGGCGGTTCGCGATCTCTTCGAGTTTCTTCGCGAGGAAGGTGAACATGCTCCACTCGTCCATCGCCTCACCGACGTTTTTGATGTTCGCCACCGGCTGCGCCAGGTTGGTGAAGCGGTGGTAGCCCGGTGAGGTACGGAGGTCGTAAACCTCGTAGTGGGACTTCGCCGGAAGCAGGATGTCCGCGTACTGCGCCGTCTCGCTCATGCGGTAGTCGACGTAGGCGAGGAACTTGATCTTCTTCAGGTACGCCTTGCGGTACTCGTTGCCCTTGTTACGGCGGAAGATGGAGTCGGCGACAATGAGGGCCGTATCCGGCGCCCACCACGGTTTGACGACGTTGCCGTTCTCGGATTCGAGGTTGCCCTTGCCGTTTTCGCCCTGAGCCAGCAGCTCGGAGAGTACGGTCATGTACTCATCTTTGCTCATGCCGTTCTGGGCGCGTTTGACGTCTTCGTCGGAGAAGTACTGTTCGAAGGTTTTCATGCCGTCGCCCATGACGAACTCGCCGACGAACCCGGAGCCGAAGCGCGGGGAGTATTTGCCGCTGAAGCCCGAGAGGGCGCCCAGACCGGTCAGCTGGAATTCGTTTTCGGTGTTGAGGCCGCCGTAGGGGCCCATGCGGCCGGTCAGACCACAGATGGAAGCGACGTTCCAGATGGTCATCATGCCGTTGAAGTATTTGTTCAGGGAGAAGCCGGTTGTGATCTCGACGACTTTCGGCAGTGCGATGTCGCGGGCCAGCTGGCGTACCGTGTCGGGGTGGACGCCGGTAATCTCCTGGGTTTTTTCCGGAGCGAATTTCGCCGCGGATTTCTTGAGCTGTTCGAAAACGGTCGTGACGGTACGGGTGTGACCGTGCATGTCCGTAATCTCCCACTCCCCTTCGAGAGAGGGCTTGACGCCCTCGGGAAGGCGGAGCGTATGGTGATCGCTGCCGTGGGAACCCGGCATCAGGAAGATCTCTCCCGTCGCCTCGTTCATACAGTAGAACTGATCTTCGAACTTGTGATGGTCTTCGCTGTTCTCCGCATGTTCCATGTCGGAGCGGCGAATCATCTTCTGCGTCTCGGCGTCAACCAGGAAGGAGAGGTCGGTGTAGACCTTCATGAACTCCGGCTTGTAGAGCTTCTCGTTCAAAATGGTGTGGATGACGCTCATCGCCAGGATGTTGTCCGCGCCGGCTTTGACCGGGATCCAGAGATCCGCGGATTTGGCAGTCGCGTTGAACTCCGGCGTGATGACGATGATCTTCGCGCCGTTGTACTTGCCTTCCCAGACGAAGTGGGCATCGGGAATCCGGGAGACGGAGGGGTTGCCGCCCCACATGACCGCCGTGTCGACGGTGTACATGAAGTCCCAGGTACAGCCGAGGTTGCCCTCGCCGTAAGCCACCGCCGCACCGGAGAACATGTCGCCCAGGTAGGAGGAGGGGTAGATACGGTTCGCACCCAACTGGGTGGAGAAACGCAGCGGCGCACCCCGGCGGCCTTCGGTCAGAAGACCGGTACCGGCGTGAACCATCAGTTTGTCCGGACCGCGCTCGGGGTCGGTCTGGCAGTCGAAGATCTGCTGACAGATCTCTTCCGCCGCTTCGTCCCAGCTGATGCGTTTCCATTTGCCTTCGCCCCGCTCGCCGACGCGTTTCATCGGGTAGAGGATGCGGTCTTTCTGGTACATGACCTGGGAGTGCTGCACCCCTTTGTTACAACCGCGGGGGTTGAAGTCGGGAATCTTCGCGTTGATGACCGGGTAGCGGGCGGACTGGTTCTCGCGGGTTACGACCCCGTTGTGGGACCAGACTTCCCAGGCACAGTTGCCCTGACAGTTGACACAGTGGTAAGCGAAGCCGTGCTCTTCTTTTTTTCCGTAGGTAAATGCAAACTCGTTACGGTACATCTCTTCGGTGTAGTTCGTGTTCGGGTAGTCGTGCTTGCCGTTCTCGACAGAGATCACGTCGGTCTTGGCGAACAGACTTCCCTGTGATGCGACCAGCGCCGCGGTCATCCCCGATACTTTCAGGAAATCCCGGCGTTTATTGTTCATTACTTTCGTCATACCAGCCTCTCTTATCTCTTAATAGGTAGGTTCATGTCGTTGCCCCAGGTATCCCAGCTGCCGGTAAAGATCTTGGCATTGGGGTAGCCGAGCAGTTCAAGCGCCGTGATGATCTCGGAGCTGCGGCCCGTACCGACGTGGCAGTAGGCGTAAACCGTCTTGTCCTTGGTGACACCGTACTCTTCGAAAACGCTTTTCAGCGCTTCTGCGGAGCGGAATGAACGCTTCTCGTCACCGTCGGAGATCTTTTTCCATTCGATGAAAGTGGCGCCGGGAATGTGACCGGCACGTGCGACGTTGTCCATTTTGCGCTCGCCGATGATTTCGGTCATGCCGCGGGTGTCGATGATGACAAACTTGGACGCCTCGCCGTTCTTGGCGATATCCGCCGCCGCTTCGGCAACCTCGTGCTTGCTCGCAAGATGGGAGAGGTCGAGCTTCGCCTGGTCGATGTGGTACTTCGCAGGGGTGACGTGCTCTTTGCCTTTGACGACCATCAGGTTCGGCTCGATCTTGTCGAGTTTGGTCTCAAGCTCTTTCTGCTTGGCCTTGCTCGCCTTGACGGACGCCTCAAGGGCTTTGCGCTCTTCGGCGGAGACCTCGATCTTCCCTTTTTTCACGTCTTTAAGTTTTTTGGAGTCTTTCTTGCCGTCTTTCTTGACGGTCCGAAGTTCCTGGTAGTACTTGTCGTACTCGATCTGGGCCGGGTCGATCGCCTTGATGCCTTCGCGGCCGCCGTTAAGAACTTTGACGTTTTTGTGGCCGTAGCTTTTGAAGAAAGCGTAAACGCCCGTGGCGTTGGGACCTTTGAAGTCATCGTAGGCGATGATCATCATATCGTTGGTGATCCCTTTGCTGCCGATGTAGTGCTCGGCGTCGTCGATACAGCGGAAAAGCGGGTCGCAGTGCATGTTCCCCATCAGATCCGAGTGATGCAGGTGGTGGGCGTACATCTCCACCGAACCTTTAATATGTCCCAGTTCGTAAATGTCCGGACTATCGCCGGATACGAACATGACTTTTGGATTACCGATCAGCTTGATCGCCTCTTCCGGCGAAATCAGGATGTCGTCTTTTACGTACCCTGTATCAGCCATCGCAGGGACAAGTGTCAGCGTTGCCGCGACAAGAACTGTCTTGAGCAATCTCTTCATCCGTGCTCCTTTTTGATGTGTGCAGTTTGCATTTGATTAACGGAATAACACTTCAATTATAGTCCTTCTTGGTGACTGCCTCCTTAATGCATCCATCAAGATGTGATAAATGTGTGATAATGATTACCAAACGAAACACTCGCCCCATAAGTTATATTAATTCCTCTAATAACAATTATTATCCATCAAAAAGGCGGCGCAAACAACCTGTTTTATGATGGTTGCGAGAATAATCAAACGTATAAACTCTGCTAATCGTTCCGAGAAATGACCCTATTTTACTCTCTTAACGGGGTTATAGTTTTCGCAATTAGTCAGCCCCTCTTAACTATATTTCGATACCATTTCCTATCACCAAATCATCACATCGGTCCCTTTGCGGCCGATCCGAGGAATGAACCATGGCCCTTCCCGATATCCGGACTGCCATCGAAGCGCGCGACATCCCGACGCTTATCGAAACCCTGGAGGATAAAGAGCTTCCCATTGACACGGTCAAAACCATCTATGACGCCCTGAGAGAGAACAAAGAGATCGTCGGGCAGGTGGCGATGAATCTCAGCCTCCGCACATCCGTTTACGAACGCGACAGAGAGTACAGCGACACGATGGTCGAGCTGCTTTGCGACATCGCGCAAAATCCCGTCGACATGGGGGCACGCTGGGCCGTGGCGAAAAACCCGCACACGCCCGCCGCCGTTTTGGAGATGCTCGCCAAGGATGAGATCAACCTGGTCCGCGCCCTGGTTGCCACCAACCCTTCCACGCCGCCGGCGGTCCTGGAGAAGTTCTTCGGCGACGAGAAGATCGTCCGCGACGGCCTCTCCGGCAATCCGGCCACCCCGGCCAAACTGCTCAAAGTCCTCGCCGACGACAGCGATAAAATGGTACGCCTGCGCCTGGCGGAAAACCCCTCCGCCCCCGCGGACGTCCTGCAGCAGCTCAGCAGCGACACCGATCCGGATGTCGCCAAGGCGGCCCAGGTCCACAAGGAGCAGCACGCATGAAAAAACCCCGCCGCTACGAAACCGAACGCAGCAAATTCACGGCCCTGGAGAACCATTTTCTCAACACCTTCTTCTCCGGTCTCTACATCTCCGCGGGCGAACTGATCGCCCTGGGGAAAACCGTCGGACTGCCGATGGAGATGAACAGCCGTGAAAAATTGATCAAAGAACTGCTCAACAAAAGCCATGACGCGGGGACGCTTCCCGAAGTCATCGCCGGGCTGAACCGGATCATCGATGGGCGCATCGCCGAGTACCACCGCCTCAGCATCGAGTACCCCGACGCCCACAACCCGATGGCGAAACTTGCCCAGAAAGCCAACGGTACCAAGAGCCTGCTCGCCCGCGAAAGCCGGGGGAACCCCTATGAATAGCAAAACCTTTCTCGAGGCGCTCAATGCGCTGACCTATCCGGGACTCTCCCGCACCGTCGGCGAACTCAAGCTTGTCGGCTCCGCCAAGGTGACCGGTGATGCCGCCGCCGTCGAACTGCTGACCGCGAGCGACGACTCCTACCTCGCCCTCAAAGCGCTGATCGAATCGACCTTCGCCCCGCAATTCGCCTCTTTGGAGGTGACGAAACAGCAGCTGGCGAAAAAAGATATGAACTACGGTGACACGGCGCAGCCGAACAACCGCGCGCCCTATGCGAAAAACGTCATCGCCGTCACCAGCGGCAAGGGTGGCGTGGGGAAAAGCACCGTATCGGTCAACCTCTCCATCGCCCTGGCCCAGAAGGGGTACCGCGTCGGCATTCTCGACGCCGACGTCTACGGTCCCAACGTGCCGCGTCTCACCCAGACCGACCTTGAGCGGATCAGCTGGGGGGAGAATAACAAGATCATCCCCGCAGAGAACTACGGCATCAAAATCATGAGCGTCGCCCTGACCACCCCGACCATGGACACCCCCCTGGTCTGGCGCAGCTCCGTGGCGGTCTCCGCCCTCATCCAGTTCCTCGAAGACGTCGACTGGGGAGAACTCGACTTTCTCGTCATCGACATGCCGCCGGGAACCGGGGACATCCAGCTGACCATGGCCCAGGAGCTTCCCATCACCGCCGCGGTACTGGTCACGACGCCGCAGACCGTCTCCACCGACGACGTCAGCCGGGCCGTCATGATGTTCAAGGACATCAAGGTTCCCATGGCCGGCATCGTGGAGAACATGAGTTTCTTTATCGCACCCGATACCGGCAAGCGCTACGACATCTTCGGCAGCGGAGGCGGCGAGAAGATTGCGAAAAAGTACGGCGTCGCCCTGCTGGGACAGGTTCCGCTGGATATGGAGATCCGGGAGGGTTCCGACAAGGGACGCCCCCCGGTTGCCCTGGGCAACTCCGACCAGCGCGGCTACTACCACGGCATCGTCGACCGGATGCTCGAAAGCGTCCCCTTCCGCCTCTCCTAAAACCGCTCCGTCCAGCCCAGAGTCAGGGCGAACTGCGCATGGCGCGTCGTCACTCTGTCCCCTGGCACAATGCCCGTGTAGGATTCCCTCACTTCCGGCGCGTACCCCAGCGCCAGGTCAACCGAACGCGTTTCACTTACCCTCAAACTGCCGCCTGCGGTATAGTGGGTCTCCACGATAGCCGGGAAAGCCAGCAGGTTGAGGGTGTTGGCCAGGGCACCGGCCGCGCCCTGTTCGGAGATTGGACTCTTCGCATGGTTAATTCCGAGCCGCAGACTCCACGTCTGGTCCCGATACTCGTACCCGGCGGAAAAGACCTCCTGATCTTCCCATCCAAACGCTTCATACCCCCGGGCGCTTCCCCAGCCGATCTTCCGGTACTCGACGGCCACGCGGTGCGCTCCGGGAGCATATGCCGCTCCAGCGGCAAACTCCCAGGGCTGCTCCAGGTGGTCGGAAAA
>JBNKLF010000005.1:0-140633 GCA_050292215.1 Sulfurimonadaceae bacterium | reverse complement strand
ATAAATCTCATGAGATATGATCCAACATACCAACCGACTGGAGAAATATTTTTGTCTGACATGGTTGTACCTAACTACTTATTGGTACACATTTTATACGACTAAGGCTTAAAATAGCACTTATCAGAACATGTGATAAATCAATCAAATCGGTTATATTTATTACGTATTGCAATAATTTGCCCGTTTGAAGCAGCAAAAGCGTAAGTTTTTTCAAAAGCACGATGTGTACTAAGTACTGAAACGGGACTTATTTGAACCAAAGTGTTCCGATAAGTCCGTTTTTAGGACTTAATCAACATTCAGGAGGGCTTGATGAAAAAGAAATTACTTGATATTACACGAGAAAAAATCCGGGTCAAGCATTACAGTGTAAGGACAGAGAAGAGTTACGTCAGCTGGATCAAACACTACATCTTTTTCCATAACAAACGCCATCCCGTCGAAATGGGAAAAACAGAGATCGAACAATTCCTGACCTACCTGGCCGTTGAGCGGCATGTATCATCAACTACGCAGAACCAGGCCTTCTACGCCATCATGTTTTTGTACAAGGAAGTCCTCGGCATCGACATGAAAAGCCAGAACATTCAGGCTTTGCGGGCGCAGGAGCGGAAACATATCCCCGTGGTCTTGACAAAAGATGAGGTCGCCGCAGTTCTGGCCAATCTTAACGGCGTGTATGAACTGATTGTTTCGATGATGTACGGTTGCGGATTGAGAATGCAGGAAGCCCTGAACCTGAGGCTCAAAGACATTGACTTCGGATTTGACAAGGTGTATATCTACAACTCAAAGTCGTTGGGGGACAGAACGCTGCCACTGCCTGCAAGGCTCAGGGAGCAATTGAACGTGCAGGCAGAGAAGGTGAGCAGATTGCATCAAAAGGATATTGTGGAAGGGTATGGCTCCGTATATCTGCCCCACGCCATGGAACGAAAATATCCCAAGGCGAAATATGATGTGAAGTGGCAGTACCTGTTCCCGATGCGCACCCTTTCCAAAGACCCGAGAAGCGACGCCGTCCGACGCCATCATCTGCATCCGCAGACCGTCGGCAGAAATATTAAGCTCGCTGCGGAAAAAGCCGGTATTGCCAAACGCGTCACCTCCCACATCTTTCGCCACTCCTACGCGACGCATCTGCTTCAAAACGGCATCGACCTGCGCTCCATCCAGGAGCTGCTGGGACACAAAAGCGTGGAGACGACCATGATCTACACCCACGTCGTGGCGGAGATGAACAAAAGCAGGGTGGTCAGTCCGCTGGACCTGTAGACGGGAGGGCTAGACGGCGGGCAGAAGCGTCTTGCGAACCTTGACGACGACCTTCTTCACCCGTTTCGACACCCCGCCGACCGTCAGCCCCGCCAGGTGGGCGTCGTTCGGGTAGAGGAGGATGAAAGTGCCGGGTACGACCTCGACGCGGCTGTGGCCGGGGGCGGTACGAACGTAGAAGGCGGCGTCTTTCGCCGCGTCGTAGGGGGTGGCAACCTCCAGAGTGTCGGCGAAGGCGCACTCGAACCCCTCCGCGCCCACCAGTACGCTCTGGATGTCCACGTAGTCGCGGTGGGACTCGAACACCCCCGTCTCGGGAAGGGCGGTGTCGTAGCTCATGACGATGGCGAACAGGTCGTCGCCGTCGATGAGGTACTTGGTCTCTTCGCTGTCGGGGGTAAGGGTTTGTAAAAAGGCGAGGGCGCGTTCAAACGCGCTCCCGAGGGGGTAGAGCGGGGCGTTTTCGAAACGGTCGAAGATCATCGGTCCTCGGGGAACATCACCGAACCCAGACGCACCATGTTCGAACCGCACGCAATGGCCAGCTCGAAGTCGCCGCTCATCCCCATGGAACAGACCGAAGCGCCGGGGAGGGCGTCGTAGATCTTCCGGGTCGTCTCGAAGCTCTTGCGGATCTCCCCGGCGTCGTCCGTGTGGGCGCCGATGGTCATGACCCCCTTGAGGCAGATGTTGGGACAGCTCTCGGCGATGCGCCGGTAGACGTCCAGGGCTTCTTCGGGCATGACGCCGGACTTGGTCTGCTCTTTCGCCGCGTTGACCTGGAGCAGGCACTCCATGGTGTAGTTGCCGCGGGAGAGCAGACGCTGCTGCAGCGCCTCCGCCAGTTCCAGGGAGTCGAGGGAGTGGAAGAGAAAGGGGTTGAGCCCGATGAGCTGGTTGATCTTGTTCTTCTGGAGGCTGCCGATGAAGTGCCACTCCAGCGGCAGTGCGTCCAGCGCCTCGCTCTTGGCGGCGAGGTCCTGGACCCGGTTTTCTCCGAAAGCCCGCTGCCCAATCTCGTAGAGCCCGCGCACCGCCTCGGCGCTGCTGTACTTGCTCACCGCGACGATTTTGACGATGTGGTGCTCGCTGACGGCGATGCGCGCCTTTTCGATGCGCTCGATGACGCCGTCGATATGGCGTTTGTAGGCGATTTGATCCATCACGATCCTCCCATGAGCCGGTTGATGTCGTTGTAGAGCCCCAGGGTCATGATGCCGATGAGCAGCGCCCACCCCATGACCGTCAGGCGGACCAGCATCCGTTCGCTCGGGACGCGGCGGGTGAGCATCTCGTAGAGGTTGAACATGATGTGCCCGCCGTCGAGGGCGGGGATGGGGAGCAGGTTGAGCACCCCGAGGTTCACCGAGATGAGCGCGATGAAGAAGAAGGCCGTCATCCACCCCGCCTCGCTCGCCTGGGCCGTGACCTGGACGATGCTGACCACCCCGCCGAGCTCGTTTGCCGGGACCACGCCCGTGATGAGCTTCTGGATGCTGACGAAGATGAGCTTCGACGCCTCGTAGGTCTCGTTGAGGGCGTAGCCCAGGGTATCGACCGGGCCGAGGTCGAGGCGGTGGGTGACCCCGGCGGAACCGATGCCGACCATCCGCTTCTGGATGGTTTCGCGGAACATGTTCGTCGTTTCGGAGACCCTAGGGGTCACCGTGAGATGCTCGATCATGCCGTTGCGCTCCACCACGAGGGCGAGCGCCCCGTCGGAAGTCCGGATCTGCTCCGCCATCGCCTCCCAGGTCGTGACCTCCAGGCCGTTGATGCTGAGGATGCGGTCGTTGGTCTGCAGCCCCGCCTCGGCGGCCGGAGAGTTTTCGGTGATCGAACCGATGACCGGCGAGAGCACCTGCGGTCCCCCCAGCCCGATGCCGAGGTAGAGCACGAAGGCGAGGGCGAAGTTCGCCGCGGGACCCGCGAAGAGGATGACAATGCGCTGCCACGGCTTCTTGGCGTTGTAGCTGTCCGCGTCGCTGTCGCGCTTGGCGGGGTCGAGATCGTCCTGGCCTTTCATCTGCACGTAGCCCCCCAGGGGAACGGCGGCGACGCGCCAGTCGGTGCCGAGCCAGCGGAAGCCCCAGATCTTCTTGCCGAAACCGATGCTGAAGACCTCGACGTAGACCCCCATCAGACGGGCCGCGGCGTAGTGGCCCAGCTCGTGAAAGAAGATGAGTGCGGAGAGGACGAGAAAGGAAATAAACCAGCTCACAGGGCGCTCCTGTTGACAGGGGTGAAGAGGTTCATGCTCTGACCCCCATGGCGCGGCCGAAGCCGACAAGATACTCCAGACCGGAGTAGACGGTCACAGCGACCGCCGCCCAGAGCAGCAGGGTGCCGCCGGGCCAGTGCATCAGCAGGAAACCGATGGCGAACATCTGCACCACCGTCTTCACCTTGCCGGCCCACGACGCGCTGATGTCGACCCCTTCGCCCACCGCCACGGTCCGCAGCCCGGTGATGAAGAGCTCGCGCACCACGATGATGTAGATGGCCCAGGCCGAAGCGTCGCCGGTCATCATCAGCCCCAGGAAGGCGGCGAGAATGAGCATCTTGTCCGCCAGCGGGTCGATGATCTTGCCCATCAGCGTCACCTGGTCCAGCTCCCGGGCGATGTAGCCGTCGAAGAAATCCGTCACGCTCGCCAGCACGAAAAGCAGCGAGGCGGTGTAGTAGGCCCAGGTGATGTGGATGCCGTTGTCGGTAAAGAGCTGCGGATTCAGGATGACCCAGAACATCACCGGAGCGATGACAATGCGGATCATGGCAAGAATATTGGGCAGATTGAACACACGGTTTCCTTTTTGACGCCGGAACGTTCACACGGCGTTTTTACGTAGACACCCTGTCACCAAGAGGTGTCAAGGATTTCTAGCGTGCAGGCCCTCCGCTGAGGAGAACCCAGTGCTAAAACCCGACATCTAGAGGTTGTCGGAGTCTTCTAAAGCGCGGTATCACTGCGCGCGGGCCTCGCGCCGAGCGAAACCCAGTGTTAACGTAGCTTCCGGGGCTTAGCTCCGGAAGCGTACAAAACTACTGAAACGTCGTCCCGCCGTCCACGACGATGGTCTGACCCGTTACCCACGAAGCGCTGTCGGAACAGAGGAAGAGGCAGGCGCCCGTGAGGTCCTGCGCTTCGCCCATGCGGCTCAGCGGGGAGCGGGAGACGACTTCCGCCTTCACCTCTTCGTAGTTCGGGAACGCCTTGAGGGCGTCGGTGTCGATGGGGCCGCCGCTGACCGCGTTGACCCGGATGCCCATCTCGCCCAGCTCCGCCGCCGCGTAGCGGACCATCGCCTCGACCGCCGCCTTGTTGGTGCCGTGACCGGCGTAGTTGGGGGTGTAGACGAGGTTGCCCGTCGAACTCATGGAGATGATGGAACCGCCGCCGTTGGCCTCCATCCGTTTGGCCGCTTCCTGGGCGCCGACGACGAAAGCGTCGACCGTGGCGGTGTAGATGTTGTTGAGTCCCTTGGGCTTGAGGCGCATGAAGGGGCCGAAGCCGCCGACGACCGCGCGGCCGGAGATGATCGCGTTGGAGATGAAGAAGTCGCAGCGGTCGAAGTCCGCGTCGAAGAGCTTGAAGACGTCGCGGTACTGCTCCGGCTCCAGGATGTTCAGCGGGTAGGCTCGGGATGTGACGCCGAACTGCGTTTCGACGTCCCTGGCGATTTCGTTGGCCGCGTCGGCATTGGAGTTGTAGGTGAAGGCGACGTTGACGCCCTCCTTGGCGAATGCATAGACGATCGCCTTACCGATGCCGCGGGTGCCGCCGCTGATAAAAAGAGTTTTACCTTTCATATACTTCGTGCTCCTTGTAGATGTTTTGAATGCGTTGCGGGATCAGAGTCCCGGGATGTCGTAGCGGGCCATGACCGCTTCGATCTTTTTCATGTTCTCCGCGCTCGGCGCCGTCAGCGGCAGGCGGTACTCCAGGGTCGGCATCAGGCCCGCGATGTACATCGCCGCCTTGACCGGAATGGGGTTGGACTCGCAGAAGAGGACCTTGTTGAGCGGGTAGAGGGCGTCGTTGATCGCCTTGGCCCCCGCGAAGTCTCCCGCCAGCGCCAGCCGGACAAGGTCCGCCTTGAGCTTGGGCATGAGGTTGGAGGTGACGGAGGTGATCCCCGCCCCGCCGTTGGCGAGGATGGGGTAGTCGATGGCGTCGTCGCCGCTGAAGACCTTCAGCTCCGGGCGCAGGGAGAGCAGTTCCACGGTGCGTTCGAGGCTGCCGGTGGCCTCCTTGATGCCGTAGATGTTCGGCACGTCGTCAAAGAGACGCACGACGGTTTCGGCGGTGATGTCCACCCCGGTACGCCCCGGGACGTTGTAGAGCATGAAGGGCATCTCCGGAACCGATTCGGCGATCGCCTTGTAGTGCCGGTAGAGCCCCTCCTGGGAGGGCTTGTTGTAGTAGGGGCTGACGGAGAAGATCGCGTCCACGCCGGCTTGCTGCGCCCGCCGGGCCGTGGAGATCGCTTCGTCGGTGGCGTTGCTTCCCGCCCCGGCGAGGACCTTGGTGCGGGTCCCTTTGCAGACCTCGACGGCGATCTCCATGCAGCGGATGTCCTCGTCGCTGGTCAGCGTCGCGCTCTCGCCCGTGGTGCCGACGGGACAGACCGCGTCGATGCCGTTGGCGATCTGGCGGCGGATCAGTGCCGCGTAGGTCTCCTCGTCCAGTTTCCCGTTTCTAAACGGGGTGATCAGTGCCGTGGAGGAACCGGTAACAATGTTCATTCTTCATTCTTTCGTAATATAAGTGTCGTTGCAACGGAGAAGTCGAAATACTTCCGCGCCACCCTCTGGATCTCTTCGACGGTGAGGGCGTTGATGTTGGCCTCGTAGGACTCAAGCGGGGAGAGGTCCCCCCGGGCGAGGTAGCTGCCGAAAAGGTTGGCTACCGAGGCGGAGCTCTCCAGCGAGAAGATGAAGTCGGCCCGGGTGTTGACCTTGACCTTCTCCAGCTCCTCGGCGGAGACCGGCTCGTTGCGCATCCGGTCGATCTGCCCGATCAGCGCCTTTTCCGCCTCCTCGGCCTTGACGCCGGGATTGCAGCTCGCCAGGAAGATGAAGAGGCCCGGGTCGGTGTTCTCCATGTTGTAGGCGTAGATCTGGTTGACCAGCTGTTTTTTGTCGACGAGCTCTTCGTAGAGACGGCTGCTGCGCCCGGCGCTGAGCATCTCGGAGATGGCGGAGAGGGCGGGCTGGTCGGGGTCGCGGAAGTCGGGGATGTGGAAGACGATGGCGATCATCTCCACTTCGCTCTCTTTATGAATGGTGATGCGCTCCGGACCGTCGGGCTTGGGCTCGACGAAGGTGAACTTCGGAATCTCCCGGTGGTTTTGGATGCCCCCGAAGGCCCGTTCCGCCTCGGCGAACGCCGTTTTCGGGTCGATGTCGCCGGTGACGAGCAAGATGGCGTTGGAGGGCTGGTAGTAGGTCTGGTGGAAGTTGCGGATGTCCTCGATGCTCCAGGTCTGGATGTCGTTCATGAACCCGATGGGCGTCCAGTGGTAGGGGTGGTAGGTGTAGGCGTAGTTGAAGAGCCGGAAGTAGAGGTAGCCCAGCGGGTTGTTGTCGGTGCGCCAGCGGCGCTCTTCGGCGACGACGTCGCGTTCGGGCTGGAACTCTTCGTCCTTGAGGTTCAGGTTCTGCATCAGCTCGGCGAAGAGGGAGAGGGACGTGCCGAGGTTCTCGCTGCTGGACTTGATGAAGTAGTGGGTGAAGTCGAAGCCCGTGGAAGCGTTGCTGACGCCCCCGACGCTCTTGACCTCTTCGTCGAACTGCCCCGCCTTGAGGTTTTTGGTGGACTTGAAGTTCATGTGCTCGAGCATGTGGGCGATGCCGCTCTTGCCCATCACCTCGTTACGGCTGCCGACTTTGTAGAAGATGTCCGAGGAGATGACCCCGGTGTCGTTCTCCATCGGGATGACGTAGACCTCGAGGCCGTTGTCGAGGGTTTTCGTTTCGTAATGGGGCAGGGATGAAGCCATTAGGGATCCTACTATCAGAAATGGTGCGAAGAGCCGTTTCATGCTATTTGCGGTCGGCGCCGATCGCCTCGGTGATGTTTGCGAAACCGTCGCGGGCCAGCAGCTCGACGAGGCCGGTGTTGATGTCGCGGATGAGTTCGGGACCCTTGAAAATGAGGGCCGTGAACACCTGGACCAGGGAGGCGCCGGCGCGGATGCGGCGGTAGGCCTCCTCCGCCGAGTCGATGCCGCCGGCGGAGATGAGGACGGTCTTGCCGTAGAGCTCTTTGGCGACGGCGTCGAAGAGGTTGCGGCTCTTCTCCTGCAGCACGCGGCCGCTCAGTCCCCCGATCTCGTAGGGACGCTTGACCAGGGAGTAGTCGATGGTGGTGTTGGTGGCGATGATGCCGTCGGCACCTTTCTCCACCGCCAGCGCCGTCAGGTCGACCGCCTGCTGCGCCTCCATGTCCGGGGCGATCTTGAGCAGGACCGGTTTCTCCGTCAGGCTCTTGGCCTCGCCGAAGAGGGCGGCGATGAAGTTCTCGTTCTGCAGGTCGCGCAGGCCCGGAGTGTTGGGGGAGGAGATGTTGATGACCAGGTAGTCCCCCAGGGTGTGCAGGGCTTTGATGAGGGTGGTGTAGTCGTGGATCGCCTCGTGCTCCGGGGTCACCTTGTTCTTCCCGATGTTGACCCCGATGGGGGTGGAGAAGGGGTAGAGCTGCTGCAGCCGGCGCTGCACGGCCAGGAGCCCCTCGTTGTTGAAGCCCATGGCGTTTTGGAGGCTCTCCTCCTCGATGTGGCGCCACATGCGCGGTTTCGGGTTGCCCGGCTGGGGTTTGGGTGTCAGGGTGCCGATCTCGGTATAGCCGTAGCCCAGGGCCTGCATGCCCCGTACCATGGTGGCGTTCTTGTCGAAGCCCGCCGCCATGCCGACGGGATTGGAAAACGTACATCCGAAGAGTTCCTGGGAGAGGCTGGCGTCGGCGATGAAGTGCTTTTCGGTCCAGCCGTTGAACGCGGCGGGGCAGAAATTTGCGCTCCGCAGAAACCATTCGACCAGGTGATGGGCGGTTTCGGGCTGAAGTTTGAAAAAGTAGGGTTTGATGCTTTCGTAAGGGATCATCACGCAGCGGTCCTCGGGGAACGGACGGGGTTCCATATTTTTCGCAGAGTATACAAAAAGTTTATTAAATCTGCCGTTAACCGTAACGCCGATCCCCCGCGGGAGAAGAATTATTTGAGGTTGCGTTCAATCCATTCGGGGCTGTACCCCGCCATCGATTCGTCACCGATGATAAATGTGGGAACGGCATGGCCGTTGACTTTCCGGTAGAGCTCTTTGCCCTTGCTGCTCTTCTCGACATCGTAGCTTACGTAGGAAATGCCTCGGCGGGAGAGGTCCGCTTTGGCCTTTTTACAGGCCGGGCACCAGGAGGTATAAAGAAGGATCAGCGTTTTCTTGCGTCCTCCCGTCCTGCCGTCGCCGTACCAGTCGTCGCTGTAGGAGGAGTCGTCGGGAGTGTTGTATACCTTTTCATACCCCCGTTCCGACGCCATACGACGCTCCAGGGCGACACTGCGCCCCTTGCTCTTGTTGGTCTTGTAGTATTGCAGGATACGATCTTTCAGGCTCGGCTGTTTGTAGACCGCTTCGATCTCCGCGTCGAGAATGGTTAGAAAACGGGGATGGTCGGAAGCGCGGATCGCCTCCATGAGTTCGCGCTTTACGTCGCTGATGATGGTGTCGTGCGACTGTTGCAGGTGGCGGAGAGCCTTGAGATAGGCCTGCTTCTGTGCGTCGCTTTCGAGGCTCTCGGAGAGCCCTTTGGCCGCTTTGACTTCATCGCTGTAGGCGGTGACGCGTTCGGCAAGTTCCGGAACGCCGCCGAGTTTTGAGAAATGGGAATCCGCCGCGTAGAGGGGTTCGCTCAGAGTGTGGAAGAGGGGCGGCTGTTTCGCAGCATGGAGGGAGATGCCCGCAAAGAGCAGCATCAGGGTCAGGAGCGCGCGTCGTGTCATGGGTCACCTCGGCAAACGATATGGCGGTTATTGTAACACATATCAACGCCTTTAGTGACGAAAAACTACTCCAGCCGCTCCCAGAAACTCCCCTGGGGGGTGTCGTTCAGTACGACGCCCAGGGCCGTGATCTCGTCGCGGATCGCGTCGGCCGCGGCGAAGTCCCTGGCCTGTTTGGCTTCGTTGCGCCGGGTCACGAGGGCGTCGATCTTCGCTTTCGCGGCGTCGTCGATCCCGAACTGGAAATACTCGAAGGGGTTGGAGACGCCGAAGCCCAGAAGGGTCTCGACGCAGGCAAGGTTCGAGAGGGTGCGCCGCTTGGCGGCTTTGTCTTTCGGGTTGGCGTCGAGGGCTTCGTTCGCTTCGGCGATCATGCCATCAAGCAGGGCGAGGGCCTCGGAGACGTTCAGGTCGTCGGAGAGGGCTTCGAGGAGGGCCTTGCGGAAGGGGGTCGCCTCATCATTCGCGGGCATCCCGAAAAGACGCTTTTTCAGACGGTAGAGGCGGTCGAGGCGCTTCTTGGAGGCGAGCAGGTCCGACTCGTTGAAATTGAAATCCGCCCGGTAGTGGGTGGAGAGGAGGTAGAAGCGGAGCACTTCGCCCGGGTAGGCTTTGAGGGCATCCTTGATGAAGAAGCTGTTCCCCAGGCTCTTGCTCATCTTCTCCCCGTCGATGTTGACGAAACCGTTGTGCATCCAGTACTTGGCCAGTTCGTGTTTGCCGCAGCAGCGGGTCTGGGCCGCTTCGTTCTCGTGGTGGGGGAAGAGGAGGTCCGCCCCGCCGCCGTGGATGTCGACGGCGAAGGTGCCGCTGCCGGCAAGGTGCTTCTCGATCATCGCCGAACACTCGGTGTGCCAGCCGGGACGGCCGGGACCGAAGGGGGTGTCGAAGGCGACGGAACCGTCTTTGACTCCTTTCCAGAGGGCGAAGTCGGCGCGGTGGCGCTTCTCCTCGGAACTCTCGACCCGGCTTTGGGTCTCCGCATCCTCCTGGTGCCGCCCGGAGAGGGAGAGGTAGCCTGCGTCGCTGCGGGTGTCGAAGTAGACGTCGCCGCCGGGGGTGGCGTAGGCGTGGCCGTTGTCGACGAGGGTCCGGATGAGTTCGATCATGGCGTCGAGGGACTCCGTCGCCTTGGGCTCGAGGTCGGGCCGCTGAACCCCGAGAGCCGCCATGTCGCGGTGGTAGGCTTCGGTGTAGGTGTCGGTGACGGTTTTGATGTCGCTGCCGCTTTCGGCGGCTTTCTTGATGATCTTGTCGTCGATGTCGGTGATGTTGCGGGCGTAGAGGACGTGGTAGCCTTCCGCGCTAAGCACCCGGCGCAGCAGGTCGAAGACCAGGGCGCTCTTGGCGTGGCCGAGGTGGGCGTCGTCGTAGACCGTGGGACCGCAGACGTAGAGGGTCACCCGTTCGGGGTCCTGGGGCTCGAAGGGGCGTTTCGTCCGGGCGACGGTATCATAGATAACCATGGATCAGTTCCTTTGCGAACAGCAGCAGCAGGGTCAGTGCCGCGGCGCCTGCCGACCATGCCAGCAGATATTTGGCCGGCATTATAGCCAAAAAGCGGCGGCCGCCGAAGGCCCGGAGGGTCAGGAAAAAGCCGGTGAAGCCGCTCAGCGTGCTCGCCAGTGCCAGGCCCGCCGCCCCCAGGGGAGCGATGAGGGCGAGGGAGAGGACGACGTTGCTTCCCAGGGTCCAGCTGGCGATCTTCGCCGCCTCCATCTGCCGCTGCTGGGCGTAGAGCCAGAGGGCGAAAAGCTTGCTCAGTCCGAAAGGGAGCAGGCCGATCATGTACATCTGCAGCACTTCGGCGGTGACCCGGGTGTCCTCGGCCGAGAAGGCGCCCCGTTCGAAGAGGAGCCAGGTGATCTCCCGGGCCAGGACGAAGCCGCCGAGGGTGCTGGCGCCCAGCAGGAAGGCGAGGAACCAGAACGCCTTTTGGAGCATCGCCGTCGCCTCCGCTTCGTTGCCGTGTTTGAGGTAGCGGGCGACCCGGGGGAAGAGGGCGATGGAGGTGGCGATGGCGAAGAGGGCCAGGGGAAGCTGGAAGACCCGGTTGGCGTAGTAGAGGTAGCTGATGGAGCCCGAGACGAGGAAGCTGGCGAGCCAGGTGTCGAGGAAAGCGGAGACCTGGGCGGTGGAGTTGCCCCATACGGCGGGGAAGAACTGGCGGGAGAACTTCCGAGTCTCGCTGCGGATGGCGCGGCTTTTCCGCCGGTAGTAGGCGACGCCGCCGCAGAGCAGCCGGGAGAAGCCCATGCGGCGGATGGCGACGAGGTGGGCCGCCAGCTGCAGCAGCCCCCCGGCGACGACGCCGTAGCTCAGCGCTTCGACGATCACGAGTTTTTCGCTGTCGCGGCACAGCAGCAGCGCCGCGATGAGGGCGAGGTTGAGCAAGGAGGTGGCGAAGGCGGTGGTGGCGAAGTGGTGCCGGTACTGCAAAAAGGTGCTCAGGAAGGTGACGGCGAAGATGAGCAGCAGGTAGTAGAAGTTGATGACGACGAAGGGGGCCGCCGTTGCCACGGTGGATGTGTCGAAGCCCAGGGCGATGGCCCGGGTGGCCGCCTGGGGAAAGAGGTTGACCGCGAGGGTCATCATCCCGATGAAGGCGATGAAAACCCCGAAGATGTGTACGGAGAAGACCCCTTTGTGGCGCGAACGGGTGAACGCGGGGATGAAGACCTGCGTAAAGGCCCCTTCGGCAAAGATGCGCCGGAAGAGGTTGGGGAGCTTGAAGGCGATGAAAAAGATGTCGCTGTAGAGGTTCGCCCCGAGGATCGAAGCCGTCAGAAGGTCGCGCACAAAACCGAGCACCCGCGAGAAGAGAATGCCGAAGCTGTTGGTGAATATGGCTTTGAACATGCGAAAGACCCCCGCCGACCGGACAGTGCCATGCCGTATGGGCGAAAACCCGGCCTGGCGCGATGTTTTACAAAAGTTTAACAAAATTCCGATTAGAATAAGGAGAGAAAAAATCGAGATCCCGTCGGAACCCTTGGCCGAAGCGCGCTATCAGTGTGCGGGGCGTTCGGCCACATGAAGGATAAACAGGTGTTTTTCAAAAAAAAGAAGGATGCGTCTGAAGATGCGGTTCAGACCATCCGCCCGGTTGTTATCCGTACCGAAAACGTTGCCAAGGAGCTGATGAACGTCGCTCAGAGCAACGGCATCTCGCCGGCGATGCTCGATTTCAACCTGCTTGAAGTCCAGACGATGAAACGGATGGGAGAAGAGGAGTGGGAGGAACTCTCCAGCGACGAAGTCTCCCGCCTTGGACATGACAACCTCATGCTGGACCCGGGTCTCGACATCAAGCAGGTCTACGAGATCGAAGTCTTCTCCAAAGCGCCCGACGCGTTGCTCGACCCCCTCGACATCGGCATCGGGGCCAACAGCACGATGTGCAAGGTCTACATGACCATCAAAGCGGGCTCGAAGGCGACCTATTTCGACGGCTTCGAAGAGGCGCTGACCAAATTGATCAACAAAAAAAAGCTCCGGGCGAAACTGATGCTCTGGATCTTCGACGACCCCATGCAGGCGACCCTGAAAGAGCTTTCGGCCAAGGTCCGCGTCAACGAGACCGTCACCTTCGAGGAGGCGGAGACCTATCTTATCGCCGAAGGGATGGAACCGGTGCCGACCGTCGACGACGCGCTGATCCTGCACTACGAAAAGAAGAAAAAACACGGAGGCGGGGAGGGGGACCGCGTCGACTACTCCAAGCGCGGCTACCTCGTCAGCGTGGTGGAGAACGAACTCCTGATCGAATACGTCAAGGCGCGCGCCGGGGAGCCCGGGCGCAACTGCCGGGGCGAATTCATGGCGCCCAAGGAACCGGTGGTGGCCAACGAACCGGACTTCAACATCAGTGAGAAGATCGACCGTGTCGAGAGCGACGAGCGTACCGAGTTCCGGGCCAAGAAGAGCGGCTATGTCACTTTTGAGAACAATACCTACGACATCAATTCCGAAATGGACGTGACGGAGATCAGCTTCAAAACCACCGGCTCCATCGAAACGGAGCTCAACGCCGACGTCTCCATCAACGTCAAGGAGACCGACGTTTTCAAAGACGCCATCGGAATGGGAATGGAGGTCGAGGTCAACGAGATCAACATCGACGGCAACATCGGCTCGGGGTCGAAAGTGCGCGCCAACAAAGCGACCATCGAGGGGCAGACGCACCAGAGCTCCGAAGTGTATGCCGATGACCTCCGCATCAACATCCACAAGGGAAAAGCGAGCGGCAAGAAGGTCCACATCACCCGGCTCGAGCACGGCACGGTCGAAGGGGAGAGCGTCACGGTCAAACAGGCGATCGGCGGGAAGATCCGCGCCCGGGAGATCAGCATCGAGATCCTCGGTTCGCATGTGACGATGACGGCGACGGAGAAGATCGAGGTGCAGCAGCTCAAGGGCTCCGAAAACCGTTTCATCATCGATCCCGTCGTCCTGCAGGGGAGCCAGGACGAACTCTCCAAGAACGAAGATCAGATCCGCGAGGCCAAGCGCCACATCGCCGAGGTGGAAAAAGAGGCGGCGAAATACGAAAAACTCGTCAACGACAGCGCCGCTTCCTTCGTCGACCTCAAAAAACGGCTGATCCAGTACAAGAAGAGCGGGGTGCAGATGCCGACCTCGTTCGTCAAGAAGTACAAGCAGTACCAGCAGATGCAGTCGCACCTCGAATCCCTGAAAAAAGAGCTGGCGGAGCGCAGCGAGCGGCTGGAGCTTCTTTCACGCCGCCACCACACCTTCCAGAGCGACATCTTCGCCGCCAAGGTGATCTGCCGCGACCAGTGGCGCGGGCACAACGAGATCGTCTTCAAGATGATCGAACCGGAGATCGAGGTGAGTTTCGTTCCTCCGGAATTCAGTACGGAGGCCATCTACATGCTGCATGAAGACGAGGAGCATGGAAACTATTACATCGTCCCGGTGGAGGAAGCATGATCGTCGGTATCGAGGGGAGCGTCGAGCACAAGGAGCCGACGCTGCTGCATCTGAACGTCAACGGACTCGTCTACGAGGTCTTTATCTCCCTGCAGACCTACGCGGCCGTCAACGGTGCGCGGGTCAAGCTCCATACCTGCCACATCATCCGCGAGGATGCCCAGCAGCTCTACGGCTTCTACGAAGCGGGGGAGAAGGCGCTCTTCGAACGTCTCATCAAGATCAACGGGGTCGGGCCCAAGGTCGCCATGGCGATCTGCTCGACCTTCAGCGCCTCCCAGTTCGCCCAGCTGATCGCCGCCAACGACGTCGGGGGGCTCAAGCGCGTTCCCGGCATCGGCCCCAAAAGCGCGAGCCGCATTCTCGTCGAACTGAGCGGTTTCGACGCGGTGCTGATGCAGCAAGGAAGCGCCGCCCCGACGCCGGCCTCCTCCGAAGCCTCACTGGCGCTGGAGTCCCTGGGCTTCAAGAAGGAGCAGATCGCCAAGGTCCTCGGCCAGTGCGAAGCGACCGATACCGCCGGACTGGTCAAAGAGGCTTTGAAAAAGCTTCAGAAGCTATAATACGCCTTGCCAAAACTCCCGGATAACCCACACAAAGGATCGGATTGAAATTAGCCATACTCTTTGGCGGTGCCAGTTTCGAGCACGAAATCAGCATCGTCAGCGCCGTTACGATGAAAGAGAAGCTCCGGAGCTTCGACCTCACCTTCATCTTCTGCGACCAGGAACACCGTTTCTACCGCATCGATTCCGCCGCCATGATGGCGAAGAGCTTCGCGTCGGGCGACTACCGCAAAATGCCGCAGCTGCAGCTGGAGCTGGGCGGTTTCAGCCTGAAAAAGCTCTTCGGCTCCGAACGCATCGCGATGCCGGTGCTCAACCTGATCCACGGCGGCGACGGCGAGGACGGCACCATCGCCTCCATGCTCGATTTCTACCGCATCCCCTACATCGGCCCCCGTGCCGCCGCTTCGCAGCTCAGCTACGACAAGCGTTATACGAAGTGGCTGGCCGACTCCCTCGGCGTCAAGACCGTACCCTATGAAGTGCTCTGCGTCTCCGGCGAACGCCGCGTCGCCACGCCGTATCCCTTCATCGTCAAACCGGCGCGGCTGGGAAGCTCCATCGGCGTGAGCGTCGTCAAAGAGGCGTCCCAGCTCGATTACGCCCTCGACGTCGCTTTCGAGTTCGACGAATGCGTCATCGTCGAACCTTTCATCGAAGGGGTGAAGGAGTACAACGTCGCCGGCTGCATGATCGGTGGGGAGATCCGTTTCTCCATCGTCGAAGAGCCCCAGAAGAACGAGTTCCTCGATTTCGACAAGAAATACCTCGACTTCTCCCGCACCTCCGCCGCCTGCGAGGCGGAACTTTCCGAGAACGACGTCGCGGCGCTTCGCGACGCCTTTTCCCGCATCTATACCCACCTCTTCGAGGGGGCGCTCATCCGCTGCGACTTCTTCATGGTCGAAGGCGAGGTGCTGCTTAACGAGATCAACCCCATTCCCGGTTCCATGGCCAACTACCTCTTCGAGGACTTCGAGACCCTCGTCGGCGAGCTGCTGCGGAACCTTCCCGCGCCGAAAGCCCCCCGGGTGGACTACAAATACATCCACTCCATCAACGCGGCGAAAGGGAAATAGTGGCGCTCAAATCGATTCAGTACCGGCAGCACACCTTCAACGTCAGTTACGAGATCGTCAACCCCGACGCTAAGTACCCGATGATCTTTCTGCACGGATGGGGCGCGAACAAAGAGCTGATGAAGGGTGCGTTTTCTCCCTACCTCGACCGCTTTCGCCACGTCTACGTCGATCTTCCCGGCTTCGGAAACAGCACCTGCAACATGGCGCTGGAGACGGAAGACTACGCCAACATCATGGAGCTCTTTCTGGCGCAGATCAACGCCAATCAGGACCCGGTCATCGTCGGCCACTCCTTCGGCGGCAAGGTGGCGCTGCTGCTCAACCCGAGCATCCTGGTTCTCGTCGGTTCGGCGGGGATCCGCGAACCCAAGCCTCTCAAAGTACGCCTGAAGATCCTGCTCTTCAAGATGCTGAAACAGCTGGGGCTGACCCGGCTGCGCCATCTTTTCGTCGCCGAAGATGCGAAAAAGCTCTCCGAACCGATGTACCAGACCTTCAAGAACGTCGTCGACGAGGACTTCTCCGAACGTTTCGGCGCCTACACGGGACGGGCGCTGCTCTGCTGGGGACGTGACGACACGGCGACGCCGCTGCGTTCGGCCTACCGGATGCATTCGCTCATCGGGAACTCCCGGCTTGAGGAGTTCGATGGGGATCACTACTTCTTCATGCAGCAAGGCGATGCGGTCGCGAAAGCGATCGAAACGACCCTGATCAAATCGATGGAGCGCTGATATGGACTATACGCAGTTACTGGCATTCGTCTCCAACGTCGTGTTCGTGACCGCCCTGGGGTGGTACCTGATCACTAATCTGCAGTGGTACGACTACCGCATCGAACGGGTCGTACTGCGTCATCACAAGAGCTGGTGGCACCTGGTCTACTTCGTCGTGCCGCTGGCGGCCTACTACATGACGGGAAGCTTTTTCTGGATTCTGCTGCTCTTCGGCTACCTCCCGGCGCTCTTCATCTGGCACCGTCGCCTCGACCGGCGTCTGGTGCTGACCTGGCGCGTCAAGCGCTTTCTCATCCTACTGGTGAGCCTCACCCTGTTCCAGGACATTCTCTGCACGCTCAAAGGGGCCTGCGAGGTCTACGGCGCGGTGCTGCCGCTGGCCGTCGCCTACCTCGGCAGCCTGGGCATCGAGAAGTTTCTCTTCGCCGCTTACCGCAAAGAGGCGACGAAACGTCTGGAGGGGATGAAGGAGATGACCATCGTCTGCGTCACCGGAAGCTACGGCAAGACCAGCATGAAGAACTTTATCGCCCAGATGCTTTCAACCCGTTACAAAGTCTACGCGACGCCGCGCAGCGTTAACACCATCGGCGGCATCATCCGCGACGTCAACGAGGCGATCCCCGAGGGGACCGAGGTCTACGTCTGCGAGGCGGGGGCCCGCGAAACCGGGGACATCTACACCATCGCCCGCTTCCTCAACCCTCAGATCGTCGTCGTGGGGCAGATCGGGCCCCAGCATCTGGAGTACTTCAAAACCGTCGACAACATCCGCCGGACCAAGCTGGAGCTGATGCAGTCCGGACGCCTGGAACGGGCCTTCGTCCACACCTCCGTCACCGAAGAGCCCCATCCGAAAGTCACCCACTTCGGCAAGGACATCACCGACATCGAGGCGACGCTGGAGGGGACCGCCTTCTCCCTCGATACCGGCACCGTCAAGCTGGCGCTGCAGACGAAGGTTCTGGGCGCGTTCCAGACCGTCAACATCAACGCGGCGGTGCTGGTGGCCGAAGCCCTTGGGCTCGACGCCGAAGCGATTACCGCGGCGGTGGCGCGGCTTAAAAGCGTCGATCACCGGCTGCAGCGCATCGACGCCGGGGGCAAGATCATCCTCGACGACGGCTACAACGGCAACATCGACGGGATGAAAGAGGCGATCCGCCTCTGCTCCCTCCACCCGGGCCGCAAAGTGATCGTCACCCCGGGACTGGTGGAGAGCACCGAGGAGCTCAATCTCGAACTCATCGAGGCGATCAACGGAGTCTTCGACATGGCCATCGTGACGGGGCGGCTCAACAGCGCGCTCTTCGACGCCCGTCTGAAGGTGCCCCACAAGATTCTGCTGCACGACAAGACGCTGCTGCAGCAGATGCTGGGGCAGCACACCCGAAGCGGCGACATCATCCTCTTCGCCAACGACGCTCCCAACTTCATCTGAGGCGCCGTGCTGATGGAAGCGAAGAAGGAGGCAGGCATGCAGGAGACGCGGGAACGCGGATGCGCCCCCATCGACGCGGCGACCCGCTGGGTGGGCTACGCCGGTGGCGCCGTCCTCTCCCTGCTGGTGCTGCTCGTCGTTTACGATGCGACGGTCCGCTACCTTTTCAGTGCCGGTTCGGTGGGACTTCAGGAGCTGGAGTGGCACCTCTTTGACGTCGTCATCCTGCTTGGCATCGCCTACACGCTCCGGGAAAACGCCCACGTCCGTGTTGACATCTTCTACGACCGGTTCCGCCCGAAAACCCGTGCCTGGGTCGACCTCGTGGGAACGCTGCTCTTCATCCTCCCTTTCTGCGCGCTCATCGTCTACGTCGGGACGGAGTTCGTGGCGATCAGTTTCCAACAGATGGAACGCTCCTCCGATCCCGGCGGCCTGCCGTACCGCTTCCTGGTCAAATCCCTGATGCCCCTGGCATTCGTGCTGCTGGCGCTGCAGGCGCTCTCCGAGATGGTCCGGGCCTACAGGACCGTAAGGGGGGCGTCGTGATCGCCCTGCTGATGTTCCTGGCCGCCCTGGCGCTGCTGCTCGTCGGCATTCCCGTCGCCTTTGTCTTCGGGGCGGTGGCGATCGCCTTCGCTTTTTTTGTGCCGGGGATCGGCTTCGACGTCTTCAACGTGCTTCCCTTCCGCATCTACGGCATCATGGGAAACGCCACCTTGATGGCGGTGCCGCTCTTCATCGCCATGGGGCTCATTATGGAGAAGTCGCAGATGGCCGAGCGGCTGCTGATGTCCATGAGCGCCGCCTTGCGGCGCGTGCCGGGGGGACTGGCGGTCAGCGTGGTCCTGGTGGGGGCCATCCTGGCGGCCTCGACGGGCATCGTCAGCGCCTCGGTGGTCATGATGAGCGTTATCGCGCTGCCGCTGATGCTTCGCGCCGGTTACGACAAGGGGCTGGCGACGGGGACCGTGGCGGCCAGCGGCACCCTGGGCCAGATCATTCCCCCCTCCATCATCCTGATCATCCTCGGCGACGTCATGACAGTCAGCGTCGGGGAACTTTTCCTCGGCGCGGTGCTGCCGGGGCTGCTTTTGGTGGCGCTTTACATCGCCTACATCTTTGCGGTCAGCTACCTGCGTCCGGAGACGGCCCCCGCCATCGAGGAGCACAGCGAGATCGCGTGGGGGGAGATCGTCCGTGCCGTGGTGCCGCCGCTGCTGCTGATGGTCGCCGTGCTCGGTTCCATCTTCGCGGGCATCGCGTCACCGACGGAGTCGGCGGCCTTCGGGGTGCTCGGCGCGCTGCTGCTGGCGTTTTTCAACCGGACCCTTTCGCGGGAGATGCTGGGCTACGCGGCGATGGAGACGGTGAAACTGAGCGGGATGATCTTCATGATCCTCATCGGGGCGACCGCCTTCAGCCTCGTCTTCAACGAACTCGGCGGCAGCGATATGGTGCTGGCATTCTTCAGCGAGGATATCGGCAGCGTCTGGGTCTTCATCGGCGTCGCCATGCTGGCGATCTTCATTCTCGGCTTCTTCATCGATTTCATCGAGATCTCCTTTATCATCGTCCCGATCCTGGTCCCGGTCATGGAGGCGTTCGGTATCGACAAAGTCTGGTTCGCCGTACTGATCGCGTTGAACCTGCAGGCGTCGTTTTTGACGCCCCCCTTCGGGCTGGCGCTCTTCTTTCTCAAGGGAGCGGCCGGAAAGACGGTGACGACGATGCAGATCTACCGCGGGGTCATTCCCTTCATTCTGCTGCAGCTTCTCGGCCTCGGGCTCGTCGTCCTTTTCCCCGATCTCGTATTTGCATTTTTGTAAGAAAAAGCGATGGAGTTTCAGGGGTTTCCCCCGGAATTTGACTATAATAAATGCATGACCGAACGAGGGGGCAAGGCATGATGGAGGGAATTCTCTACGCACCGTGGCGGACGGAGTATGTCAGCGGCGAACGGATCGAGGGGTGCGCGTTCTGCCACATCAGCGCGCATCCGGAACAAGACGAGGCACTGCACGTGCTGCACCGGGACGACCACTGCTTCGTCGTCATGAACAAGTACCCCTACACCCCGGGCCATTTTATGATCATCCCCCACTGCCATACCGACAGTCTTGAAGCCCTGGAACCGGAAATATGGCTCCATATGAGCGCCCTGGCGCAGCGGGGCGTGCGGATGCTCAAAGAGGGGTTCGGCGCCCAGGGGGTGAACCTTGGGATGAACCTCGGAAAGGCCGGGGGAGCGGGCATTGCCGAGCACATTCACCTGCACCTCGTGCCCCGCTGGGAGCGGGATACCAACTTCATCACCGCCATCGGGGAGACGCGGGTCTACTCCACCGACTTCGAGCGCATCTACCGCCGCCTGCTGGAAGAGGCGTCCCGCTGCTTTTCCGATCACGCACAATCTTGAAGGAATATGATGTCCGTACTGCTTGAATTTGCCATGTTCCCGACCAGCGGCGACTGCCGCGACGGCGGGTCCGTTTCGAAAGAGGTGAGCCGCATCATCGAGATGATCGACAGCGGCGGGTACGCCTACCGGCTGACCCCCATGGGGACGGTCGTGGAGACCGATACGCTCGAGGAGGCGCTGGCCGTCGTGCAGAAAGCCTACGACTGCCTGGAGGATTGCGAACGGGTCTATTCGTCCCTGAAACTCGACATCCGAAAAGGGCGGCAGAACCGTCTGAAACAGAAGATCGCTTCGGTGGAGCGTCAGATCGGAAGGGAAGTCGCGAAGTAGGGGAGGCAAGGCGCGGCTCGCGCGCCTTCGGGCGGGAGCCTGCCGGGCGCGGTGATCAGTGGTGGTCGGCGTGGAGCGCGCGGGCGCTCATCTCGGTGCGGACGCCGCTCCAGAGGAAGCAGGCGAAGGCGATGGCGACGAAGGCCAGTTTGGCGCCGCTTTCGCCGATCATCGCCCAGACGATGCCGAAAAGCAGGGCGACGCCTGCGGCGATGAAGCAGGAGCGGTTAACGACGAAGTTGCCGTGATTTTCTGCGTGGTGTGCGTTTTCTGTAGATGCCATTGAGTCTCCAAAATGCTATGAAATACCCGCTGCAAGGGCACTTCCTGTGTATTCACGGATATTATATCCGAAGGAATCCTTAATCTTTCTTGCGGGTCAGGACGAAAATCGTAATCGCGATCAGAACGACGAAAAGTGCTACCTTGACGCCCGCCTCTTCAAACGTATCCATGGGTCTCCTCTCTCTTGGGGCCTGCTATTTTCATGTATAATGTGGCATGGACATGAGAACATTGAGCCGAATCATACTCGTAGTAATGGCCAGCGGTATTGTAGCAGTTTCGTTCATCTATCTGCTTACCCGGATGGAATTCGAGAACATCTCCATGGATTTTTCCGGGACGATCTCCAACAAGAAACTGCCGAAAACGCCCGGGTACCACACGGAGCCCATCATCGAGTTCAAAAACCCGACGGTGGTGCACCTGGGAGACTTCACAACCAACATCGTACAAGGCGGCAAGAGTACGAAGTTCCTCAAGACCAAGGTGACGGTGCACACCACCGGGCGCGAGGTCTCGGAAGAGATCAAGGCGCGCAACGTCCTCATCCGCGACGCGGTCATCGAAGCGCTGAGCAGCCGGCAGTTCGAGGAGGTGGCTACGCCCCGGGGCAAGCTGCGTCTCAAGGAAGACGTCAACGAGGCGCTCAACCGCTTTTTGCAGGAGGGGGAGGTCGAAGAGGTCTTCTTCACCGAGTTCATCATTATGTAGCCGGGGAGCGCCTTTAGCAAATAATGTTCCATCGTGCCGTTCTCTTACACTCCTTTCAGCTTCCTTTCCCTACAATAACCCTCGAATATCCTGTTTGAAACAGCCATGCGGAGTGCTGCTCCGCGATGAAAGCCGCATCCATGAGAATCGATAAATTTTTGAACGCCGTCAACATCACCAAACGCCGCACCGTCGCCCAGGACATGATCGCCAGCGGCGTCGTCAGCATCAACGGAAAAACGGTCAAGGCGAGCAAGGAGGTGGCAGTCGGAGACGTGGTCGCCGTCGCTTACCTCAAGGGCGAAAAGCGCTACGAAGTGCTGCAGATTCCCGCGACCAAATCCACCCCCAAATCCCTTCAACACGAGTACGTCAAGGAGCTTTCATGACTTTCGACGAAGCGAGCCGCGCCTTCGAACGCCTTTTCAACCACGAGTTGGACGATGCGCAGATGCGCGACTTTCTCCTGGAGATGCGTCTGGACGCCGAGACCCCGGTTGAAGCGATCGCCGCCGCCGCATCGGTAATGCGTTCGCATGCGGTTCCGCTCCCCATCAGCGATGCCCTTCGCCCCGCTCTTATCGACGTCGTCGGCACCGGCGGCGACAAGAGCGGCAGCTTCAACATCTCCTCCACGACCGCCATCCTGCTCGCCTCCTGCGGCGCGTTCGTCGCCAAACACGGCAACCGCTCCATCACCTCCAAGTCGGGCAGTGCCGACGTCCTGGAGACCCTGGGCATCCGTCTGGACCTGTCGCTGGACGCAACGGCGAAGATGCTGGAGGAGACGGGCTTTTGCTTCATGTTCGCCCAGAATCACCATCCGGCGATGAAGTTCATCATGCCCGTACGCAAAAGCATCGACGAGAAGACAGTCTTCAATATCCTCGGTCCCCTGACCAACCCGGCGGGGGTCCGAAAGTTCATGCTGGGGGTCTTCGACCGTACGTTTGTTCCGAAGGTCGCCGAAGCGCTTCGGCTCATCGACGCCACTTCTGCCATCGTCGTCAGCGCGGAGGAGGGGATGGACGAGATCGGCATCAGCGGGGTCACCTACGCGGCGCGCCTGGAGCAGGGAACGATCACCGAATACGTCATCGACCCGGAGGCCTACGGCATCAAAAAAGCGCCCTTTGCGTCGATTCTCGGCGGAGACGCCCGGGTCAACGCGACCATTTTGCGCAACGTCCTCTCCGGTACGGCGACCCGGGAACAGACGGACATCGTCCGCATCAACGCCGCCGCCGCGCTGACGGCAGACGGCATCGCGCGGGACATGCAAGAGGGGCTGGAGATCGCCGATCACGCCATCGGCAGCGGCAAGGCGGCCCGGAAGCTCGAAGAGATCGTCGCGGTCTCGTCAAAGCTGTGAAGACGATGGAACTGAGTCTCGAAGCGCTGCCGGTGATGGCCGAAACCGTCAAGCAGATGCTGCCTGACGGCGGCGTGGTCGTACTGCGCGGCGACCTGGCCGCCGGGAAGACCACCCTGGTCCGGAACATCGCCGCCGCGTGGGGCGTCGACGAAGCGGTGACGTCGCCGACGTTTTCCCTGCAGCAGCGTTACGGGGAAGCGCTCTACCACTACGACATCTACAGCCACGGATTCGAGCACTTTCTCGCGCTCGGTCTCTTCGAGGAGCTGGAGCGTCCGGGGTATCACTTCATCGAGTGGGGGGACGAGGCCCTGATCGCGCTGCTGCGTTCGGCGGCCATCCCGGCCATCGTCATCGACATCGAAAAGCTCGGCGATCGACGCCGATACAAGGTTGAACATGCATAAACTACGCGCGGAACATCTGGTCAAGACCATCAAGGAGACGGAGATCGTCAAGGGGATGAGCCTGGAGGTACGCTCCGGCGAGGTCGTCGGTCTGCTCGGTCCCAACGGGGCGGGGAAAACGACGACGTTCTACATGATCTGCGGACTGGTCAAGGCGACGGAGGGGAAGGTCTTCTTCGATGATGCCGACATCTCCGAAATGCCGCTGCACATGCGGGCGCAGAAGGGGATCGGCTACCTGCCGCAGGAGGCCTCCATCTTCAAGGACCTGACTGTCGAGGAGAACCTGATGGTGGCGGCCCAGTCCAGCATCAAAGATCCCCAGATCATGGAAGAACGCATCACCGAACTGCTGGATATGTTCAACATCGAACCCATCCGCTACCGCAAGGGGATCAGCCTCAGCGGCGGGGAGCGGCGGCGCGCCGAGATCGCACGGGCGCTGGTGAATGCGCCGAAGTTCCTGCTGCTCGACGAGCCCTTCGCCGGGGTCGACCCCCTGGCGGTGACGGACATCCAGAAGGTGATCCAGCAGCTCGTGGACTACGGCATCGGCGTGCTTATCACCGACCACAACGTCCGGGAGACCCTGGCGGTCTGCGACCGGGCCTACGTCATCAAGAGCGGGACGCTGCTGGCGTCGGGGACCAGCGGGGAGATCGGGGAGAACCCCGACGTCCGGAAGCACTACCTCGGCGAGCATTTCCGGATCTGACCCGGGACGACGCCACCGGTCGCAAAACGGTGAAATCCAGGAGGAAGGAGCGCGATGGCACTGCGGGTCAAGGCCACTACCGAAGTCAAGGCCAAGCTCTCCAACACCCTGCGCAACTGGCTGCCCATCCTGCACGCCTCCCTCTCCGATCTCGGCGAGGCGATGGCCCCCTTCGTCGAGGCCAACCCGGTCATCGAAGTCGCCTCGGGCTACGAAGAGGGGTTCGAGAAGCGGATTCCCCGCAAAGTGGTCACCGGCCGGGTCAGCAACTCCCGGACGGAGCAGATCGAGGCCCTGACGGTACAGGAGCGTTCCCTCTACGAAGTGCTCGAGGAGCAGATCGGCGCTCCCCTTTTTCCCACGCCGGCCTCCGAGGAGATCGCCCGTTTCGTGGTCGAAAACCTGGATGAAAACGGCTACTACGAGGGCGATACGGAGGCCTACTGCGCTGCCGAGGGGGTAAGTACCGAGCAGTTCGAGAAGGTCCGGGCCCGTTTCGCCCACCTCGAACCCCTGGGGATCGGGGCCAGGGACCTGCGGGAGTCGTTCCTGTTCCAGCTTGATGCCGCGGAGATCGGCGACGACGCCTACGCCCTGGCGGTGGAGATGATCAATGATCTCGACACGCTGCACGGCTACTCGGGGCGGGAACACTTCGCCGAAGCGATGCGGGTGATCGGCAGTTTCCGGAACCCGCCCGCCATCGACTTCCTGGAGGCCTCCCCGGAGGTGATTCCGGACCTGATGATCTTCTTCGACGAGGAACACGGCATCGAGGTGCGCCTCAACGACGCCTACTACCCCACCGTCACCATCGATAGCGACTACGGGGTGGAACACAGCTTCATCTCCCAGAAACTCAAGGAGGCGCGCAGCCTCGTCGACGCCCTGGAGATGCGCAAGGCGACCATCTACAAGGTGGGGCTGATGATCGTCGAGTACCAGTACGACTTCTTTACCGGCGGGCCCATCATGCCGCTCACCCTCAAAACCCTCGCCGACGAGTTCGGCCATAACCCATCCACCATCTCCCGGGCCATCGCCAACAAGTACATCGCCTGCGACCGGGGGATCTTCCCCATGAAGGATTTCTTCACCACCGCCATCGACGAGGACGTTTCCAACGCGGCCATCAAGGAGTTCCTTGGCAAGCTGGTGAAGGAGGAACCGCGCCAGAAGCCGCTGAGCGACGTGAAGCTGCTCGAGATGATCCAGGAGGAGTTCAAGGTGAAGATGGTGCGCCGCACCATCGCCAAATACCGCAAGCAGCTCAACATCGCCGGATCGAGCGAGCGGAAGAAGCTCTACCGGCTCGAAGTGGACTGAAGCCGTGGACGATGCGGCCCTGAAGGCGCGTCTCGATGCGGAAGCGGCGCGGCGCAACCACCCCTCGGAGGTGTGCCGGGAACGTCCCGATCCGGTGCTTGTGGCCCGGCGCGAGCGTGACGAATACGCGGCGCTGGTCTGCGCGCTATTCGGCTACGGCAGGGCGGACAGCATCGTCGCCTTTCTCGAACGCCTCGACTTTTCGCTGCTCGATGCTTCGGAAGCGCGCATCGAAAGGGAGCTGCGATCGTGCTACTACCGGTTTCAGAACGGGGCTGACGTGACGGCGTTTTTCATCGCGCTGCGGAGGCTGCGGCTCGAAGGAACGCTCGAAGCGCGCTTTAAAGAGGGGTATGACCCCTCCGGAAGCGTCCTTGAGGGGGTCAACACCCTCATTGGGGCCATTCGCGGCGCCTGTTCCCGGGAGAGCCGCGGGTACACGTTTCTTACCGGCAGCGAAGTGCTTCGCCCCCGCGGCGGTTCGCCGCTGAAACGGTGGATGATGTACCTGCGCTGGATGGTGCGCCGCGACGCCATCGACATGGGGCTCTGGTCCGGGGTGCGGCGCAGCGACCTGATTATCCCTCTCGACACCCACACCTTTCACGTCTCCCGCACCCTCGGTCTGCTGCAGCGGCGCAGCTACGACCTGCAGGCCGCCTTGGAACTGACCGAGAAGCTGCGCCGTTTTGACCCGGAAGACCCGGTACGGTACGATTTTGCACTCTATCGGCTGGGGCAGGAGAAACTGCTGGCGCCTTTTTCCGATTAACACCGGTAGTGGTATAATGGACTTAAGAGCGGAGGTGGGGATGGAACAACATTTCAAAAAAACCACGATCTGGATCGTAACGCTGCTGGTCTTCTTTGTACTGGAGGGGGTTCTCAGCCTGATCGCATGGCAGATGTACGAGGGGAAGAAAGCCTTCATCCTCGAACGCAACAGCAAGGTATTCGAAGATGTCTACCAGTCGACACGCCGAGCCTATAAAAACCTGACGAAGCTGCTCTATGAAGAGGTGATCAACCGTCCCGACGTCATCGCCATCTTCGAGCGTGCGCGGGAAGGGGACCCGCAGATCCAGGCGGAGGTCCGCCGCGAGCTGTACGAACGGCTCAAACCGACCTACGATCGGCTCCAGGCACTGAACCTCAAGCAGCTCCATTTCCATCTTCCCGACGGTACCAGCTTTCTGCGCTTCCACCGGCCCGAAAAGTTCGGCGACGACCTCTCCTCCGTCCGCTACTCGGTCATGAAAGCCAACCGTGACAAAGGGTATGTGGAGGGGTTCGAAGAGGGCCGGGTCTACAACGGTTTTCGTCATGTCTATCCCGTCTTTGACGCCCGGGGCAACCACCTGGGATCGGTGGAGACGTCGTTGTCGTTCAACGCCCTGCGTCTGGATATCGAGTCGACGACCGGGGAACATATCGACTTCGTCGTGCGGCGTGATATCGTCGAGAAAAAAGTCTGGGACCGGGAGCGGAGCAACTACGGTCCGAGTCTGGTCAGCCCCGACTATCTCTACGAAAAAGTCGATCCTTCCGAGCGGCATCGTCGGCATGATCATGACAGTGTGACGCTCAGCATCGCCAAGGAGGCGGAGGCGCTGATGCGCAAGGGGCACCGTTTCGCCCTTTACGCCGAAGGGTACATCGTGACATTCGAACCGATCACCAACGTCGAGGGGAGTGCGGCCGCCGCCTATCTGATCGGCTATAGCAAGAGCAATGCCGTCGGAGAAGTATTGGAAAGCACCCTGACGCTCTGGTGGCTCAGTTCCGCACTGATCGTCCTGGCCTCCGTCCTCTTCTATATGCTGATGCTGAAGGTTTCCCATGTCAGCCGTCTGGCCACCTACGACGCTTTGACGGAGCTGCTCAATCGCAGTGCGATGACCCGGCGGCTGGAAGATGAGGCGGCCCGGACGGAGCGGACCCATGATACGTTCGCCATCCTCTTCATCGATGTCGACGACTTCAAAGCACTCAACGACCGCTTCGGGCATGAGACGGGGGATCGGGTATTGAAGCACCTGGGGCGGATCTTTCAGATGAACATCCGCCGCAACGATGCGGTGGGACGATGGGGCGGAGAAGAGTTCCTGGTCTGCCTTCCCCATACGCCCTCGGAAGATGCCGAGGCGGCGGCCGAAAAACTGCGGATGGCGGTGGTGACTTACGACTTCGGCACGGACGGTCCGGTTTCTTGCAGTTTTGGACTGACGGTCTACCACGAAGGGGAGGCGATCGATGTCGCGGTATCACGGGCGGACGAAGCGCTTTACCGGGCCAAGGCGGAGGGGAAAAACAGGGTGGTGACGGTGCTGTGACCCTTCTCAGAGAAGGTCGTGGTACTCCATTTCGGTAAAGAAACGGACCACCTGCCGCAGGCGGGTCCGGTCCGACGCCGAACCGGCTTCGTCCATCAATCGGCGGTAGTGCCCCAGCAGGTGCTGTTTGACCGCGCGGAAAGTGGCATAACTCAGGGTCGGGTGCTCGCGGTCGAGGGTGACCAGCATGCTGTAGATGCGGCTGCGGTCCCTGGCCAGGAGTTCGTAGCCGTGGTCATGGTTGAGGATGTCGTCGCAGAGCTCGACCGCCCGCTCCTCGATGGAGGACCATTTTCCGCTCTCGGAGATCTCGGATCCGATCGGTTTTTTCTGATGTGCACGGCGCTTGTCGTGGAGCTGGAAGAGGGCGAAGAAGTGTTTGAGGTTGTAGCGGTGGATCAGCGAATCGACGGCACAGTAGCGGCTGCCGTAATATTGGGGCAGTGCCTGCCGGGAGGGGTCGAAGTAGAGGATGACCTTGCCGTTGGCGAGCACCTTGAAATCGGTGATGGCGGCGGCTTTGGCATTCGCCTCCTCGATCACTTTTTTCAGCAGCCGGTCCGGGTCGCCGGCAACGGTGCCCTCGGGTGCGGTCGGTTCGGGTGGCATGGGTGTCGTCTCCGACATGGCGGTGCTCCGGCGGGGGAATCCTCCGGGGAGCGGCTGCGGCGCTCCCGTAGTGGCGGAATTATAACTTATAATTCCCCGGTTGAAAGATCATAAAAAACGGCCACCCCGTTTTGGCGTCCTGCGCTTAAGCGGGCGCAGGCCAAAGTATGGAGAAAAGGAGATGCCATGCACTATGTCGTCGGAGACGTCCACGGGTACTATCGGACGCTGCTGGCCCTGGTCGGGCAACTGCCTGCCGGTGCGGCATTGATTTTCGTCGGCGATTTGATCGACCGGGGGAGGGAGAGTGCCGAAACGGTGCGTTTTGTTCGTGGAAGAGGGCATCGGTGCGTCATGGGAAATCATGAAGCGATGATGGTAGAGTACGGCAAGGTGCTCTGCGATGCCTACGAACGGGGGAGGCCGCTGGAGCGTTACAACCGATGGTACGCCAACGGGGGCATCGAGACCCTCCGCTCCTACGGGCTGATCCGTATCGTCGACGGCAAACCCGCGAAAGTCGATGCCTTTGAAGCGGCGCTGGAGCGGTTCAAATCCGATATGGCGTGGATGGCGGGGCTGCCGCTTTATGCCGAACCGGATCACCTTTACAAAGGGAACCGGCCCGTTGTCGTCTCCCATGCCCCCGTCGGCGACGTCTGGGAACTCCGCCATCATCCGGAGGCGGACGGACGTTTCGCGGACGCGGCGTTGACCAACCGTCACAATCCCGGTGACGATGCTCCGATTTTCAACATTTTCGGCCACACCCCCCGTGCCCACGCTCCCGTTGTCGGGAGCAGCTACGTCAATGTCGATGCCGGCTGCTACATCGACGACGGCAGCGGCTACGGCAACCTCTGCGCCTACTGCATCGAGAGCGGCGAGACGGTGTGTCAGGCGAATGTGGGGTGAAGAATAAGGGCTTCTTTGGCTCTTTCCGATATAATCGCTTCATCAAACGTTCCGCAAAGGGCGGAATATCCAGGAGTAACCATGGAGTGCGAATTTCTGTAACACTTTTCGCACCCAAGGGCCTTTCAAACACCTCCCATACTCCCAGTCCGATTCAAGTCCGTGATAACAATGTGACGGAAATTACCCCCCAGCAATTAGAAAAATCTCATTAAAATTTAGGTCCGTTTTATCAAAACAGGCGATCAAATATTGGTCTTTCAAAGTGTGACAAGAAGCTCTTTTTGCTTTCCTCATCTTCTACATTTAGGTATATGAGTTCATTGCCAACGTCTGGTATCGGGTCTTGTAGGCTTTCTTCCAAAGTGACTTTGAAGACTTGGATGTAATGAGGCATTTTTTTCAATGATTCGATTGTTTCTTCTGGAATATTCTCTTTCTCAAACACTATAAGGATAGTCTTGATAAATAGCATTCCAGCTTCTATCTTGGCATTGTAGTCGCGATGAAAGGCTTGTTGTATCCTTATAGAATTCAGGAGAGTTGTGATCGCCTTGACCCCATGATTGGATGCGTCACTTAAACTTGAAAAGAAGCCTATCTTGGTATGCCATGCCTTTCTTCCTATCGCTTCAGGCGTCAATTCCTCTGCATTAAAAAAGAGTTCTGCAACGTTCAAGCAGTATTCTGTATTGGTTAGTTCGCTTCTTCCATCTACATCCACGGAAACTTTCAACAAGCCGAATTGCTTGAGCGTTTCAATCTCAAAAATATAATTTTCGTCTATGCTGAGAGGTTGTAGAAAACTTTTGAGAGTGTAGGTGCTGTTGTCATCATCTTGAATATCATAACGCTGAAATATATATACATTTTGGATTAGCTTTAAAGCTGAATACGTTAATGATTTGAGTATTTTTAGGACTTTGTATTTCTCTCCAGGCAAATTATCCTTGAGAATATTCCGATACAGAGTCACATATATTGTTGTCTTTTTTTCCTCATCATCATTGATGGCCGCGGAAAGTAAAGAGAAGTAATCATCTTCAGACAAGATACCATCTCGCAATCTTTCTTTATCATATTCAGCAGCATCATCAGCCAGTAGTTTTTGGTTGAATTCATAAATGCGCTTTGTGCGTTTCGCATCAAAGTATTTTGCACCTTTCTCAATCAATGCCATACTACCAGTCGGATCGGCAGTTTTTAATACTTCCAATATCAAGTCTGCAAAGCTTTGTTCATACTCTTTTATCTCTTTTCCCATATGATCTCGCTATTCGTTTGATGGTATTAACATTCTATCGAAAGAGAACCCTCATAGGGATGACTATATCAAGGCGCTTAAAAATGCGGATAATGGGGATTACAGCGAGTTAATTAAGCTACAGGCAAATCCGATAGTCTGACATGAACAATAGCATTTGCGTCCTTATCATCCAGCTCCAAAAATCAGCATCTGAATCTCTCAAAATAAACTGACCAATTCTAAAAAATGAAATAGCAAAAATCAAGGTAGTATAAATCTCCACCTTGATTTTTTTATTGTCATTTTTTTACGAATCATCACTTTATTTTTTAATTTATGGATTATGAATACAAACATACTTAGCGATATTTCAAGAAACCTATTGGGAGCTTGATATCTTGATCTTAAATTCTTAGTTGAGCTTCTTGAAGAGCATGACATCGACTTCGATGAAATCATGGAGTCAGTGAAAGACAATCATTGTCATGAGCAGGCTTATGACTTCAATACTATCGTGTACGAGATTTTCTACAAGATAGCAACTGCCTTCATCGCTGAAAATCAATGTCTTTTTAAAGATTACAGCAGCGAATTTCAAATCTTCACGAACTATTTGGATAGCCATCTATGGTTTGAATCAAATAATGTTCAAGAGAAATTCGAGAGCCGAAACTAGGCTCTATTTTGCAAAATATGTTTTGCATCAATGTAGAGACAGAAAATATATCATTGCCAGGGCTTCGATGCAAACTATGCTGATAAGGTCCTGCATAGTTATATAGTCTAGCGAATGACCTAGCTTGTCTATCAAACGATATTTGTGGATACCGGATGCGGCAGGCACAATAATAAGCAAGACGATTGTCCATATCAGCAAACCTGAGGCATGCTCGATTTTAATATCCATAATTTCGTGTAAAACGTAATATATCGGGTAGAAGAGGAGTACAGAGACAAAAGCGTAGAAGCCTCTGTTTTCAGGAGAGTCGCCTTCTTCAGCTTTTTCATAGATAACAGGCGAAGTGCGTGACTTCCAAACAATCGAAGCGATAAACGCGATCAGGCATAGCGCCAGAATAATATTTTCAATCATGGTAAAGCCTTCTTTTAGAATATCTGTAAAGTTCGTTATTTGCTAGGGTCTTTTTTTGAAATGTTGATAGAGATTATCAAGCGAGGTTAAAACCTCGCCCAAAATCACAGCACCCAAGATAGTATATACAGCAGCCATCGAAAAGACGCTGTCCAGGATATATAAAAAGAAGTTGTAAAGTGTTTCTGCCATCATTCCCCTCCGCATTCAATATAGTGCTTACATAACTCATCGTGCAGTTCTTCAATTGTGGCCGTCGCTACAGAACCTATAACGACCCCGACTTCAAAATAAAAAGCATTTTGTAAGGCGGGGAAAAGTGCGCGATAGAGCGTACCTTGAACTGGTCCCAGAGATCTAAAGTTAAACCCCATTGGTCTTAGACCAGTCACTTTCCCTAGCTCTTGAAACATAATTTTCAATATGGATGCGCGTGGCTCTTTAAAAAAGATATTTTTTTGGCTTTTATTGTATAAATAATTGGAAAGAGCTCCCGCCCCTAGGGCGCCGCTATTAAAGACGCCACCTCCCCATTCATATAAAATACGATTAGTAGTTACAAAGTTCTCGTATGCTCCATCTGCAATCCGCAAAATTAACGATTTATCAACTACTACAGGAGAATGTACCCAGTCGCTATGAGAGATTGTAGCGGCTCGTATATGCTCTATCGTGACAGAACGATAGGTTAGAAAAAGCGTTTCGAGCGGTATCTGCATATCCATACTGGCAATCTTAGCGTCTTTAAGTGTATATGTTAAAAAGTGCTCTTGTTGTCCCGTGATGGAAATACGATATACCTTGATCACGACCTCCGGTAATGTTTCTGCATTACTCAAAGCGTTTAGCAAGAGCGGAGTACTTTTATCGGTTCTTTTCATGATTTGAAATGGCTTGCTTCTAACCATACCTAGCGGTGCCCCGCTGGAAGAGTGCGCCGGGTTCGACGATGCATACAAAAAGGAAAATAAACGAATCTCGTCTTCATGGCCTTCAAGGTATGAATTCTCACCAAGCGAAGCGGAAGAACCAGCTCCTTTTGAAATAAACCCCTGAGAACTGCCCTTGATCGTCATAAATGCAAAATTGCTTGTCATATACTCATCCTGAGAACATCAAAAATTGTGGGAGAAGAAGAATGAATGATTATACATAAAATAACATTTAATGTTTATTTAAAATATATGATTGGGTATGTTATTTCCTCAAAAAATTCCCCAATATACGCATAAAATAGCCAACGCAAAGTATCTTCACACAATCTTCAGAAACATTAATTTCACATTAATTTTTCACTACAAAAGCACTAAAAAAATTTGACGGATTTTCAGGTTATATGTTTCAATACTTTTAGGTTGCGCAACCTGTCTATATTTTTTCACAAATCAAATATATGAATCTATTTGAAACATTACTCGAAATCAAAACAGGCAAAAAAGACCTGCCTATAAAAGCGGTCTATGTTTCTGCCAAAGACGCTGGGAGATACTACGTCTACTACTACGACCGCAGCAAGCATGCTTTTTATATCAATGACCTGGAGGGCAAGAAAAGCCCTCCAAATATCATCGAACAAGTCATTACCCTGGCATACAAGCAAGAAATGAATGACGCTGTAGACCTTATCAAAAAGATCCAGAGCCAGATGATGCCGAAGCTGTTCTGTCTCTCGATGCACAAAGCGACGGGAATGCTTGAAATCCAGAAGCTCAAACTAAAAGCTCTGAAATGAAGCAAGGGTAAAATCAAGAGTTTTCAAATCACCGGCTAATCAGATATGAACCGCATTTTATCTTCTAAATACATTGCATTATGAATAAAGACACACTGGCAGAAATCACTACGGGCGTAATGGGAGTAGGGTACTTGGATCTGGAGTTTTTTGCCAATACAATTGAAGAGTACAAGCTTAGAGTCGAAGATATCATCGATGATGTCGAGCAGAACTTCTGAAAAGAAAAAGTCAACGACATCAATTACCTGATCTACAACGCTTTAACCAGAGTGGCCCAGAAGTTCATCGAAGAGCATGAAGCGCTGTTCGAAGAGAGAAGCGACGAATACACGATCTACACCAACTATCTCGATAGCCACGTCTATTTTGAGGATGAAGAGGTGCAAAGGGAGTTTGAGAGGTATTAGATTACAGAGAAAATATTTAAAATATTTTGTTCTTGAGAATATTTGAATATAATGAGAGCAGTTTAAATGGGTGGCAAGTTTGCAAGTTCTCCAGAACAGGTGTGTTCTTGAGAACTTTGCGAAACTTGTTCAGGGAGATTGAGCAAAGCTCATCCCTAAAAACCCTTAGCTTAATAATTAAGTGGGTCATAAATGGAAATATTTATTTATATACTTCTTGTCTCTTCAGTGACTTTTGCTGGGTCATTATATGCTAGAAAGTACAATTCATATGATGGATTGATTGGTGTCTACATTACCTTTACAATTATGACACAGATAATGGCTGCCAAAATCGCAAGCTTTGATGTTTTTGGTTATGCCTTTACTGCGCCAGCAGCTATGGTGATTTTTGGAGTCACATTTTTAATTACAGACATAGTAAATGAGAAATTTGGCAGATATGCAGTACATAAAATGATATTTATTGCATTTGTAACTCAACTTATACTTGCATTATTTATGTATATTGGAACATCTCTGACTCCAGCTCCATATTGGCAGTTTCAGGAAAGTTGGGAAAGTATTTTTTCATTGGTTCCGAGGATATTGGCTGCCAGTTGGATCACATTTATAATTACTGAGAATTTAGATGCTTATTTGTACGAAAAAGTCAGAGTATTTACAAAGGGTAAACATCTATGGGCAAGAAATGTTTTTAGCTCAATCCCTGCACTCACATTAGATACTATTATTTTTGTTTCTTTGGCTTTCTATGGAACGGGCTTGCCACTATTTGAAATAATGCTCGGTCAGTTTACAATTAAATACTTGATTGGAGTCGTAAATATTCCTTTTATGTATCTAAATAAAATGATATTAGGTAAAGATAGTTTTTATTATGCAAACAATGAACCAAATTAATTCTCTTGAATCTGTATTACAGTTTCATTTAAAACAAAAAAATGAAATTGTTGAAAAGTATCTCGGGCAACAATATACGATACTTCCTGAAGTATTTAATCCATTCATTGCACCTAGTGGAAATTTAAGTTTATTGTTTGCTGCGTTGCCAAATATTTTTAAAGGAAAACGTGTTTTAGAAGTAGGATGTGGTACGGGTATTATTTCTATTCTAATGGCGCAAAATGGGGCATCCTATGTTTTAGGAATAGATAGAAGTGAAGTCGCAATCCGAAACTCCATACTCAATAAAGAAAAGAATCAAATAAGCAATGTCGACTTTAAGCTACATGATATACGGGGATCACAGAACATTAATAACCTTGAGGATTTTGATATTTATTTTGCTGATTTGCCATTAATTGAAATGTTGGATATGGAAGGATCAATTGATGAACCTTTGGAATATGCGTTTTTTGATAAAGAATTAAGTGCAACAAAAAAATACATTGAACACACTATAAGTATCAAGAAGAATTTTCCAGATAAAAGAGTATTTTTATGTCTTTCTTCTTTAGATGATCTAGAAGAAAAGGTGGTTGTCGATAAGGACATTAATATTGATGAGTTTCTTAAAATAAAACTTGATTGGGTGGACCTGAAAATTGTTGAATTCAAATTATAGAAAATACATTGTTATTTTGAAAAAAATATTCAAATATATTTTTTCCATCTTTTATTATTTGATTTTTTTTGGATTTGCAACATTGTCACTTTATTTTACAATTCGATTTTTTGTGCCAAATTTTGAAGTCTATGCCTCATACTTAATTGGTGTTATTGGTATTTCTTTTGCAATATCATCGGAACTTAAAAATAAAAAGCTCAACCAAACTGTTAACTTGATTGATCAGAAAGTTTTTGGTAGTTTGTATTCTTTAGAAGATACGATTGTTGCAATTATTGATACAATGAAGAAAATAAATCAACAAAAGCATAATAACTATCTGGCATACAAAAGAGACAATATTACTTTAATGGCCTATTGGCTTTGGTTTGGTATGGATGATGATTGGCATAGTGAAGAAGACTTTGCAAATATCAAGTCAAGTAAAATATACAATGTTTTAAATGATCGGATTAGTAGTAATACTAATGAAAGACATATAGATAGTAAAACTTTGATTGTTGTATTTGATCCAGAAACTTATCAAGAGAAAATTCTTTTTTTTATTAATGGTTTAATACAAAATAAGTGCCATGAATTAGGCATTCATGTCAATGAAGAGAAAAGTGCTATTTATGCACAAAGTATTTTTGATGAGTATAAGAAAGCACTGAATGGTATTCAAGAACAATGTGGCCGTTCTCATTATAATGATGAAGTGATCCTGTGTAAAAACAATATTCCAAATATCATTTTTTGTAAAGAATTTGACAATCAAAGTTATGGGATTTCTTTTTTGGGAGAGATTGACTTTTTAGATTTTCATATGGGAGGAATAACGGATAAGTTCTTCCAAAAAAATTATGCAAAATCAAGTGAATTTTTTGGTTTTCAAACATATGATCCTAATATGGTTAAATCTTTGAGTAAACAAGTTTATCTCATTAAAGCAAAATGTAATGGTGGTTAGGATTTGAGTGCTACCTCTCCCTAATACTCTCAAAATCTTCCCGGACTTTCTCAAGTCCCTGGTCGATGAAGTAATCAATCGTCGAAGTCAGCGTTTTCTTGCCTAGAAACTTCTGCATACGCTGCAACTCTTCATAACGTTTTTCCGTCATGGAAAATACGATCTTTTTAGATTTCTTCTCGCTCTCCGGCTTGGTCGCCCGACCTTGCCCCTTTTCAAAACGTTCAAATCTGTCTTCGGCCATGATCTCAACTCCTAGCTAATTACACCCATTATATACCATATATGTTTAGGCAAATATAAATATGCATATGAAGATAAACATATCAATATTACTAAATACATATGTATTTTAATAAAAAGGTAAGTATTTTAGCCCTATCATATGGAATGACCACTTGGTAAGGAGCAGATGATGAGTAGTGATGAGAAGATCATTTTCGATAGCCTTTACAGCAAATACAAGAAGCTGCTTCTTTCCAAGAAAGAGTGCAGTCGGGAACTCAACAAAAGTATTGCGACGCTCGACCGCGAACGACGCAATGCCGTTGGTGTGCAGTACATCAAAGAAGGTCAGGGCGATGTCTTTTACCCTTTGACCGAGATTGCCCGATACATCGTCGGCAAGCAGATCAAGACTATATAATCTAACCCGGAAACAAGCCTATGGATAGACAAGAGTACTTGAAAAACTACAAACGCTACCATTACAACCTGACCCGCAAGATTGTGACCTTCCCGCTACTTATGGAAGACTTCGAAGCCTTGCAGCTCAAAGCCGATGCCCTGGATATGAAAGCCACAAAACTCGCCAAAGAAGTATTACTCAACTTCATCGAGAACAATCCAAACCGCTTCATGACCAAGGAGCAACACACACTTCTCCAAAGCTATATCCGCATCTCCCGCGGGATCGCCAACAACATCAACCAAATCGCCTACCAAGCCAACATCGGCGAGTATGTAGACATTGCGATTCTAATCGGCGCACTCAAAAAATACGAAGACGAGTTTCGAGCATTAATCGCTAAACTCTAGCACCCATGATTATCAAATCCATGTCCCGCAGCACGGCATCATTCTCTGGGTTGTATGACTACCTGACCCGTGACGATACAGCGGAACTGGCCACGCATAACCTCTACTCCAGCGCCTATGACAAAGAAGCGATAGTCAAGGAGTTTATGCACAACGCCGACTACCTCAAACGTGCCAGAGGAAAAAACTACCTCTACCACGACATCATTTCACTCGGCAAAAACGACCTACCTGTACAGAAGCTAGCCCAAATCCTCCAGGAACTGGCACGCGAGTACCTTTCCAAAAGAGCAGGGCAACACCTGGCTTTCAGCGCACTTCACAAAGATAAAGAGCATATGCACATCCATCTGATGATCAGCGCAAACGAGCTAGCGGGTGATAAGCGCATCCGACTCTCCAAAGAGTCCTTTGCCCAGATCCAGAAAGAACTCGAAATCTATAGCAACAAACATTACCCGGAGCTGGGAGTGAGCAAGCATTACGAGCGCGAAAAAGCCGCCAGAAAGACTTCGCGTAAAGAACAGGAGATGAAATCCCGCCGCAGCCAACCAAGCCAGAAAGAGGAGCTTTGCCAGACGATGCGATCGCTTTTTGAAAAGACGCTCAGCAAAGAGGCTTTCAACAATGCTCTGAAAAACGAGGGCATCGAACTCTATACCAGAGGGAAAACAAGCGGCCTTGTCTACAAAGAGAAAAAATATCGTCTCAAAACCTTGGGTCTGCAAGCAGAATATAACCAGATGTTGAATAAACTGAAAAGAACAAAAAATAGGGAAGAAAAACGGGCCAAGAACAAAACCGACACAAGACGCGAGCAGCTGCGTCAAAGCAGATCCCGCAACACGGATGAGCGTCAAAAAGAGTGACTGGCCCACAAGCGTCAAACCCGGCGCGAGAAACGTATGAACACAACATTATCCGACAAGAGAAAGCGCTAAATGGAAGCTCTTTTTTCACTCCTTGCCTTGGGCTTTTTTATCTATTTAATGTACTACACCATGAAGTATGTTTACAGAATCTTTTTTAAAGCAGCCAAGGGTGCGAGTAGCTCCCAGAACTTTCTGCAACACTTCGCACTCTCTCCGCTTCGCGCCCTTTTATCTACACCATCCAAAGGGATGATGGGCTACATGGAAGCCAGCAGGTTTCTAAGCGGGTTTCACAAGGGACTTGTCCTCGACGGAGGGGACAAAAGACTATCGGAAAAAGAGAGCTTCAACCATATGGGAGTCATCGCCAGAACCGGCGGCGGAAAAACCAGCAGCTACATCATCCCCAACGTCTTGAAACTCGCCCAGGGCAAATGCTCGATGATCGTCACCGACCTGAGCGGTGAACTCTTTGAAAAGACAAGTGGTTATTTAGAGCAGCAGGGCTACAAAGTCCAGGTGCTTGACCCGGAGAAGCTGGACGAGTCCATCGGTTACAATCCACTTTACTACGCGCTCTCATCCATCGAGATCGATGAAATCGCAGAGATCCTGATCCGCTCGGCAAACCCGGGACAAATCAAGAGTGAAGACAAGATGTGGCTCGATGGTGCAAAAACCCTGCTGACCATCCTTATCAAAGTGCTTGTGGCGACCAAAGACCATCGCTTCATCAACCTCGCCAATCTCAGGTATCTACTTAACCATTTCGGCGAAAGCGGCAGAGCTTTGGACGATCTGGTGTTCCAGTATGCCGATGCAAAGACCTTCAACGAATGGAAAGGCTTTGTCAGCGGAAACCAAAAAACCGTCCAGTCATTCGTCTCGACCGCCAATGTCGCCTTGAACGCCATCGGAGTCAACGACAATCTGGCCTATCTGACCGCCCAGCACCACGTCAATTTCCAGAACTTCAGGAAACAAAAGACCGCGCTGTATATCCGCATCCCGGCGCAAAAGCAGCAGCAATACAGCTTCTTGCTCAACCTCTTTTACAAGCAGTTTTTCAACGTCATGATGGAGAAGCTGCCGACAAAAGAAGAATTGCCTGTGTATTGTCTGCTCGATGAGTTTGGGAATATGAACATACCGGGCTTCTCGTCTACCATCACCACCATCAGGAAATACAAGGTATCCATCTCCATCGTCTTGCAAGACTTTAGCCAGTTGGAACACCAGTACGGAGAGAACGAAGCACGTACCATCCTAAACGGCGGTGTGACCGGAAAACTCTTTTTCCCCGGAGCGGACCACAAGACGACCACGATGTTGTCGCAGATGATCGGGGAACGCTACGTCAACAAGCTTGACGAATACGGCAAGCTGCATCACGTCAAAGAACCCATCCTGAGCAACGCGGAAATCAGAACCATGAAAGACAACGAAGCCTTACTCATTTACGGCAATAAGCTACCGCTCAAACTCAAAATCAAACCCTATTACAAAGACTTTGTATTGAGAAGCTGCACCATGCATCCTCCGGCAAAATCTGAGAGTGTAGGGGTCGATACCCAGCTTGAGTACATCGAGTGGGAAGTAAGGGAAGAGGATGATTGAAACACTCATAGCGTATCTTAAAGTCGCAGCACTTCTGTTGACCTACGGCGGCATTGCCTTTTTCATCGCTGCCTTTATCTCGAAGTTCTTTAAATGGGCGCCGTTTCGGATTTTACTTTTATGGTTTTCTCTCATGCTCTTTGTAGAGGTACTGCAAAGCGAGCAGATCCTTTTTAACATCAACCTCTACATCGCCCTGGGGATGGCCGCACCGCATATCAAGTTCGCCCATATCCTGGCTTTTAGAATGTACTATGGACTGATCGACCTTTACCACCGGCTTGTCGAGATATTCTATCTGCTGCTTCGCCCCTTTGTCTTTGTCTGCGGGCAGTATGCGCGTTTCAGGGCATATTATGACTCCAGAGAAAACCAAAGGGAGTACTCCCGACAGGAGCAAGAACAACGCAACTACGAAGAGTTTCGGCAGCGTGAGGGCTTCAACGATTACAGACGCTCCAACAAGCAGCAGCAATCACATCAAAGAGAAGAACAATCCTCCAGAAACCAAGAGAGCCGTTCGCCCGGAGGAGATAGCGGCCCACGGCAAAGCCAAACTCCGCGCTGGGACTCTCCAGATCCCTATATCGTCCTGGATCTCTCTAGAGACGCGACGGCTCAGGATATCAAGAAGCAGTACCGCAAGCTTCAGAAGCTCTATCACCCTGATTTGACACAAACCAAAAAAGAGGAATATACTCGCATCTCACAGCAGATTAACGCGGCGTATAGCAAACTAAAAGGAGTTCAATGAACACGTTGAGATTTGATGATGATTTTTTGCTGAAGTACGGAGGGCTGTTTCAAACAGAAAAGCTGTCTGCATTGATGGATTCCAAGATTGAGCAGATCGATGAGCGCATAAAAGCGGAATACCCCAATCGAGTTACGCTGTATTGGTATATTCACCCAGAGGATAAAAACGAGGTTTTACTAGCCCGTCATCTTCAGATTGACGTGAGTGACCCAAAGCTGGTTAGCAGTTTTGCAAATAGTTTCAAAAGTGCTTTTGCAAAGAAGTTTACTTCAGTGGCTCTGGATGAGAGAAAAAAGCTGTTTTTATCATACGCCATTATTGATCATGAAGGCTTGCATAAAAACTTTTCTTCAATTACTCTGGGAATGAATGAGAAAGAGCGGTATAAAGCAATTGCATCAATAGATAAAGCAGTGTATGGCGCTTTTGCAAAAGTCTCCAAGACGTCACCTTTGGAAGAAGAATTTGATCGATTGTCGGCAAAAACATATAGATTCATACGTGATAATTTTTCAGTTATTTCGTCTTTATCTTTTACGCTATTAAGCCTATTACTATTGATAAGATTAAATGCAGTTCCAATCACATCAATAGATTATTCGGCAATATCTTTTGCGATTGCTTTTACAATAATTCGTTTGATAGGAGTTTTTGTTTTTACAGCAATATCGGCATATGTTTTTATACTCATTCTAATCTTGTTCATATATATTTATAGCCAGAAACTGCAAATGAGTTCAAAGCTATATTTAAATAGCGAAACAGTGAAATTTTTGCTCCCTGGTACGATATTTTTGGTAATTATCTTATTTATTCTACCTATGTATTTCACGTTGATTTCTAAAAACAAAGATCCTATAACAGACGCTGCGATGAAGAGCTACCTGTTTGATGCTCAAATTCCTGCAATTGTTAAGATGAAATATGAAGATATAAACTCGACCACAAATAAACTGCAGAGCGTTACAAAAAATGTTCTCTATCTCGGCGAGGATGGGCAAAATGTTCTTTTCCTTCGAGACGATGATATCCATCGCTTGATTTATCAAGATAGAAAACTGACAGAACGTATCTGCATGGCAGAAATTCATACTTATGCTGACTATATGCTTCCAATGATATATGCTCAAACATTTGATGATAGGGTGTACAGAAGAACAAGATCCAAGAAGGTGACTATAGCTTCGGATAATCTAGCCTTTCAGGAAGCATTTTGTTTTAATATTTATCCCAAACCTATTCGTATTAAGAGCACAAACGAACCTATGCTTCTGATGGGCCAGGTCAAGCAAGAACAATATGGTGAAATAGATAAATTCTATTATCTAGATATGCCAGTAGTCATGGCAAAAGTCGCAGAAAAACCAGAGATTTGTCAGGCAAAAAATGAAAAAGAGTTTTTGCTGAGCATAATGAGAAGTGAAGTGCTGAAAGAGACACCATATAAAACGCGAGAAATAAAGAGTGAAAAAGACTATGAGCCTTTTGATATGTATCAGCACGTATGCTACAAGAGCCTAGTTGAACAAGATAAAAAATGACGGCAGGAAAGGGTTGTAAATGGACTCAAACTTCAGAATCAATACCAAGACTTCCAGGCAATTCGTAGAATATCTTTTAGGGCTTGGGTGAAAAAAGACCAGGCCACATTCCATTGGTTATTTTCAAAAACCAACTTGCTTTTCTTGCTCTTTGGAACATAATGCTTGTATGCAAAACGCATCGCAATTCAAATACATAAACCGAGCCCAATATATTTCCTAAATCATTGCAAATATGATCGACTACAGGGAAAGATTGAAAGAACTTTACCCGGACTATCCAGACGAAAAACTGGAAGAACTATTTGAATTGAAAGTGAAATTTCGGAGTTGAATCATCCAAAATTTCGATCTATTTTACAGCTAATCAAAATCCTATGAAAGCAATTATCTACTACAGGAAATCGACCGATAGGGATGATAAACAGGCGAACTCGCTGGAACATCAGTTGGCAAATTGTAAAAGGGTCGCCGATATGAACTCATTGGATGTAGTTGAAGAGATCTGAGAGAGTAGAAGCGCGAAAACAGAAGGTACAAGACCCGGTTTTAACCAAATGCTCAAACTCTGCAAGTCTTGAAAGGTCGATTACATTGTCATCGATGAGGCCAAGAGGTTGTCAAGAAATAATCTCGATAGTGCCAGAATTATAGACCTCTTCGATAAAAAACTGATCAAATGAATCTACAGCACCGGCAGGACATACCTCGCAGACCAGATTAACGACATCTTTTTATTGCAGCTTGATTTATCACTATCAAAAATGGACAATGCGCACAGAAGTAAAGATGTCAGTGAGAAAATGGCTACTTGCATCAACAGAACAAAAAGGTTCCTGGGGAAGGCTCCGTTTGGATATCGCAACGTCACAATAAAGAAAGGCCATAAAGACATTGTGGTGGACGCTAAAGAAGCGAAGGTTGTTAAAGAGATCTTTGACCTCAGACTTCAAAATAAAGCGTATAGAACCATCGCAAGAATGCTGAAGATGAAATATGGAGACAAGATAGACTTAATATATGCGGCGAACAGGATTCATAAATTGGTGAGGAAAAAATTCTATTATGGAGTTTTTGTATGGAATGGAAAAGAGATTATATGAAGTCATAAACCTTTGATTTCAAAGGAAACCTATGAAAAAGCCAATGGTGTTTGACAAGGGGTGCATGAAAGACAAGCCTCTTTGCTACGCAAACCAAGAACTTACTATTTCAAAGGTTTAGCAAGGGATTCGACATGAATTTTATTGAGTGGGTATGAAAAGAAGGGCCATACATACTACATTAGCCAAAATAGAAGTGCCGCACGAGTGTCCATCAGTGAAAAGCTGCTTTTTGAGAAATTGGAGTCTATGGTGAGAGACTATGATTGTTTCAATGAAATTATCAGAGATATAGATAAAGGTATCATTCTGGATTTGCTTGAAAAAGAAAAAGTGCAACATTGAACAGAAATAGCAGATATTCAAAAGTTGGTCCAACATGCCAAATTAAAGCAAGCAAAGCTATTGGATATGAAACTCGATGAGATAATTGATGAAAAGACATACGTCGTAAAACACAATCAACTAGAAAATGAAATCAAAGTTTTTTTGGAGCAAGAGAAAAGGCTGAAAACAAATGATTTTTCAGCAAAGACCCAAGTGTTGTTCGAACTGGCAGAAAGCCTTTACCAAAGCTATTCTAGGGCAAACGAGGCGGGTAAACTCTACATTATCAGAAATCTTATGTTCGAACTTTTTGTAAACAACAAAAAAGAGCTTCAGATAGCGGAAACTCCGCTTCTTGAAAGCTCAAAAAATCTAAAAATCGCTTTTGGTACTCCCGAAAGGTTTTGCATTAGAACATTTAAAAATCAATTGTCAAGGATTGATTTGGATGAGTTGAAAATATTTCTGAAAAACATAAAAAGATTTTAAGTCCTTATTGCATTATTTACACTCGCAATATACAATTAGGAAAATTCAATCAAAAGGGATAAACATGCCTGAAACATTCGAAGTCTCAAAAAAAGAGTTTCTGCAATTTCAAATTGGCAAGCTGGAAGCAAAAATGAGCGAGATTGATTCATCTATTGAGAAGATGAAACTGAAGAAGCAAGCTTTAAAAGACGAGATCCAAGGGATCAAAGAAGCCAATCGTGATGTTTTCCCGGCAAGAGGGCGTAAGAAGGCTGAGTAGTCAGATTACCATAACTCTATAATACTGCAAGGTGCAAGGCAGGGGTTGACCCCCTTCCTTTTCTAATCAATTAACCACTTATCCTTACCATTCACGTTTTGAATAAATCATATAAATGACATATAATTAATAAAATAGATATAGATATGGAGATATAGCTAATGCCAATAAAGCCTGACTGGGATATATTTAAAGCAAAATTTAGCGAGAACCCACAGGAGAACTTTGAATGGTTCTGCTATCTCCTTTTTACAAAAGAATACAACCAACCTTTTGGCATTCATCGTTATAAAAATCAATCTGCCATTGAAACAGATCCAATCTTGATCAATGATGAAGTTATAGGATGGCAAGCGAAATTCTATGAGGACAATTTATCTAAGCATAAAGATGAATTAATTGCGACTATAGAAAAGGCCAAAAGAGACTATCCCGGTATAACAAAAATAATTTTATATACTAATTCGGAATGGGGACAAGGTAAAGGAGGGAAAGCTCCGGTTTCAAAAATAAAGATAGAACAAAAAGCGAAAGAGTTGAATATAGAACTTGTGCTGTATGTAAAAAGCTATTTTGAATCTACATTTGTTTGTATTGAAAATGAAGCTATATCCAAGTATTTTTTTTTGGAAGAAATGTTTATTCCAGATTTTGAGTGGGTGTCGCAAAAAACAAAGAATAATATTAAGAGTGTTGGAAAAAGATATGCTCCAAACGATAGTAAATACATGGAAATCAATATCAAGAACAATAGGCTCGAAGAATATTTTGAGGCTTTTGACATTGAATATATACTGAATCAAGGAGTAGATATATTTTATTCCGGCGGACCCTGTGCTTTAAATAAATTAGTGGAAATTGATCTATTACTGCCATCTTATGAATCAGCATATCAGTATTATTGTCAACGTTTTGGTAGTGATAATGGATTCAAAATACAAAAAGATGATCTTATTGACCTGCCAAAAGTTTTTGAACACTTCAAATGTGAAATTTTAGATAGCTTCTATTCGTTAGCACGTTTAAATATAGATGAATTCCATCAGTACTTTACTAAGTTTCAATACTATTTAGAGCTTTTTCTAAAACATGTTGAAGCAAGTGCAGAACTTTTTCAACTGAAGTTTCCAAATGATGTTCATGATACCTACTATGATGATCTGACTACAATATATAACTATCGTGTGCAAATAGTGAATGCACTCAATATTATTCAAAGCGATAAGTTCCAGGTTTTTGAAAAAAAAGTCCTTTTATTAATTGGAGAAGCTTTAATTGGGAAAACACATCTATTCTGCGATATGGCACTGAATAGACTTGAAGAAATGAAACCTACATTACTATTCTTTGGAAATCTATTTGATTGCAAAAAATCTATCCTAAAAAATATAATGAATCAATTAGGTTTAGCGGATATTGATGATCAGTGTTTTTTAGATGGCTTAAATTTGCTGGCGAGTAAATATCAAACAAAAACCCTTATTATGATCGATGCGATCAATGAAAAAGATGCAGGTGAAGTTTTTCGTGAAGATATTATAAGGTTCTGTGAAGAAATTAAACGCTATCAAAATTTAGCTTTGGCTATGAGTGTAAGAGACGTAGAAAAAAATAAAATTTCAACTTCCTCAAATGAAGATTATATCAATAGTAAAATTGTAGAAGTCGAGCATAAAGGCTTCGAAGGTATTGAATTAGATGCTGTCAGAACTTTTTGCGATGCTTTAGGGGTTGAATTTCCGAAGGTGCCGCTTCACACACATCGACTATTTGTTAATCCAGGTATTCTATTTTTATATATTGAAACCATAAAGAGTAACAAACAAAAAATTGATACATCAATCATAAACCCCTTGCAGATTTTTCATACTTACATCGAGGAATTGGAAAGAAAGTTTTATCAGCTTTATCCAATGGAAGTAGATATAGAAGATGAAACCGTGATAGAAGCTATACGAGAACTTGTCGCATTAGGACTAAGTCAAGATTTTATTCATTTCTATCTTGATTATAGGGATGTCAAAACTAGACTCAAACCACTGCATAAGAAGGTTTTAGAGTTCCTTATATCAGAAGGAGTACTTTATAAGATAAATGATAGAACTTCTGTCAAGGTAGATTTTACATATCAAAAGTTTGAAAACTTTTTTGTGGCAGATTTTATTTTGAATAGCTATGAAGAAAACAAAAAAAAGATATATGATTTAATAAGAGGTCATCATAGAGCGCTTATTGAAGCTCTTTTGATGCAAATACCGGAAAAACTTGATACAGAGATTTTTGATTTAAACAAATGGTTTCTTAGAGACTATGATGTTTGCGAATTATACTTAAGCAGTTTGGTTTGGAGGGATCCAAAATATATATATAAATGCACACATGAATATATAAATTTCATATTAGGGTACAAAGATCTAGTTGGATTATATTTGGATACTATTCTCCAGCTGAGTACAATTCCAAAACACCCATTAAATATAGAAATTTTGCACAATGAGTTATTGCGCTTAAAATTGGCGGATAGAGATTACTATTGGTCAATGTTTCTTCATGAATCATTCGCGAATAATACAATAACTAAGAGATTAATTGATTGGGCCTGGAATAAAAATGAGAGTTTTGAAATTGAAGATAAGTCACTTTATCTTTATGGCTTAACCCTCGGTTGGTTTTTGACATCTTCCAACAGAGTACTTAGGGATAGCGCCACCAAAGCATTAGTTAATATCTTTACCAATAAAGTTGAGATTTTTTTAGAGGTTTTGCAGGCGTTTGAATCAGTTGATGATTTGTATGTTCTTGAAAGGCTATATGCTGTTGCATATGGAATTACATTAAGAAGCTCTTGTTTAAATGGTGTCAGAGAGCTGGGGATATATATCTATGAAATAGTATTTAATACCGATGTTGTTTTAGAACATATCCTATTAAGGGAATATGCGAGTTTTACTATTGAATATATCAACCAATTGAATGATATTGGAATAGATATAGAAAAAATCCATCCGCCATATAACCAAAATATTGATTGGACTTTGTCGAAAATTGAGAAAGCAGAGGTTGAGATTTATAGGGATAATTCTTCAAGTCTTTATTGGTCTGCACTTGATGGTGATTTTAAAATTTATCAAGTCTACCCAGCAATAAATCACTTTCTTAATTTAAAAATATCTGATAGGCCACATGGAAAACTTATAAAAGAACGTTACGATGAGTTTTTTGACTCCTTAACATACGAACAAAGAGAAGAGTACCATAAAACATCTCTTCAACCTCATGAGATTTTAGCTTTAATCAATAAGATGAGTATCAATGAATTTGAAGAAGAGATAGAAATTTCGAATTTAGATGCTGATCAGATAGATATGCTAAGAGAGATGAAACTTAATCAATCGAATTTTAAAAAGTTGCTTTCTGAAGCGCAATTAAAGGAGTATGACAGTTTTATCGTCAGTTACAAAAAAGAAGATGAATATCGATATTCGATAGATATTAAATCGATCAAAAGATTGATTTTCTTAGAAGCAGTTAAATTGGGCTGGAAGGCAGAATTTTTTGAAGCTTTTGATAGAAGGGCTGGGAGCCATAGTAGACATGAGCATCAAACGGAACGAATTGGGAAGAAGTATCAATGGATTTCTTTTCATAGTATTTTGGCAAGACTAGCTGATAACTATGAATATCAGAATGGAAGAAGTGCAAATAGAATAGCAACGTATGAAGGAACTTATCAACTCCGTCTACGGGATATTGATCCAACATCTATATTGAAAAATAAAACTCAAAAAGATAAAAAATGGTGGTTTAATCTTAATACTGATTTTGAAAACAGTGCCATATCAGATAATGAATGGATGGGTAGTATGGATAAACTCCCAACCATATCTCAATTGGTTGAAATTGAATATGATGATAAATACCTTTTACAAAGTATGGGATTTTCAATCGATGGGAATATAAGCGGTGAAAAATACCGAAATCTTTATTACAAAATCGATGCATACGTTGTCAAAAAATCTAATTTGAATGTTTTAGTAGCTTGGTTAGAGCGCACTAATGTCTACGGACAAGATGCAATAGCGCATGCTGATAGTATTCAAGAAACATTTTTGAGAGAATATCCTTATAGCAAAACATATGATTATTTTAATGACTACTATTATGGACAGATGGGTTGGGAAGATGTCTTCAATCACAAAGAAGGTGTAATGCCTTGCAAAATATTGCCTGTGACCACTTCATATTATAATGAAGGTAGAAGTTACGACAGATCAGTAAATGAAACCATCGAAGTTCTTTTGCCAAATAAATGGTTGATTGATAAAATGAATCTGCGACAGACTACCAATGATGGTGAATGGGTCAATATGTCTAACGAAGTAGTGTTTTTTGATCCTACAATTAATGATTGTTGTGTTTCAGAATATAATGAAAATGGTGTTTTGATTGCTCAGAAAAAACTTTTATTTGAGTTTCTGGAAAATAATGCTTATACAATAGTCTGGATAATGTGGGGAGAAAAGCAGGTACGTAATGTTCAGTCGAACTATGGTGGTTCTAGTGACTTCCTCGGTATCGCAGAAATAACAGGGTATGGTTACTATAATGAAAGTTTTGAGTTTGTAGAAGAACTAAAGATTAAATATGAACAATAAGAGCTTGGAATAAATGATTTTGAGAGTTATTTCTCCCTAAAAAACTCACACACATCCACTTCCAATACATCCGCAATCTTCACAAGATGCTCAATGTTGAAATGCTTGTTGTTCAAGCAGATCTCGGCCATTGAGATCGTTCCGACTGCTTTATGCCCAATAGCCATTGCCAGAGCTAATTGGGAAACTCCTTTTTCTGTCCTGATATCCTTTACGTTCTGACCAATCCTCTTATAAATCGCAAGCATCTTCTTATCGGTAATACCAGTCTGCTTCATGGATAACTTCCTATAGTTAAGTTAACCATAAGAGTAAAAGTTATAGGATTTTTCAGCAACTAACTATAGTTAGTTAAATACCCATAGGAGAGAGATATGGCAACTAAAGGAAAAGAATCAGATAGAGAGAAAAACAACCCCAAAAAGAAGAGTGGGGAACATCGGAAACAGAAGCAAGGTGGCAATAAGTCCAGAAAATGGTAATCCTACTCATTAAGAGTAGGGTGCCTTCCCAGAGAAAGTGAACAATGACAATGACCAAAACCATCATCACAGCACTATCTACCATCGTCTTCGCAACTTCTCAGCTCAACGCGGACGCTGCCAACGTGACAAGCTCCAATCAACCAAAAACTGCCGAAGAGCTGATGAAAGAACTGGCGCAACTCGATCAACAAGAAAAAGAGCTTGACGAGAAAATAGAATCTGCAAAAGCAAGAACAGAAGCCCTGGATAAACTTGAAAAGGCAGTTGATGAACTATCAAGTGAACTAGGTGTAAAAGAGTAGGGCAGAAAGGCTATATCCCAAAATATAGCTTTTTTTTGCGCTCAAAAAAGAAGTGTGTTAAAATGGATTAAATTATCCATTAATCCCCGCATATGACCCCAGAAAATTTCGGTTCACATTTTGAACATCAAGAACAAATTAAACTGAAAATTGCCACTCCAGAAGATATCAAAAAAGTAGAGCAAAATATCGAATACTCCAAAAAGCTGGTGAGAGCTAATAATGTATTACAAGTTCTAGATTTTCCCGATAATCAAGAAGACGGCTATAGAAAATTACTATTGTCTCAGGATAATAAAACTCTGGAAGAATTAGCGAAGGTATCAAAAGAAGAAGTCTTGTCTTTTTTGGTGCAAATAAAAAACAGAAAAATAGAAACGAAAAAAAGCGCTCTTGAAAACATTGAAATGCAAGGAGACATTAAAGCTGAAAGAATCGAAAGAAAAATAGAAAAGATCAGAGCCGTTTTCCCAACGTCAATTCTGGATAGCAACCCTGATATCGCCGAAAAGTTCAACGCTCTCGATACGATGGAAGACCCTTCGGAGAAAGAAGCCGTACTAAAAGAGATGCTGCAACTACTAAAAAGCCCTGGTAGGCTAAAAGCCATCACTGATGAGCTTGGATGAGCAGATGCCAATAATCCAGAATACGCAGCGTTCAAAGATGCATTGGTTGGAGTAGACGCAAGCTTCGAAAGCTACTTTGCAGATCTGGAGAACATCAACGCCTGAACGAGCTTGAATGCTGATGAAATCATTGGAACTATTGAAAAAGACTCCGGTTGAATGGTAGACATTGACCTAAACGCTAATATCTCGAAACTGAGCCTGATAGGAAGCCCATACAGCTTCGATGAAACACTTGATAGCCAAGCACTCGCAGAAGTGATGGAAGAGGGTAGAGCAGAACTAAACGCCGCACAAAACAGCTCCGCTGTTTTAAAAGACTTTGGCAAGTCTTTTGACAGCTTACTGACTGAAACAAGAACTAGCTGGGGAGCACCGGACTTCAAGCAAAAACTTCATAGTGCTGTTGCCAATTTCTCCAGAGAAATATTGACAGATCTTGGAGCGGTTTATGAAACAATGAACATAAAAGCCGACGAGCAAATAAACGAATCGGATATCAACACTTTTGCCGACATCGATTCGCCCGAAACACTAAGGCTTAGAGTTGAAAATATCAAAGACAAGTTCTTGAAGATCAAAGCCCACATCGAAGAGGCACAAGCCTGAATCTTGAAAAAATACCAAAATGAAGTCAAAGAGCTAATGAGCAGAAAAGCCGAAGAGAAGGAAAAACAACTGGAAGTCTTGAAATTCATGAGAGCCAGCGGTTTTGACCTGATTCCAAAAGAGATCACCGACAAAATCATCAGAGAGCTTCAAAGTAATGTCCTGACAATCCCAGGGCTTGAACTAAGTACCAAGAATATCGATCTGAAAAATGGAAACTTCGGTGAAAGTGCTGCTTTCATCAACAAAGAAGCCTGAATCAATTCGGGTTCAAAAACCAATATGCTGAAGTTTATGAATAAGCTTATAAGAGGAGATGTCAACGAGCCGCTTCCTGTCGAAGCCATCGTCAACGGAACATCAGTTGTTGACCCGGCCTATCTCAACAACAAATTCCTGGAAGCTGAGGTAGTAGGGAATATGGGATGGAAATATAGTAAAATTGTTGACAATTTAAAACGCCAAATATAGTTGATTAATTATGGGAAAGGGATGAATAGATGAAAACTTTATGCAGTCATGATCAAGATGTTTTTTTGAAAATAAAAAATATTTTCATCACAGACATAGAGCTGTTTTTAAAGGATTTTGATTTTTCTTACAATGGTGATAAGAGTTTAGTTGATCCAATAATTGAGTTGACGCACTTTATCGATAGTAGTGAGTATGAGCTTATCGATATTGATGAAAGTTTTGAGCAAACATATAAGGGTTTTGTTGTTTCTCTGAAAAATTTTTCTTATAAGTTTGTAACCTATACTATCCCAGTTTCTTCGAGCCGTTTTGGAGTCGTGATGCATAGAAATGAGTATGACATGGACCTAGAGAAGAAAAAACAAATAGATAGAGAAATCAAAGTATTGAATGATGCAGCCGATGATTTGTATAAAAAAATGAGACACTTTCTAACTGAAGGGAAGAGGAGGCTACAAGTGAGTAAATCAGATAACACAACAAATAGTATCAATGTTTATGGTGGTTCAGTCAATGCAGCTATCGGTGATAATGCTACACAGACCAACCAAATACGAAATGAATTCAATGAAAAACTGGAGGAATTGATCCAGAAGCTTTTAGAATCAAACTTGGAAGACAAAGAAGAAGTGGTAGCTTCAATTCAAGAAGCGAAACAAGAAAATAATAAAGATAAAATTATGAAACTACTAGGCGATCTGCTTAGTAGAGGAGCAGAAGCAGCGGGCTTTATGGCTAGTATTGCTGCGATCATGTCACTCTAGTTGGTAAAGCGCCTTCACCGCATTTAACCCCTGATCTGGTGCCAAGTGAGAGTATCGCATCGTCATTTCGATTGATGAATGGTTCATGAGCTTCTGAATCGTGAGAATCGATGTCCCGTGCATCGCCAGATGGGATGCGAAGGTATGGCGAAGGGTATGAATGACGACGCGGTTTTTCCGGTCGTCTTTTTCGATTTCAAGATTGAAAAGAACATCGAGAATACCACGCAGCTTATTCTCTATCGTTGTACGATGGAGCCGTAGTACCGAATCGTTGGCTTTTAGATCTTTGATGCGTTGCACCAAGATACTCTTTAACTCATCGTTGTAAAAGCCGGTGTAGGACTTGGTGTTTTTGTGGTCCATCAGCGTCACGGCATTGTGTTCGAGCTTGACATCTTTTTTCTTGATACTCATAATTGTTCCGACCCGTCCACCCGTAGATAGAGATAGCTTAACAAACAGCCAAACGTCCGGATGGGAAAGCTCGGACATCTGCAAGAGCTTTTCGATTTCATCGAGTGTCAAAAAACGTTCACGGGCATTATCGACTTTCAGCCCATCAACGGCAGCGGCGGGATTAACTCCGCTATAGAGCTGCTTTTTAATCGCGTGTTTGAAAATCGTGGCGACCATGAAGATGAGGTGGTTTACAGTACGGGGCGCGAACTCTTTGATGTAGTTACGCTGCATCGTCTCGATTTTACTGATGGAAATATTATCAAGACGCTTTTTCCCTAGAATAGGTTGTATGTGGTTCTCATAGCGCTTGCGCTCTTTGTCGATATCTCTGGCAAGATACTTGTCACTGAAGTAGCGATCAGCAATATCATCAAAAGTCAGCTCCGGTTTGTTCCTGGCAATATGCGGCAGTTCTTCGCCCAGCCGGATTTTCGTAATGATCTCATCCCGCTTTTGCTTGCAGTACTGCTCCCTGATACCTGCGGAAAATTTACCGATGGTTTTGAGGCGTTCATTTCCATCCTCATCTAGATAGCGGATGCCGAAGACCTTATCGACAACTTTATTTGAATCCGATATAATCTCTTTATAAAAGACGCCTGGAACGCGTGTAGGAATGCGTTTCGACGAAGTTTTTTGTCTCATGATTTTCTAGTCCTTTTATCGGACTCAAATTGGTTTGAGTCCGACTATAGTCCGATAGATTTGCAAAAATCCGATGAAATCGGACTGGATATGAAGAACATACTAACATGACAAGCTTCCTAAAATAGGGCTGTTAAGAAGATTTTATGAGATATGAGGAGATATAAAAATGGAATGCGAATTCCCCACCGTCAATAGCAATCCCGAGGAGATGAAAGCGATCTTCGCCGCAACGAAGACCATCGCCGTGCTCGGGTTGTCGCCGGACCCGGAGAAAGCTTCCTACCGTGTGGCGGCCTATCTGCAGGCGCAGGGGTTCAGGATCGTCCCCGTCTATCCGAAAGAGGAGGCGATCCTCGGCGAAAAGGTCTACCGCTCCCTGGCGGAGATCCCTTTCGAAATCGATATGGTCGATATCTTCCGCAAGCCCGCGGCACTCGACGCCGTGGCGGACGCCTGCATCGCGCGCGGCGACGTGAAGTGTTTCTGGGCCCAGGCGGGCATCGTCAACAACGCCGCGGCGGAGAAAGCCAGAAATGCGGGAATGAAGGTCGTACAGAACCACTGCACCATGGTGGAACACCGCGCCCTCTGCAAAGGCGACGCATGATCCCGTTGCAGCAGATCGAGAACGCCCGTGAGCGTATTCGCGAAGTCGTCGTCGACACGCCGTTTGCCCGCGCCCCCTCCCTGAGCGAGATCAGCGGTGCCGAGGTTTATCTGAAGAAAGAGAACCTTCAGATCACCGGGGCCTTCAAGATTCGCGGCGCCTTCAATAAAATCGCATCCCTCAGTGACGCCGAGCGCGCCAACGGCGTGATCGCCGCGAGTGCGGGAAACCACGCCCAGGGCGTTGCTTTCTCCGCCCGGCATTTCGGTTGCCGCGCGGTTATCGTCATGCCCGAATCGACGCCGCTGACGAAGATCAACGGCGTCAAACACTACGGTGCCGACGTCATTCTCGCCGGAGGCAACTATGATGAAGCCTACGCCTATGCGACCCGGTACGGCAAAGAGCATGGGCTGGTCTTCGTCCACCCCTTCGCCGATGACGAAGTGATCGCGGGGCAGGGGACCGTGGCGCTGGACATTCTCGATTGCGACCCGGATCTCGATGCCGTACTGATCCCCGTCGGTGGCGGGGGCCTTATCAGCGGGATGGCCTCGGCCATTCGCGCTATCAACCCCGACATCGAAGTGATCGGCGTCAGCGCGGAGGGTGCCCCCGCCCTGAAACGCTCGTTTGACGCCGGACGGCCCGAAGACTCCGTTTCGGTTCGTACCATCGCCGACGGCATCGCCGTACGCGACACGTCGCCGGTGACGCTGGGCTACATGCTCGAGACCGTCGACCGGGTGATCAGCGTCGACGACGAAGAGATCGCCAATGCGATCCTTTTCCTGCTCGAACGCCAGAAGATCATCGTCGAAGGCGCCGGGGCCGTCGGCGTCGCCGCACTTCTGCACCGCAAACTCCCCGAACTCGAGGGAAAAAAGGTCGCCGTGCTGCTCAGCGGCGGGAACGTCGACGTCACCCTTCTTTCGGTCATTATCGAAAAGGGTCTGCTCAAATCCCATCGCAAGATGAAACTCACCGTTGTCCTGGTGGACCGCCCGGGATCGCTCATGGCGCTGACGCAGCTGCTGACCGACCTTTCGGCCAACATCGTGCACATCGCTTTCGACCGCGCCTCCATCGATCTGAACTACGGCGACGCCTACGTCTCGATTCACCTCGAGACCAAAGGGGCGGAGCACCAGGAGCAGATCCGCAACGTACTGCGTTCCAACGGCTACCAGACCATCGAGAACCACTAGGGACGGCGGAGCATGGCGGGAGGTTCGGATTCCGGGATGCGGCCTGAACGGATTCTGCGGGCCAACGCCGGGATTGTTCTGATCAAAGAGGTCGACCCCGGCCTGCTCGCCGTGGTCGATGCCGAGTACGCCCTGCGTTTCGTCGACCCCGCATCCTACCGCCTCTTCGGCGGCTGCCGCCTTCCCGCTCCCGAAAACCGTTCCGTCCCCGCCGTCGACATCGTCTCTCGGGGGCACCTCTGTCTCATCGCCGAGGGAGAGACGGGTACCGCCCGCCTCTTCAGCATTAAAAAGCAGCGCACCCTCTGTGAACTGGGCGCCCACAGGGGCGCCGTTTTGAGCCTCGCTTTCGATCCGGCCGGGCGTTACGCCGTGACGGCGGGAGCCGACGGAAAGGTGGCGGCCTGGGAGCTGAAAACGGGGCGCCGCGCCTTCAACGCCCCGGCCCATACCGACGGTGTGCTCGCGGTGGCGTTCGATGCCGCCGGGCATGCGATGGCAACGGGCGGATATGACCGGACGGTTCAACTCTCCCACCCCGCATCCTCGAAAGGAGCGATGATGCTTTACGGCCACTCGAAAGCCGTGACGGCCCTCTGTTTCATCGGGAAGGAACGCCTGGTCTCTGGCGATACCGGGGGAAACATCCTTCTGTGGGATGCGTCGGGAGGCTCCCTCGCAGGTCGGCTTGAGCACCTTTCCGGCGCGGTCAAAGCGCTGTGCAGTGATGCGGAAGGGCGGCTGCTTTTCGCGGCGACCGACCGGGGAGCGATCGCGCTGTACGACCTGCGCAGCATGGCCTGTCTCGATGCGTCGTGGGCCGATGTCGGTTCGGAAGTCTGCAGCATGATCCTGCGTCGGGACGGCCGCCTGATCGCGGGATGCGGGAACGGGGAGATCCATGTGTTTGTCCCCTTCAGGGGCGCGAAGGCCATGTCCGAGGCTCTCGAACGCGGAGACTACGCCCGCATGGAGGCCTTGACGCTTCAGAACCCGGCGCTGCGCTACAGTGAGGCCTTCGCCGCTTTGGAGTCGGCGTGGGAAGCGGCCCTGACAGAGTTCGCGGAGATGCTGAAGCTCGACCGTGCCGCGGAGGCCGCCGCGCGGCTCGAACCCTTTCGCTGCCTGGAGTCGAAACGTAAGGAGTTCCGGGAGATCGACGAAGCGCTGGAAGCCTATGAACGGTTCCGCGTCCAGGTGGAGGAGCGGCGTTTCTCCCTGGCCTATGCGCTCGCTTCGAAACACCCGAGACTGCGGGAGACACTGCCATACCGCAGTATGGAGACGGAGTGGGAACGGCGCTATGAACGGGCGAAGCGGCTGCTGGGCGACCGTCGTACCGAGGCGGAGGGTGCGGCGCAGCTGGCCGACTTCCGCGGGATATCGGAAAAGGCCCGGGAGATCCGGGAGCTGTTGGATGAGCGTAAACGCTACGTCATGCTCAAGGATCTCATCGGGAAACAGGAGTGGAGAAAGGCGTGCGACCTGGTGCGCCACCACCCGGTGCTGCAGGAGACCGATGCCTATACCAGCCTCATAAACATTGCCGACCGTCTCTTCATCAGTGCCCAGCAAGCTTATGAGTCGGGGGACTCCCGTTACGCTGTCACCGCCTGCAAAGCGCTGCTCGATTTTCCCGATTTCCGGGAAGACGCGACGGCGCTGCTGCAGCGTATTGAGGCACCGGAATGATCGCCATCGACCTGGGCTCCAACACCTTCCGCGTCGTCTCCTGCGACTGCCGTTCGGGAAGCTGGAACGGGGAGTTTGAGCGCATTGTCCGCACGGCGGACCGGCTCCATGAAACGGGACGCATCTCCGACGGGGCCGTCGACCGCGTCATCGCCGCCGGTCGGGATGCCGCCGAGCGGTTTGACTTTGCGGGCGAGAGCGTTGTCGCCGTGACGACGGCGGCCATGCGGATGGCGTCCAATGCCGATGAGGCCCTTGCGCGCATCGAAGCGGGCTGCGGCATTCGTTTCAGGATCATTGACGACGCGACGGAGGCGCGGCTGACCATGCGGGCTGTGCGCCACCGCCTGGAGCGCCTGGCGCAACCGGCGGATGACTTCGTACTGATCGACATCGGCGGCGGTTCGACGGAGGTGATGTTCTACCGCGAGGGGGTGTTCGAAAGCCGGAGTTTCCCCGTTGGCATCGTCACGATCGCCCAGCGCTGCGAAACTCCCGACGCGGTGCGGGCGTTACTTCAAAGCGAGCTTGAACCGGTACGCGAATACGTTGACAAGCGTTATGCGGCCGAAGGGCGCCCGGCCACCTTTGTCGCCACGGCGGGAACGCCGACGACCATCGCCGCCTTTTTGCGCGGGATGACGTACGAAACCTATGATGCCTCGCTCATCAACGGGACGGTACTCAGTTTCGAGGAGTGCGATACCGCCCTGGAAGGTCTGCTCGCCCTCGGCGATGCCGAACGGGCGTTTTACGTCGGTGTCGGCAAGGAGACGCTGATCGTCGCGGGGGTCGTGATCGTCGAAGCTTTTTATGAACTGCTGGGGTTCGAGGACGCCGTCATCGTCGACGACGGTCTGCGGGAGGGTGTGGCCCTCGCATGGTGCGACGGGGAGCGTTTTTAGGGGTTACTGGCGAGAAGGGCTTCGAACGCCGCTGCGGGAACGGGGGGGCTGGTAAAGTAGCCCTGGTACATCGTACACCCTTCGGCTTTGAGAAATTCGAGCTGGTCGATCCGTTCGACCCCTTCGGCCAGGACCTGGTAGTCCAGGGCTTTGCCCATAGCCACGATGGCCGATACCAGGGCCATGTCGTCGTTTTCGTAGGGGACGTCGGCGATGAAGGTGCGGTCGATCTTCAGCACGTCGATGGGGAAGCGTTTGAGATAGCTCAGGGAGGAGTAGCCGGTCCCGAAGTCGTCGATGGCGAGGCGGATGCCCTGGGCCCGCAGGGTATGCATCATCAAAACCGCCTCCTCCTCGCGCTGCATCAGGGCGCTTTCGGTCAGTTCCAGCTCCAGCCGGTCGGCATTCAGGCCGCTGGATTTCAGCGCCGATTCGACAATTTTCGGGATCTCCTGATGGCGGAACTGGTGCGGCGAAAGGTTGACGGCCATGGTGAGGCGGTAACCGGCGTCGATCCATGCCTTGGCCTGGCGGCATGCTTCGTGAAGCACCCACTCCCCGATGGGGTTGATCAGCCCCGTCTCCTCCGCCAGCGGGATGAAACGGTCGGGGGCGACGGTGCCGTTTTCGGGATCGTGCCAGCGGATGAGGGCTTCGGCCCCGACGATGCGGCCGCTGCCGATGTGAACCTGGGGCTGGTAGTAGAGCTCGAACTCCCCGTTTTTTACCGCCCGTCGCAGGCGGTTTTCATACTCGATGCGTTCGCGCGCCGTCTCCGTGAGGGCGTCGCTGTAGTAGCAGAAGGTGCCGCGGCGCTCGTTCTTCGCCTTGTAAAGGGCGGTGTCGGCAAACTGCAGCAGTTTCTCCGCGTCGGTGGTGTGTTCCGGAGCGATGACGATCCCGGTGCTGGCGCTGAGATAGACTTCAGACTGGTTGGAGAGCCGGTAGGGGAAGGAGAGGGTTTCGATCATCTCTTCGGCGTAGAGGGCGGCATCTTCGGGGTGGGTCAGGTTTTCCAGCAGTACGGCGAATTCGTCGCCGCCGAGCCGCGCGACCGTATCCCCTTCGCGCAGCCGCTGCTGAAAGCGGCGGGCGACGATTTGTAGAATTTCGTCGCCGATACTGTGGCCGAAGCTGTCGTTGATGTCCTTGAAACGGTCAAGGTCGAAGATGAGTAGGGCGATCTGACGCTTGTAGCGTGCGGCGCTGCGGATGGAGTTTTGCAGCTGGGTCAGCATCAAAACCCGGTTGGGAAGCTGGGTCAGCTGGTCGTAGTTGGCCAGAGCCTCGAGCCGCTGCTCATACTCTTTGCGCTGGTTGATGTCCCGGGCGATGCCCAGAACGCCGATGATCTCGCCGTATTGGTTGAGCAGGGGGGATTTCGCGGTATCGAAATACCCTTCGTAGCTGCCGTCGGCGAAAACCAGATACTCTTCGTTATGGTGCGTAGTACCCGTTTCGGTCACCTTCCGGTCGTTTTCGCGGAAAAAGTTTGCCAGGGTATCGTCGACAAAGTCGAAATCCGTTTTCCCGATAACATCGGCCTCTTTCGCGCCGCAGAGGCGTTCGAACATCTTGTTGCAGGAGAGGAACCGCCCTTCGAGATCCTTGAGCCATACCAGGTCCGGCAGGGTGTTCAGAATCGTATCCAAAAGGGCCGTCTTCTCCGAAAGCTCTTCGCGGCTGCGTTTCAGGGCGTCGTAGCTGGCGCTCTTCTGGTCGATGACGCGGAGCAAAAACTCAAAATAGGAGCCGTGCACCGCTTTGAGAACGTGGTGGCGGTCAAGCATGCCGATGATACTGCCGTGGTCGTTGACGACGGCGATCTGGTGGACGCCGTGTTCCTCCATCATTCTGGCGGCTTCCTGCAGCGCGGTGTTCGCTTCGATGGTCCGGATGGGACGATAGTTCAGTTCCCTGATCGCTTTTTCCGGGGTGAGATGGTTGAAATGCTGGGCGATATCACGCTCGGTGACGATGCCGGAGGGGAGCATCCCTTCGAGGATGATGGCGTAGTCGCTGCGCTGTTCGCGCATCCGCGCCGCCGTCTCCCGGACGGAGAGATCCGGCGTGACGGTCAGCGGCGACGGGCTCATCACTTCCGCGACGCTTTTGAAACCGGCCAGATGTTCGAATCCCATCTGGCGCAGGAAGTCCCCCTCGGTGACGACCCCGGCGAAGACCCCCTCGCCGTCGACGACGATCAGATGGCGGAACCCCCGCTCTTCCATCAGCGTATAGGCGTCATGAAGGTGCATGGAGTTTCTGACGCAGAAGACGTCGGGGGTCATGACCTCCGCAAGGGGTGTGGAAGCCGCGGTCCCCTCGGCGACGACCTTCAGTGCGTCATGCTCGGTAAAGATGCCCGAAGGGCGCCGGTCGCCGTCGGTGACGACGATGGAACTGATGCCCGCTTCGCGCATTAGCTCCAGTGCCGCTTCGACACTGGTGTCCGGGGTCAGAGGAGAGAAGTAGTTGCAGATGCTTCCGAGTGTTGATTGGTCCATGAGGCGTGTGAATCCTGGGTGAATCGGTCTGGTAAATCATAGCAACATCGGGGTGCGAAAGCAATAAAAGTCGGAGCGGTTCGTTCTCCTGTTGCAAAAAAAGACGGCTCCAGGCGTGAGAAGCCTTAAAGATTCGAAGTAGATCGGGATAGCTTAACCTAAATCATAGCTGCCGTTTTCTATAATAAGCAACTTTTTCGGGGCTCCGTCCCCGATGTGATCAAGGACAAGGAGACGACCATGCAAATCAGCGGTGCGCAAATGGTCATTGAAGCACTGATCGCCGAAGAGGTCGAAGTCGTATTCGGCTACCCCGGCGGGGCGATTATGAACGTCTATGACGAGATTTACAAACAGAACTCGTTTCAACACATACTGACCCGTCACGAACAGGCGGCGGTCCATGCGGCGGAGGGCTACGCCAAAGCCACCGGCAAGGTGGGCGTGGCGATGATCACCAGCGGTCCGGGATTTACCAACGCCGTGACCGGCCTGGCGGACGCCTACATGGACTCCATTCCCCTCGTCGTCATCAGCGGCCAGGTCCCGATGTCGCTCATCGGTACGGACGCCTTCCAGGAGATCGATGCCGTCGGCATCAGCCGCTCCTGTACGAAGCACAATTACCTCGTCACCCACGCGGAGGATCTGCCCCGTGTCCTGAAAGAGGCGTTCCACATCGCGGCAACCGGCCGTCCCGGACCGGTCCATGTCGACATTCCCAAGGACGTGACCGCCCAGCTTGCCGAGTTCGACTACTCCAAGCCAGTCGAGTTGGAGACCTACAAGCCGACGATGAAAGGCAACATGCGCCAGATCAAAAAGGCCGTTGAGGCGATCGCCGCCTCCAAGCGCCCGCTGCTCTACCTCGGCGGGGGCGTCATCAGCTCCGGCGCGGCCGAACTGGTCCGCGATCTCTCCGAGGCCTGCAACCTTCCCGCGGTCGAGACCTTCATGGCCCGCGGCGCCATGGGCGTAGAGAATCCGCGCCTTATCTCCATGCTGGGGATGCATGGCTCCTACGCGGCGAACATGGCGATGTCCGAAACCGACCTCGTCATCGCCCTGGGCGCCCGTTTCGACGACCGGGTTACCGGCAAGCTCTCCGAGTTCGCCAAGAACGCCGACGTCATCCACGTCGACATCGACCCGGCCAGCGTTTCGAAACTGGTCAACGCGGACTACCCCATCGTCGGCGACCTCTACACGGTCCTGGAAGACCTGCTTCCCCTGGCGAAAGAGAAGGTCGACGGCGAGCGTTTCGCGCCGTGGCTCGAAACCATCGGGAACTTCGACAAGCTTCATCCGCTTGGCTACCGCGAGGATAGCGACCGGCTCAAGCCCCAGTGGGTCATCCAGCGCGTCGGCGAACTGCTCGGCGACGGTGCGAACATCTCCACAGACGTCGGTCAGCACCAGATGTGGACGGCGCAGTTCTACCCCTTTACCCGCCCGCGCCAGTTCGTCAGTTCCGGCGGTCTCGGCACCATGGGCTTCGGCTTCCCGGCGGCCATCGGGGTCAAGCGCGCCGACCCGGAGCGCGTCAGCATCAACTTTACCGGCGACGGCTCCATTTTGATGAACATCCAAGAGCTCATGACGGCGGTGGAGTACAAGCTGCCGGTCATCAACATCATCCTGAACAACAACTTCCTGGGGATGGTACGCCAGTGGCAGACGCTCTTCTACGACAAGCGCCACTCGGAGACGGACCTGAGCATGCAGCCTGATTTCGTCAAGCTGGTCGAGGCCTTCGGCGGCGTCGGTTACCGCGTCACCACCAAAGAGGAGTTTGACGCGGCGCTCAAGGATGCGGTCGAGAAGAACGTCGTCGCCATGATCGACGTCGTCGTCGACCGTCTCGAGAACGTTCTCCCCATGGTACCGGCGGGAGGATCGCTCTTCAACATGATGCTCGAATATAAGGATAAATCATGATCGATATGGCAGATATGACAGAAGCGAGACGCGTAATCTCGGTCATCGTCTATAACGAATCGAGCACGCTTTCACGGATTACCGACCTCTTCTCCGCGCGGGGGTACAACATCGAGTCGCTGACCGTGGCTCCCATCCCGGAGAGCCGGTACTCGCGGCTTACCATCGTCACCTCCGGTTCGGTCCGGGTGATCGAGCAGATCATCAAGCAGCTCCATAAGCTCATCCCGGTCCTGAAGGTTTACGAACACGCCGACCTCGTCGAGAAAGAGATGGCACTGGTCAAGTTTCCCATCGCCGAGAGCGTCAGCGACATCGGCGCACTCTGCGCCGCCTACAACGGCCGCATCGTCAATGCCGGTACCGACATGGTAATCGCCATGGTTGCCGATGAACCCAAGCGCATCAGCCACTTCCTCGAGGCGGCCAAACGCTTCAACCCCAAAGAGATCGTCCGCAGCGGCGCGGTCGCACTGGAACGATGATCACCCTCGACGCCATTGTCCGTCACTGCGGTATCGCCTGCGAGGGCGATTCCCGCCAGATCCGGGGGATCAACACCCTCAAAGAGGCCGCCTCCGACGAGATCAGCTTTCTCGACAATCCCAAATACCTTGCCGACCTGAAAACGACCCGCGCCGCCGCGGTCTTCATCGCTCCCAAGAGTGCCGACGCCGTTCCGGAAGGGACGATCGCCCTGGTAGACGAAGAACCCTACCTGAAGATGGCCCTGGCCTCCAAGCTCTTCGCCCCGCCGCTTATCGACGCCGATGCCCCGGCGGCGCGGATCGGGGAGGGGAGCTACGTCGCTGAAACCGCCACGGTCGCCAATGGTGCGACGGTCGGACGCGACTGCATCATCATGCCCGGCGTCTACGTCGGTGCCCGTGCCGTCATCGGCGACCGGACCGTGCTGCACGCCAACGCTTCCGTCTACCACGACTGCCGCATCGGCAGCGACTGCATCGTTCACAGCGGTGCCGCCGTCGGCGTCGACGGGTTCGGCTTCGCCCACACGAAACTCGGTGAGCACGTGAAGATCTACCAAAACGGCAACGTCGTCGTCGAGGACGACGTCGAGATCGGCGGCAATACGACCATCGACCGCGCCGTATTCAGTGCCACCATCATCAAACGGGGCGTCAAACTCGACAACCTGGTCCACATCGGCCACAACTGCATCGTCGGCGAGTACAGCATCCTGACCGGTCAGGTCGGCCTCTCCGGTTCCACCGTCCTGGGACGCAACGTCGTCATGGGCGGCCAGAGCGCTACGGCGGGACACCTGGAGATCGCCCCCTTTACGACGCTGGCGGCCCGTTCGGGCGTGACGAAGAGCATCGCCGAGCCGGGCAAGACCTTTGCCGGTTTCCCGCTGATGGAACACAAGGCGTGGCTCAAGCTTCAGGGGAAACTGGCGCGTCTGCTTAAAAAAGAGTCCTAAAGCGCCCGAAAGGATAGTTTCTGCTATAGTGTCTGCATAGAAGCACGAAGGCGCTTCGGCGCCGGAAGAAGGATCAGACGATGTCAGAGATTACGACGATTCCCCTTGACGGTACGAAACACGGCGTCATTACGGTGACCAAGATCGACGAACCCTACGGAGCGGGAAGCGGCACGGTCGCCAGCATCGGCGTCTCGCTGGCCGGAGACGCCGTCAGCCCGGAGTGGAAGGTCCATATTCCCCTTGGCAGCCTCGACGCGGTCATCGCGGCGCTTCAAGCCCTCAAATAACTTCATCGCCCCGTCCGGGGCAACCAGCACATTCCAGTTTTATCGATTAGAGTCGGGCGGGCAGCTGCGGCGGGACGATGCCGCCGCAGCCGCTAAAGGGGCTTAGTCCTTTTGGGCTGCGACGTACTCCGCGATGCGGCGGATGCCCTCGCGGATGCTTTCGATGTCGGTGGCGAAACTGAAGCGGAAGTAGCCGTCGGAACCGAAACCGACGCCCGGTACGACCGCGACGCCTTTCTCGGAGAGGAGGCCCTTGCAGAACGCCATGGAGTCCGGGGTGACCTCTTTGATGTTGACGAAGAGGTAGAAGGCGCCCGCCGGGGAGAGGACGGAGAGGCCGTCGACGGCGTTGAAGAGGCGTACCGCTTCGTCGCGGCGCTCTTTGAAGGCTTTGCGCATCATCTCGACGTCGGCGTCGGCGCTGCCGTCGAGGCCGGGGATGGCGGCTTTTTGCGTGATGGAGTTGATGTTGGAAGTACTCTGGCTTTGCAGCTTCTTGGTCGCCTGGATGAGTTCGGTGTCGGCGGCGGCCATGTAGCCGAAGCGCCAGCCCGTCATGGCGACGGATTTGCTCAGGCCGTTGATGGTGACGGTGCGCCGGAACATGTCGTCGCTGACCGCGGCGGCGGAGGTGAACTCGCCGTCGTAAACCAGTTTCTCGTACATCTCGTCGCTGGCGACGATGACGTCGGTGCCTTCAAGGACTTTGCCCAGGGCGGCGAGCTCGTCGCGGGTGTAGACGGCGCCGGTCGGGTTGGAGGGGGAGGTGAGAACGAGCATCTTCGTTTTGGGCGTCAGGGCCGCCTTGAGCTGTTCGGGAGTGATCTTGAAACCGTCGGCGTCATGGGTCTCGATCTCGACGACGCTGCCGCCGCAGTAGAGGACCAGTTCGGGGTAGGTGACCCAGTAGGGAGCGGGGATGATCACCTCGTCGCCTTTCTGGATGGTGGCGGCGAACAGGTTGAAGAGCGAGTGCTTCGCACCGTTGTTGGTGATGATCTGGTTCGGGGCGTACTCAAGGCCGTTGTCACGCTTGAGTTTCGCCGCGATGGCCGCTTTGAGCGCCGGGATGCCGTCGACTGCGGTGTACTTGGTGAAACCGTCGTTGATGGCGGCGATGGCGGCGTCTTTGATGACCCGCGGGGTGTCGAAATCGGGCTCTCCGGCAGAAAAACTGAGGATGTCTTTTCCTTCGGCACGGAGCTCCTGGGCCAGTGTCGTAATCGCGATGGTGATCGATTCGGAAAGGGTATTGATACGGTCTGTCAGCATAACCAACCTCTGCATATATATGATGGGGGAATTATACCATCTTCAGATGCCGTTGCTGTGGCCGAAGCGCGCAGAAATATAGGAAACGGCGGGAAAAAGCCGCCTAAATCCGGAGGGTCAGGCGCTTCGGAATTTCCTCAGCGTCGGGAGAAAAAGATACCCAAAAAAGAGGTGGGCAAGCACAATCCCCGCCATATCGGCGCCGATGTCGCTGAAGGATGCGTCGCGGGTCGGAAGAAAGGACTGCACGACTTCGATCATGATGGCGTAGACGACGAGAAGGAGTATGCTTTTTACTCTCTCCAAAGAGGGATGCGCGCCGCGCAGCAGCAGGTAGAGAACGAAGAACGCTGCGGCGTGGTTGAGCAGGTCGCTGAGGGTGACGATGGGGGGCAGGCCGTTGTAGTCTGGGAGGACGGCAAGATAGGAGATCGCGGCGAACGCCGTGTAGAACGCCGCCTTGAAAAGGAGCCTCAGCGCTCCCACATCAGTTCTTCATCGCCCGGATGAAGGACTCGTAGATGCTTTCGAGTTCGATATCCTGGTCGAGGATCTCCTTGTTGTCGCGGATCATGGCGTGCTCGAGTACCGCGACGCGGCGCAGGAGGTATTCGAACATCTCCTTGTTGATGTCGGGGAGCTTGTTGTGGCTGAAGGGGTCTTTGTCGCGTCCCTTCTCGATGACGTGGGCGGGGATGCCCACGGCGGTGGTGCCGTCGGGGACTTCGCGGACGACGACGGAGTTGGCCCCGACTTTCGCCTCTACACCGACGGTGATGTTGCCCAGCACCTTGGCGCCCGCGCCGATGACCGCGCCGCGCTTAATGGTGGGGTGGCGTTTTCCCGGGGTGAGGCTGACGCCGCCGAGGGTGACGCCCTGGTAGATGATGACGTCCTCTTCGATCACCGCCGTTTCGCCGATGACGACCCCGGTCCCGTGGTCGATGAAGACCCGGCGGCCGATGGTGGCGCCGGGGTGGATGTCGATGTTGGTGAAGAACTGGGTGATGCCCATGAGCGCCCGTGCGAAGCGCCGGAACTTCCGGCGGTAGAGGGCGTTGGCGAGGCGGTACCAGGAGACGGCCCAGACGCCGGGGTAGTTAAAGAAGAGTTCGATGCGGGACTGGATGGCGGGATCGTTGTTGTAAACGTTGACGAAATCTTCCTTGATCTCAGCGAAAATACCCACGTGCAAACCCTTTAATTCGTCGTCCTCAGATAACCGTTCTGGTAGAGGAACAACTCAAGTTGTTGAAGTGTATCACTTTTTTCTTCTTCTGTGCTAAATTCGGCCTGAGCCAGATTATTTTTAAGCTGAATCAATACCTGGGAGTCGTTGTAGCCGAGGTCGGAGAGGATGGTCAGCAGGTTCTCCGACTCGATGAAGTTCTCGATCTCGTAGCCGTCGTCGCTGAGGATGACCGTACACTCGCTGGGGTGCTTGAAGAGGTTGTGCTGCATCCCCAGTGTCTCCTGGTAGGCGCCGACGTTGAAGAAGGCGAGGTAGTACTCCTCCTCGTCGAGGTTGACGTCGTGGAGGTAGAGGGGGGCGTCGGGGTTGAAGCCGATCTCGCCGTCGCTGTCGCAGGTGATGTCCCAGAGGCTGGCGGCGCGGATGGCCGGCTTGGTCAGCTTGTCCAGGGGCATGATGGGGAAGTGCTGTTTGAGCCCCCAGTAGTCGGGGGTGCTCTGGAAGAAGGAGCTGTTGATCAGGTAACGCTCCTGCAGCCGCGCCTGGAGACGCTCGAGCTCCGGGGTCGGGTTGTCCTGGGAAAGGTAGAGGGACTTCTTGATGATCTGCTGCACCAGGATCTCGGCGTTGGAGCGGTCTTCGAGGTCGATGTAGCCCAGCTCGAAGAGGGTGAGCACGGACTGCATGTGGTCGAGGGCGTCGTGCAGGTACTCGATGCAGTTGCGGGGGGTGACGAGGTTGTTGAGCTCGCGCAGCTCCTCCACCAGCGGCGGGTTGACCTCCTTGAACTTCAGCGAGCGCTCCTGGAAGTCGTGGGTGAAGAGCTCCAGCACCGGGGTGATCAGCACCGCGTGGGAGGCGACGATGTAGCGTCCGGACTCGGTGTAGATGTCGGGGTGTTCGACCTTCTTGGCGTCCATGACCTCCTTGAGCAGGAAGGTGACGCTGCTGGCGAACTCGGTGAGGTGGTAGTTCTTCAGGCGGGTCGAGACGTGCTGGGAGTACTCCACCGCCAGACCGCCGCCGATGTTGATCGCCTTGAGCTTTTCGGCGCCCATGCGCTTGAGCTCGGCGTAGATGTTCCCCGCTTCGCGGAGCGCTTTTTTGAGCGGCGCGATATCTTCCATCTGCGAACCGATGTGGAAGTGGATCATCTTGAAGTGCTGAAGCATGTCGTGTTCGCGCAGCAGCCCGATCGCTTCGAGCAGTTCGGTGGTGGTGAGACCGAACTTAGCGTCCATGCCGCCGCTTTTGGCCCAGGCGCCGCTGCCGACGCTGCGCAGCCGGATGCGGATGCCGATGTTGGGGACTTTGAGGTTACAGGTCGAGGCCACTTCGATGATGGACTCGAGCTCGCCGATCCCCTCGATGGTCAGCGTGATGTCGTGGCCCATGTGCGCCGCCATGAACCCCAGGGTGATCATCTCCGTGTCTTTGAAGCCGTTGACGGTGATGGGGGAGCCTTTGGGCGTCTTCGCCATAGCGATGACCAGCTCCGCCTTGGAGCCCGCCTCGAGCCCGTAACCGCTCTGCGTACCGTGATCGATGATGGCGTTGACCGCCTCGGGAAACTGGTTGACCTTCAGGGGGAAGACGGCTTTGAAGGCGCCGTTGTAGCCGTTCTCCCTGATGGCGGCGTTGAAAGTGGTGTAGAGGGAGCCGATCTGTTTCCCGATCAGGTGGGGGAAACGCAGAATCAGCGGCCCGCGAAGGCCCGAGCCGCGGATCTGCTGGGTGATCTCGAGCAGCGACGGCGAGCTTTTGTGGTTGATGTGGACTTTGTCGCCTTTGATCACAAAGTTCTGGTCGCCCCAGATGTCAATGCCGTAGGTATGCATGGGTGTCTTCCTCATATCGGTTACAGGGAGTCGATGGAGCGTACGCTCTCCGACTTTTCCTCAAGATCCTTGACCCAGACGGTGCCCGCTTTGAGCTCGTCTTCGCCGATGACGGCGCAGTAGCGCGCCTGGACGCGGTCGGCTCCTTTGAGATGGGCTTTGAGCCCCTTGGGAGCGTACTCGATGATGACCCGCTCGGCGGCACGCTTTTTCTGGGCGACCGCCATGACCGCGGCGAGCGCCTCTTCGTCCATGGCGCCGAAGTAGTAGCCGTCGCGCTGCGGTTCGGGCATGACGATGAGCTCCAGCAGCCGTTCGATGCCGACGGCAAATCCCACCGCCGGGGTCGGTTTGCCGTCGAGGAACTCCACCAGGCGGTCGTAGCGGCCGCCGCCGGCGATGGCGCTCTGGGCGCCGATCTCGTCGCTGACGAACTCGAACGCGGTTTTGGAGTAGTAGTCCAGCCCCCGCACCAGGTGGGGATCGACCTCGTAGGCGATGCCGTTGGCGTCGAGCAGCTTTTTAAGGGTTTCAAAGTCGCCGGAGCAGGAGGCGCAGAGGTGGTCCATCAGCTTGGGTGCGTCGACGTAGAGCTCCTGGCATGTGCCGTTCTTGCAGTCCAGGACGCGGATGGGATTGGTCTCCCGGCGGCGGACGCAGTCCTCGCAGATATGCTCCGACGCCGCTTCGAGGAAGCTCACCAGCTTCTGGCGGTAAGGGGGCATGCACTCCGGGCAGCCCAGGGAGTTGAGTTTCAGGCGGAAACCGATGCCCAGGGCTTTGAGGATGTCGGCGACCATCATGATGACCGAAGCGTCTTCAAAGACCGAAGCGACGCCGAAGCTCTCCACCCCGAACTGGTGGAACTGGCGCAGCCGTCCCTTCTGGGGGCGTTCGTAGCGGAACATGGGACCGTGGTAGAAGAAGCGGTGGATGCCCCCCTGGCGGTCGAGTTTGTTCTGAACGAAGGCGCGGACCACGCCCGCCGTTCCCTCGGGGCGCATGCAGACGTCGTTCTCCCCCTTGTCCGTGAACTGGTACATCTCCTTGCCGACGATGTCGCTGGACTCCCCGACGGAGCGTTTGAAGAGGGCCGTCTCTTCGAGGATGGGGGCTTCGAAGTACTCGAAGCCGTAGCGTTTGGCAATCGTCGTGGCCGTCTGCAGAAAATATTCGAACCGGGTGTTGTCCGGCGAGAGTATGTCGTTCATGCCGCGGAGTGAGCGGATCATTGGTTCCCCTTGATAATGGTGATGAGTTGTTCGGTAATGGATGCGACGCTGTCGGATGCGTCGATGAGGGTCAGCTTGATGCCCAGAAGGTCCGCCGCCTCGACGAGGGCCTCCTGGATCTCCAGCAGGTAAGCGGTGCCCCGGGATTCGATGGCGTCGTGCTCCTTCTGCGAAAGGCGGAAGGAGAGCTCCGCTTCGCTCAGCCGCAGCAGTACCGCGCGTTCGGGAAGGATGCCGTCGGTGGCGAAACGGTTGAGGGCGACCAGCTGCGCGGGGTCGAACCGTTTCTGGACCATGGCGTAGGCGAGGCCGGAGAGGACGGAACGGTCCGAGATGATGAGCCCGTCGCGGTGGGGACGGATGACGCGTTCGACATGCTCGCTGCGGTCGGCGAGAAAGAGCAGGAGCTCCGCCGCCGGGCTGGCGACGTCGCCGTGCAGGACGATGTCGCGGATTTTGACGCCCGCCGGGGTGCCGCCGGGCTCCTTGGTGATGATCGCGTCGGGAAAGGCCTCGCGCAGCCGTTCGATCTGGGTGCTCTTCCCGGCGGTGTCGATCCCCTCTAATGCAAGGTACATGCGTTCATGCTCCGGATGACTTCCTGCACCGGGGCGGGAAGGAGATGGTCGGTCTTGCCGTTGAACTTCAGCAGGTTGCGGACGATGGAGGAGCTGATGAAGGCGTGCTTGAGCTTGGGCATCAGGTAGACCGTCTCGATGCTCGCGTCGAGGGAGTTGTTGAGATACCCCAGCTGCAGTTCGTACTCGAAGTCGCTCACCGCCCGCAGGCCGCGAATGAGGATCTCGGCCCCGACGCTCTGGGCGAAGTCGACGGTGAGGTTGTCGAAGCCGACGACCCGGACCCGCTCGCCGAGGTGCTCGGTGGCGAGGCGGGCCATCTCCACCCGGGAGTCGAGATCGAAAAGGGGTTTCTTGTCCTGGGATTCGGCGACGGCGACCACCACTTCGTCGAAGAGGTTCAGCGCCCGTTCGACGATGTCGAAATGGCCGTTGGTGATGGGGTCGAAGGTTCCGGGGTAGAGTGCGGTCTTGGTCATGTCCACCTTTGGTACAGATCGTTGGGGATGCCCAGCAGGTCAAACCACTTCCCGATCATGAAATCTTCCATCGCCTCGATGCTCTCCTGTCCGGAGTAGTAGGCCAGTACGGGGGGCGCGATGAAAACCCCCAGTGCCGCCAGCTTCTGCATGTTCTCCAGGGCGATGGCGGAAAAGGGCATCTCCCGGGGCGCGAGCAGCAGCTGTTTGCGCTCCTTGATCATCACCGCGGCGGCCCGGGTGATGAGGTTGTCGGCGATGCCGACGGAGATCTTGGCCAGGGTGTTCATGCTGCAGGGGATGACCAGCATCGCGTCGCAGCCGAAAGATCCCGAAGCGACGGAGGCCCAGATCTCGCCGTTGCGGTGGACGACGATGCCGTCGCCCATGGGCGCTTCGGCGTTGAAGTCGATACCGTGTTCCTTGGCCAGGACCACGGCGGCGTGGTCGGAGACGATGAGGTGCTTCTCGTGGGAAGCGGGGAGGGCACGAAGCGTTCTGAGTCCGAGCGCGGCTCCGCTGGCCCCGCTGATCGCCACCACCGTTTTCATTCGATCTCCACCCTGTTCTTCCCGACCACTTTGGCTTTGAGCCGCTGCCCGTCGGGTTTTTCTATTGCAATAATATCATGTAATACCCCGTCTTGCAGTGCAACGGCCCGTATTTGTACCAGGACGTTGCCCGATTGCAAGGTGGCGAGGACGGCGCTGTCGCGGGTGACGAGGGGGGCGGGTTCGACATGCCGTTCCAGGATCACTTCCCCCTCGCGAAGGGGCCGTCTGAGGCGGTAGCTGCCGTCGCCCCCGGCGGTGAAGGGCGGGGTGTGCAGGGATTCGAGGGTCACACTGACGCGTTCGGTGTTGAGGGCGTTCAACACGGCTTTGCGCGGCAGGTCGCCCCGGGTTTTCAGCACGGTGATGTCGGCGTCGATGCGGTAGTCGAAAAAGCTTTTGTTTCCGTTGACGTCGCTGATGTAGAAGGTTCCGCTGTCGTGCCGGTAGCTGGTGCCGCCGATGGTCAGGGTGTAGCGTTTGGGAAGCGTCGCGGTGTAGACCCGCGGGGTGACCTGCAGGGAGCGCAGGGAGAGGGTCGGGTAGTGCTCCCGGTAGTACGCCGCCACTTCCTGCTCCAGGGCGGAGGTGTCGACGGGACTGGTGCGGGTGAAGGTGACGTAGCGCACTTTCCCAGTATCGAGTGTGACGCCGTGGGCTTCGAAGGCCTCGCGGAGCGTTTCGGCGCTGACACGGTAACGGTCAGTTCCCGGGGGGACGGTGAAGAGGGGAAAGGGGTCTGAAAGCTCGGGGAAGAGGGTGGTGCTCAGAACCTCCGGCGCGGTGAAACCGTAGGACTCTTTGAGCAGGGGTGCCCCCTGCAGCGTCAGAAGGGCGGCACACAGCATCGCGATGAAACGGATCATTCGGACTCCCCCTCCTGTCGGCTGATAGAAGCAGATATTATAGCGTCCGGAACTTTGAAGGGTCTAAGAGCGGTAGAGCTTTTCAAAGGCCTCCATGTCCCAGCGCCGCAGCATCACCCCTTTGACGATGATCAGCGGAATCGCCTTGCCCCCGTAGGATCGGAACCGTTTCTCCGCATCTTTGGAGCGTTCGAGGTTGTACTCGACGAAGGGGATGCCGCAGGCTTTGAAGTAGGCTTTGGCGTCCCGGCAGTGGGGGCAGAACGATGCCGTGAAGATCTCCACTTTGCCGCCGGGTTTACCGGATTTATTCGCTTCGGGAGGCTTTCTTCCCTGGGACTTTTTCCGCGGGGCTTTGGCCATCAGATCTCCCCTTCGTGCCAGGCACGCAGCGCTTCGACCAGGGTTTCGAACCCGAAGACCCGCCCGACGATGTAGTTCTCGTCGAGGACGTAACACCCCACGGTGCCGTCGGGATCGAGCAGAAAGAGGGCGTACTCCTCTTCGGAGCGGCGATCGGTCGAGATGACCCGGAGCCCGTCGACGACGTCGTTAAGCTGCGGCTGGTCGTCATACTCCACCCCCAGAAGCATCTTTCCGTCGCTGGTATAGCTTTTCATGGCCCCACTCCTTCGAATCATCTCCCAATGATACCGTACGGGAGCAAGATTCGTACCCATTGCGGGTTGTATAAAAATTGAACGCCCTGTTTCGGGGCATGTTCCTCCGATTGGGTATACTTTGGACAATGCAGACGACAACGTACACCGAAACGGGCGCTGCACGCCCTCTTGTCTTTACCGATCTCGACGGGACGCTTCTCGACCACCACACCTACCGGTTCGATGCCGCTTCCGAAATGCTTGAGTACCTCCGGAGCGGGGGGATCCCCCTGATCATCGTGACCAGCAAGACCCGTCCCGAAGTCCTCAAATTGCAGCAGAAGCTGAAGATCCGCGAGCCCTTTATCGTCGAAAACGGGGCCGGGGCCTTCGTCCCCTCCGATTCGGGGCTCGGCGGTTTTCCGACGGAAGACCCGCTCTGGAATCGTCTGGGAGGGGGAAAGCCCTACAGCGAAGTCCGGCATATTTTTACAACCCTTCAGCAGCGTTTCGCGATTCGCGGTTTCGGGGACATGGGGTGCGATGAGGTAATGGAACGTACCGGTCTCGATGCCGCCGACGCCGCCGACGCGATGCGGCGCGACTTTACCGAACCCTTTATCATGGAGGACGAAGCCAGGCTCGATGCGCTGCGCGATGCGGTCCGCGACGCGGGGATGGAGATGATCCGCGGCGGACGCTTTTTCCACCTCGTCTCCCCGGAACAGACGAAAGGAACGGCGGTGCGGGAGATGGCGGAATGCTATGCGTCATGCTACGGCGCTCCGGTAAAAATCATCGCGCTTGGAGACAGCGAAAACGACTTCTCCATGCTCGAAGCCGCCGACCGGGCGGTGCTGATACCCCGTTATGACGGCAGCTACGCCGAGATTGAGACCGAGGGTATGGTGCGTGCGCCGTTCCCGGGCCCCAGGGGGTGGAACGCGGCGCTGAAGGAGATGCTTCATGCCGGTGCGTGAGGATGCACTGAAGATCTACGCCGCCGCCGTCGAAGCGGTTCTGCCGGGACCGATAATGCGGCGCAACTGCCGCCTGGAAGGAGACCGGCTGTTTCTGGGCGATATCGGCTACGACCTGACCCGCTACCGCCGTCTTTGGGTGTTCGGCTCCGGGAAAGCCGCCGGAACCATGGCCGAAGCCCTCGAGGCGATCCTGGGAGCGCGGATCGACGGCGGTCTGATCGTCGTGCCGAAGGGGACGACCCCCTCACTGGAACGCATCGAAGTGACGCAAGGTTCCCATCCCGTTCCTGACGCTTCGAGCCTTGAGTCGGGACGCCGCCTCAAAGCGGCCATGGAGGCGTGCGATGCCGCGGACCTCTACATCTACCTGCTCTCCGGAGGGAGCTCGGCGCTGATGGAACTGCCTCTGGCCCCCGTCACCCTGGAGGAGTTCGGCCTGCTGACCGCGATGATGCTTCGGGCGGGGCTCGATATCGGCCGGGTCAACACGGTGCGAAAGCACCTTTCAGGGATCAAGGGAGGACGGCTGGGGGCTTCCTGCCCGGCCGAGGGGGCCGTTTTGGTCGTTTCCGACGTGATCGGGGACGACCTCGAAGCGATCGGCTCGGCGCCGCTGTACTGCGACCGGACGACCTTTGAAGCGGCGCGCCGCATTCTCGCGGACGCAGGCATCTACGATGCGGCACCGGCATCGGTCCGGGAAGTCCTCGAAGCGGGATGCCGCGGTGCGGTGGCGGAGTCGCCGAAAGCGCCGCTTGAGCGGATTTGCCACCGGGTTGTCGGGAGCAATGCCGTTGCGGTGGCCGCCGCGGCGGAAGCCGCCTCCCGGCTGGGCTACGACTGCCGTGTCGGCAGCGAACCCCTGCAGGGCGATGCCGATGCGGCCGCCCCGCTGCTTCTGGCCGAGGGGCGCGCCCTGAAACGCCGCAGCTGTCTGCTCCTGGGCGGAGAGACGACGGTGGAGGTTCGCGGGGCGGGGCGGGGCGGCCGGAACCAGCAGCTCTGCCTGCGGGCGCTCTCGCTGCTCGAACCTTCCGACCGGATGACGCTGCTTTGCGCCGGGACCGACGGCATCGACGGCAACTCCCATGCCGCGGGTGCGGTCATCGACCGTCAAAGTCTGCTGCGCACCCGGGAAGCGGGACTGGACCTCGCAGGGGCGCTTGAGGCCAACGACGCCACCGGATTTTTCGAAGGGTGCGGCGGCCTCGTCGTCACCGGCCCCAGCGGCACCAACGTCATGGATGTCGCTATTTTAATCACGGATTCCGACTGAGCCAACCCCCCGTTCGTTATAATGGATGAATCGGGTATGTATAAAATCAGGTATCCCAAGGAGTACGGAGTATGGCAGATTTTTTTCAAAACGGCGTGATTACGACCCTTTCGAATATCGGGGATCGGCCCGTTGAAGATCTCGAACGCGAGCTGGAGAAGTTCGCCAAACGGCGCAACATGGTACTGCTGCTGCCGGCACTCTATTCCGAGTTTGAAACCCCCGCGATGCACCGGATCATCGACGAGCTCAAACATGTCAAGTACCTCTACAAGATCGTTCTGGGGCTCGATCGTGCCACCGAGGCGCAGTTTCTCGAAGTGAAGGCGCTGATGTCCCAGCTTCCCTGCCGGGTCGACGTGCTCTGGAACGACGGGCCGCGCATCCAGGAACTCTACCGCCAGCTGACGGAGGAGGGCTTTCCCGGGCTTGACACTCCGGGCAAGGGGCGCAACGTCTGGACGATGCTCGGCTACGGTCTGACGGACGAGGAGGCCTACGCCTTCGCCCTGCATGACTGCGACATCGTCAACTACAGCCGCGAAATCGTCGCGAGGCTCTTCTACCCCATCGTCCACCCGGCGCTGGACTTCGAGTTCAACAAGGGCTACTACTCCCGGGTCACGGACAAGCTCCACGGCCGGGTGACGCGGCTCTTCTACTCGCCGCTGGTGAGTGCCATGCAAAAGGTCGTCGGCCACAGCCGTTACCTCGACTACATGGAGAGCTTCCGCTACGCACTCTCGGGGGAGTTCAGTTTCATCCGTTCCCTGGGGCGCGGCATCCACATCTCCCCGACCTGGGGGCTGGAAGTCTCGACCCTGAGCGAAGTCTACAAGAACACCTCCAACCGGAGAATCTGCCAGACGGAGATCATGGAGAGCTACGAACACAAGCACCAGGAGCTCGGCAGCCCCAGCGACGGCGGCGGGGTCTATAAAATGGCCTGCGACATCGCCAAGACGCTTTTCCGGGTCATGGCCCAGGAGGGGGTCGTCTTCTCCGAACCGGCTTTCAAGACCCTCATGGCGACCTACTACCAGGAGTCGCGTTTCGAGATTCTCAAATACAACGCGATGAGCAAGCTCAACGGGCTGAAGTATAACCGCGAACAGGAGACCCGCGCGGCGTCGATGTTCCAGGAGGCGATCGGGGAGGCGGCCAAAGAGTATTACGACGACCCGATGGGCATCCCCTCCCTCTCCCCGTGGATCACCGTCCGCTCCGTGCTTCCCGATTTCTCCGAAAAGTTTGCCGAAGCGGTGAGGCTCGACAACGCATGATCCACATTTCGAACCCCGAACATACGATCAACAAACGGCTCCACCGGCTCTACCCTCCGGAGATGGCGGAGCGGGCCGTCAACTCCATCATCGACCTGATTTTCAAGTACAAGCAGCGCATCAACTCGCAGGAGTACCACCTGAGTCAGAAAGACGTCATCCTGATCACCTACGGCGACCAGGTGACGCGTCACCACGAAGCCGCCCTGCACAGCCTCTACGAGTTTATGAATGCCCACCTCGACGGCATCATCAACTCCGTGCATATCCTGCCGTTTTACCCCTCCTCGTCCGACGGCGGTTTTTCGGTGGTCAACTACAGCCGGGTCGACCCGAAGATGGGCTCCTGGCGGGAGATCGACGCCATCAGCGCTCGCTACCGGCTGATGGTCGACGGGGTGATCAATCACGTCTCCCAGTACTCCGACTGGTTCAAAGCCTATCTGGCGGGAGATACCTACTTCAAGGACTTCTTCATCGAGGTCGATCCGGCGACGGACCTGAGCCGGGTCGTGCGCCCCAGGGCGAGCCCGCTGCTGAGCGAATTCGTTGACGACGACGGGAAGATCCATCATGTCTGGACCACCTTCAGCAAGGACCAGGTCGATCTCAACTACAAAAATCACCGGGTGCTGCGCAACGTCCTCGATGCGCTGCTCTACTACGTCGAAAAAGGGGCGACGCTCATCCGTCTGGACGCCATCGCCTTCGTCTGGAAAGAGCTCGGGAGCGAGTGCGTGCACCTTCCCCAGACCCATGAGCTGATCCAGCTGATGCGGGAGGTGATCCACGAGATCGCCCCGGAGGTGATCATCATCACCGAGACCAACGTTCCCCATCACGAGAACGTCTCCTACTTCGGAAGCGGGGACGACGAGGCGCAGATGGTCTACAACTTCGCCCTCCCGCCGCTGCTGCTGCACTCCCTTCTCAACGGCGATACGACCCGCATCACCGAGTGGGCCCAGAGCCTGGAACTGCCCAGCGACAAGGTCTGCTTCTTCAACTTTACCGCCAGCCACGACGGGATCGGGATGCGCCCGGTGCAGGGGATCCTCACCGACGAGGAGATCGATCGGATGATCCGCAAGGTGACCGATTTCGGCGGCCTGATCTCCTACCGGAAAGATCCGGAAGGCAACGAAAGCCCCTACGAGCTCAACAGTACCTACATCGACGCATTGACCCATCCCGACGAAGAGGACCAGGTCCGACTGAAGCGGATGCTCGTCTCTCAGGCGGTGGTGCTTGCAATGCCGGGGGTTCCCGGAATCTATTTCAATTCCCTGGTGGGGACCCGCAACTATCATGAAGGGGTCAAACATACGGGGATCAACCGGACCATCAACCGGGAGAAGTTCAACATCGACTGGCTGGAAAACGAGCTAGCCACGGAAGGGTCGCTGACCAAGTCGATCTTCCTGAGCTACCGCCGGCTGATCTCCATCCGGATCAACGAAGCGGCGTTCAACCCCTTCGGGCCTTTCAGCTTCCACGACATTCACCCGGGCCTCTTCGCCGTGCGCCAGCTCTGCCGCGACGGGAACGAAAGCATTCTGGCCGTGCATAACTTCCGCAATGAGCCGGTTACCTTCGAATTCCCCGAGGCGATCGCCTTTCCGTTGACGGAGCTTCTTAGCCGCGAAGAGCTGGCGACGCGTCGCAGTGTCACCCTGGAGCCCTACCAGATTGCCTGGTATAAAGGTCCGGTGACCTGAATGAAACACAAAAAAGAGTATAATATCACATCAAATGAAGGAGAATTTATGATCAAGAAATGTCTGTTTCCTGCCGCGGGTTACGGTACCCGCTTCCTGCCGGCCACCAAAGCGATGCCCAAGGAGATGCTGCCCATTCTGACCAAACCGCTGATCCAGTACGGAGTGGAGGAGGCCCGCGAAGCGGGGTGCGACGTCATGGCGATCATCACCGGCCGGGGCAAGCGGGCGATCACGGACCATTTCGACATCAGCTACGAACTCGAACACCAGATCAAGGGGAGTTCGAAAGAGAGCCTCCTCTCCGAAATCCGCGATCTCATCGACAACTGCACCTTTACCTATACCCGTCAGAACGAGATGAAGGGGCTGGGTGACGCCATCTATAAAGGGCGGGTCCTGGTGGGAGAGGAGTACCCCTTCGCCGTCGTGCTCGCCGACGACCTCTGCATCAACGAAGAGGGGGACGGCGTCCTCAAGCAGATGGCCAAGCTCTACGAGAAGTACCGCTGCTGCATCGTCGCCATCATGGAAGTGCCGGCCGAGGAGGTCTACAAATACGGCGTCATCGCCGGTAAGGAGATCGAGGAGGGGGTCTTTATGATCAGCGACATGGTCGAGAAGCCCGACGTCGACAAGGCGCCTTCGAACATGGCGATCATCGGCCGCTACATCTTGACGCCGGACATCTTCGACGCGATCCGCAAGACCGAACCGGGGAAAAACGGGGAGCTGCAGATCACCGACGCCCTGATGCGACAGGCAAAAAACGGGATGGTGCTCGGGTACCGCTTCAAAGGGAAACGGTTCGACTGCGGCAGCGTCGACGGCTTCGTCGAAGCGACCAACTACTTCTACAACCTCGACAAGAAGAAGTCGGCTCCCAAGAAGGGAAAAAAGGGGTAAGGCCCAATCAGGCGACCCGGTCCCGGCCGCTGCGCTTGGCGATGTAGAGCCGGGCGTCGGTGTCCTGGACGTATTTGTGAATCGTCTCTTTGGTCACGAAGGAGAGCCCGGCGGTATCGACCCCGGTGACGCCGATACTGACCGTGTAGGCGATCGCTTCCCCGCCGTTTTCAACACGGCGTTGGCGCGTCAGGTCACAGATGTGCTGTGCCGCCATGCGTGCCTCTTCGTAGCCGGTTGAAGGGAGGACGACGAAAAACTCCTCCCCGCCGAATCGGAAAATAAAATCCGATTTTCTCAGCGTCGTTTTCAGCAGTTCGGCGAAATCCTTGATGATGGCGTCACCCACGAGGTGGCCGTAACTGTCGTTGATCCCCTTGAAGTCGTCGAGATCGCACATCATCATGGCGCACTCCGTCTCCGTCGCTTTGGCGATCTCCAGCTGTCCCATGACCACCCGTTCGAAAAGCCGTCTGCCCAGCAGCCCCGTCATCGGATCCTTGGAGTACTCCCCGATGATCAGCATGTCGTTGATGATGGCGATCTCGTTGCCGATCTCCAGAGAGGTGTAGTCGAGACGTTCGAGGAGCTGGATGATCCGTTTGTGGTTGATCGCCTCGCCGGAGGCGTGCATGGCGTAGATCTGCTTGCCGAGATCGTGCAGGAGGATATGAAGCTCCTTGATGTCGAGGAAGTGGCTGGTGTTGGTGATGTAGGGGAGGGTGGGATTGTGGAGCCACTGACCGAAGGAACAGCGGTTGTGGTCAAGCTCGCATTCGTCCTCCGTCGAGGCACTGCCGTCGAGGATGCCGATCAAAACCAGCATCCACTCCAGGTGGTGCTGGTAGTGGATCATGAGGTGCTTCTCCACCAGGTGCGACAGGTGGGTCAGACGGATGTGGTTCTTGGTGGCGAGTTTGCGCAGAAAATGGCGGTAGTACCCTTCGGAAACGAGCCCCTCGATCGTCCGGAAGTGACGGTTGGCGATGACGATGTCGCCGCACTGGTGCTGTTCCGCCAGGTGACCGAGGAGGGCTTTCGCGACGTTGGCGATCTCGTTGCTGACGTAGAGGTAGGGAATGTCGTTGCGGATGCAGTGGTCGACGTAGGTATCGCTGTTGGCGCGTTCGCCGTCACTGCCGAGACTTTCGAAAAGGGCCAGCAGTTTCTCTTTTTGCGTATTGATGACGTCGGTCCGGTTCGATCCCCTAAGGGTCAGGCAGTCGTTGAAGCGGATGTCGTGTTCGTCGTCGAGCAGGGTCCGGAGATAGGGGAGGTAGCTTTTCCAGTACAGCATTACCGTCCTTTGAAGGCGTTGTTATCTTTTATATTCGGCATCATTATATCTCCAGGCTATTAACAAAGGCTGAAACAGCCCTAAAAGAGTATACTGTCGCCACCAATACGGCGAAAAGGAGCGGGTGTGGCGATCGGATCAACCGTCTGCAAAGCGGGCGTGAACATTTCGGATATGGACCGGCACTATTACGAAGACCATGAACTGACGCTGGCGCGTCACCCCTCCGAGACGGACGAGCGGATGATGATCCGTCTGGCGGCCTTCGCCTTTGACGCCGATGCGCGGCTGGTCTTTACCCGGGGGCTCTGCGCCGAGGACGAGCCGGAGCTGTGGCTTAAAGATTATGAGGGAGCCGTTTCACTCTGGATCGATCTGGGACAGGTGGACGAAAAGCGTCTGCGCAAAGCCTGTGGTCGTTCCGAACGGGTGATTGTCTACGTCTACCAGGAGAAACCGGCCCGGGAGTGGTGGCAGCGCAATGCCGGACGTTTCCGACGCTTCTCGAACCTGGAAGTCTATTTTCTGCATGCCGCCGGGATTTCGGAACTTTCGTCACGCTCCATGCGGCTCCAGGCGACCATTGCCGACGGGGAGCTGAACCTGCACGATGAAAGCGGCGGCAGCAGTGTCACGGTAACGCGGGAGCAGTGGCAGTGAGCGGTCCGGAACTGCTGTTCGAAAATGACGCGTTCGCTCTTTTTTACAAGCCCGAAGGCCTCAGCTTCCACAGCGAATCGGGCCCCGGTTTCGTCGTTCTGGCTTCCGAAGCGCTCGGCATACCGCTCTACAGCGTTCACCGACTCGACAGGATGACGTCGGGGCTGGTGCTGCTGGCCAAGACATCCGACGCCGCCCGGGAGTTCGAGCGGATGTTCCGACACCGGGAGGTGGAAAAGTACTACCTGGCCCTTTCGCTGCGGAAGCCGAAAAAGAAACAGGGATGGATCAAGGGTGATATGGCGCCCGCGCGCCGGGGAAGCTGGAAACTTCTCGCCACGAACGACAACCCCGCGGTGACCCGGTTCGTCTCCGCGGCGTCGGAAGCGGGCGAACGGGCTTTTCTCGTGCGTCCCTACACCGGGAAAACCCACCAGATCCGCGTGGCCCTCAAGAGCCTCGGCGCTCCCATCGCGGGGGACCTGCGCTATGCCCGTACCGAGGAAGCCCGACTGGAAAGCCGGGGATATCTGCACGCCTATGCGCTCCGGTTCCTCTTCGGAGGCGAGGCGTTTGTTTTCGTGCAGCCGCCCCGGGAGGGTGAGCGTTTTCTCGGAGGCGCTTTCGTCTCGCTCCTGAAACAGTGGTCCGCCCCGTGGGAATTTTTCAGCTGACACCTCGGCCGCTTTCTTCTTTCTGACGGGAAAAACGGCAATTCTATGCCCGAATTGTGATGCTTTGAGTTATAATGGTTTCCGTTTACAGAGAAAAGGGGAGTGATCATGTTTTTTTCGTCCGGGAACGAAAACAAGGCGGAAGTCGAGGCGCTGAAAGCGCGTATTCAAGAACTGGAATCGGAGCTCTCTCTGAGCAGAGAGATGGCATCCTTTTCCCAGGAAGAAATGATTGTCGTTGTAGATGCGGCGGGCACGATCGTGCATAAGAACGCGAAAGCCGAGACGATGATCCAGGAGCCGCAGCGTCTGGCGGCCGAACTGCAGAAAAAGCAGAAAAAAGTGACGATGGACGGCTGTACCGGCAGAGTCGCCTTCAAGCCGCTGGCAAACGGCAATACACTTTACAGCATTGTCAAAACCGACCTTCGCGATACCCGTGACAGCAGCATTCTTGAACTTCACCAGAAATCCATCTCCATGGCGTTGAAAGACTCTCAGGAAACCTTCGCGGGCATGCTCGAGGATCTGAAAATGATGAGCAAAGAGGCGTGCAGCATCGCCGAAGAGTCCAAAGAGGGGCTGCAGCTCATCAACGCCTCCTCCAGCGACATGGATCTGCTTAGCGAACACATGAACAACACCCTCGAGGGGACCCGCAGTCTCAATGAGCGCAGCCGCGAGATCAATACGGTCATCACCCTGATTCAGGACATTGCCGACCAGACCAATCTTCTGGCACTCAATGCCGCCATCGAAGCGGCCCGTGCCGGAGAGCACGGCCGCGGTTTCGCCGTCGTTGCCGACGAGGTACGCAAACTGGCGGAGAAGACCCAGGTGGCGACCAAAGATATCTCCATCGTGGTCAAGGCGATGCAGCAAGAGACCATGCAGGCCGAGGAGAATACGACCAAGGTCAACGAGATCGTCATCGACACCAAAGAGAAAGTGACGATTCTGAGCGAAAAGATCCATTCCTTTGAGAAGAACGCATCTCGCTCCCGCTACGAGGTCGATTACATCAGTGACAAAATTTTCGCTTCCCTGGCGAAGATCGACCACGTCGTCTACAAGAACAACGTCTATGCACTGCTCTTCGGAGAAGCGAACGAGTTCAAAAAGACGACCCACAAAGAGTGCCGTCTCGGAAAATGGTACAGCGACGGGGTCGGCAGCGAAAAGTTCAAGAACACGAAGGCCTATCCGCAGCTTGACGCTCCTCATGCCGTGGTACATACCCAGGCCAATCGTCTGGCTGAAGAGTGCGCCGGGAACAAGGCGCACTGTTCGAAAGATGAGATCGAATCGATGGTCCGCGCCATCGAAGACGCCAGCAAGCAGGTCTACGAAGCGCTTGACCATATGGTCGAAGAGCGTTCGAAGAATATGATGAAAGAAGCGGCAGTCGTACTGTTCGATAAATAGGAGCTCCCCCATGGCAATACTCAACCGGAAACCCAATATCGTGATCGTGGACGATGAACAGAACATCCTGACGATGCTCGAACGCTACTTCAGCCGCGAGGCCGACTGCAGCGTCCGGACATTCTCCAACCCCGTCACGGCACTGGGCAGCATCAAAGGCGATACGGACCTGGTGCTGCTTGACATCATGATGCCCCAGATGGACGGTCTGGAACTGCTGGCGAAGCTGCAGGAGAAGTACCCGGATATCAAAGTCGTCATGATGACCGCCTACTCGACCCTGGACAAAGTGCTCAAGGCGCACCGTCACGGGGCGACGCACTACGTGATGAAACCCTTCTCCTCCCTGGATGCCCTCAAACGCAAAGTCGATGAAGTACTCGCCGATTGACGGACTGAAAAAACTCTCCCTGCTCCTTGTCGACAGCGACGCGGCGTCGCTTCGGGGCAGCCGCAACCTTTTTCAGCCGGTCTTCGGAAACATTTTCCTGGCGGGAAACAGTGCCGAGGCGGTTGCCGCATGCGAACGCTACCGCATCGATATCGTCCTGACAGACGTCGAGCTGGACGGTTCGGACGGCATTTCCCTCGCACAGGTGCTGAAAAAAAACGCTCCGGGCACTCCGGTGATCCTCTCCTGCTCGCTGGCGGATACCCGGACCCTGGCCAGGGCCATCAATGCCGACATCGACGGCTATCTTCCCAAACCCATCAACGTTCGGATGGCGTCGCAGACGATGGAAAAAATCGGTCTGGGGCTGCTGGAGAAACGGCGCTATGCGCACCAGGACAAACTGCTTGAGGAGTACCGGCGTGCTGTCGATGCCAGCGCCATCGTCTCCAAAACCGACCGCAACGGCATCATTACCTACGTCAACGATGCATTCTGTACCATCACCGGTTACAGCCGCGACGAACTCATCGGTTCGCACCACAACATCGTCCGGCACCCGGACACGCCCAGTGTCTTTTTCGCCGATATGTGGCGTACCATCAACAACAAGGAGATATGGAAGGGGACGCTGAAGAACCGGAAGAAAGACGGATCGGCCTATTACGTTTCGGCGACCATCGTTCCCATCACCGACGAAAAGGACGAGATCGAGGAGTTCCTCGCGATCCGTCAGGACGTCACGGAGCTCTTCGAACACCGGCTGATGCTCGAAGAGCGGGTGCGCGAAGAGGTGGAACGCAACATCGCCGAGCGGAAACGCCATGAAGGCGAACGGCTGAAAGAGGCGAAATTTTCCGCCATCGGACGCATGGCGGCGGGGATCACCCATGAGATCAATACGCCGTTGACCTACATCCGCGGCAACCTGGAAATACTCCTGAACGACATAGAACGCGTTGAAGATGAGACCCTGAAAGCCTATTTCCATGAAGATATCTCAACCGTTATGGAGGGGGTCGACCGTATCGCGAGTATTGTCGAATCGATGCGGGAAATGGCCTCACAAGGAAGCGGAAAACTCGCGTCGTACAATCTTTATGCCACCCTGGTGACGGCGCTGACGATGGCGTACAACCGCTCCAAACAGGTCTGCCCGGTGATGCTGCAGGGGGTCCCTTTCGAGATCGGCATGGAGAAACAGAAACTTCCTTACCGCGTCTGCGTAGACCATCAGCGCATCGAGCAGGTGTGGCTGATCATCGTCAATAACGCCATCGACGTCTTGAAACAGGTAGCAGAATATGATGACCGTTTTCTCGAAATCTCCATCGAGCCGAATGGAGAAGAGAGCATCGCCGTCCATTTCCGCGACAGCGGCGGCGGGATCGACGAAGCGATTCTCGACAAGCTCTTCGAGCCCTTCGAGAGTACCAAACGCGAGGGCGGTATCGGGATCGGCCTGAACATCGCCCGGAACATCATCACCATGCACAAAGGACACATCGAAGCGCACAACGAGGGGAACGGGGCGCATTTTATCGTCACCCTTCCGGTATCGTGCGATGAGTATGAGGAAGCCCTAGAGCAGTAGCTCCGCCAGCTCCCGCAGGCTCTCCAGCCGCACCGAGGCTTTTGAAAAGTCGTGGGAACGGGTAAAAGGGTTGGCAACGACCGCACAGTCGATGCCCGCAGCGACGGCGGAACGCAATCCCCGCTCGGAGTCTTCGACGATGAGGGCCTCTTCCCGGCGTGCCCCCAGGAGTTCTGCGGCCTTGAGGTAGGGGTCGGGATGGGGTTTGGCGCGGGGGTACTCCCCGCTGCAGAGTACGAACTTCATGGGTTCGGTAAATCCCCGGCCGCGGTGGATCAGTTCGAAGTCCTCCCGAAGGGCCGACGTCACGATGGCCATATCGAAACGTTCGGAGAGGGCCCGGACCGCTTCGCGGGCACCGGGGATGGCGATCTCCTCCGTGCGGAGGTAGTGCTGGTAGAGTAGATTTCTACGCTCCCGGGCCGCTTCCACCGCTTCATGGGAGTACCCCGCCTCTTCAGCCAGCTCGAAGGCGCTGCGTCCCTCGATCATGATCTCCATGTATCGTGTTACTTCAAGGTGCAGGCCCATCGTTTTCAGTATCTCGACGTTGGCTCTGAAGTACCACTGCTCCGTATCGACCAGCACCCCGTCGTTGTCGAAAAGAAGGAATCGCTTCTCTTTCACAAACGGCGCCCATCAAAGAGTTTCATATCTGCTTCGTTGAGCATCGTTTCGAGGTCCCTCTCCATTTCAAAGGCCGCGCCGATGTTCAGACGGAGGGGGATTTCCGTCCCTTCTTCGAGGAGCAGGGGCGCGGTTTCCGCATTGCGGCGGATATGTTCCAGAATGCGCTGAGCGCTCTCGGCCCCCGTGTTTTTAAGCAGAATGCAGCAGGTGCCATCTTCAAAGCGCGCGGCCAGGTCTTCGGGCCGGATGCTCGAACGCAGGAGATCGGCGAGGTAGATGTCGGCACGTTCGAGTGCGCTTTTCCCATAGCCCGCCGTCATCGCGTCGCGTTCTTTGAATTCCACCAGGGCCAGAACGCAGTGCTCCTCGTCCTCCGCGGCGCGGTTCAGGTAGGTTTCGGCGAGTTCGGTGAAGCGGCGGCGGTTGTAAAGGCCCGTCAGCATGTCCCGCAGTGTGAACCGGGTCAGCTTTTCGGTGTTCTCCAGCGCTTCGATGGCGTTGTTGATGCGGCAGGAGAACTCCTCCTTGCTGTAGGGTTTGGTAATGAAGTCCGTCGCCCCTTTTTTCAGGAAGGTTGCAGAGGTGTCCGGGTCGTCGGCGGAAGAGAGGACAAAGAGCGCCAGCTGCTCCTTGGCGTGGGTCTTGCGAATCTCCCGGGTGAGCTCCAGTCCGTTCATCACCGGCATGTTGTAGTCGGTGATGACGATGCGGATGTCGGGATGCTCCTTGAGAATGTTCAGTGCCTCCTCGCCGTGGGCGACGGCGAAGACTTTGAAAAAGAGGTTCTGCAGCATCGTCTTCATCTGATTGCGGAAGACCATGGAGTCGTCGACGATCATCACCTTGTGGGCGCGGTTTGCCAGAAGCCGGTGAACCGTGGCAATGATGTAGTCGATGTCCTCGATGCCGCCCTTGATGACGTAGTCGATGATGGGCTTTTTCAAAATGTTCGCCCGGAACGTCTTGTCCACGTTGGCCGTCATGACAAGCGAGGGGATCTTCTTTTCGAGCATGCGGTCGACGACTTCGCCGTCTGGGGCGTCGGGTAGGTTCAGGTCGAGGATGGCCATGAAGTAGCGGTAGCGGCGGCTGAAGAGCTCCGCTTCGGCCATCGTGTAGGCGACGTCAACCTCAAAGGGCAGCTCCTTTTCGAGCTTGAGCTTGACCAGTTTTGCCAGGGATTTGTTGTCTTCGACCAGCAAAATGCGTTCGCTCATGACGGGAACTCCTCGGGTAAAATCGTGACGTTATTGTAGTCGGATTTGCTAAAAGCCGTCTCAAAAATCGAAACTTACCCTTTCCGCTTGGGTCTGTCATGAAAACGGTACCATTTGCACCGCTTCTTGTTCCGGATCGCGTAGAGGTTGTAGACGAACTGGCGCCCGCATTCGGGACAGCGGAACACGGCCCGGTTTTTGTAGCGTGTCATGCGTACAAAGATAAACTCTCCGACGGCTTCGCCTTCGACGTAGCTGCGCCGTTCCCGTTTCGCATGCTCCGCCTCCGCATGGCGGGCATTTTCCTGCTGTCGCAGCAGCCACGGCGGCAATGCGTCTTCTTCGAAGGGTTCGGTATCGGCGGTATAGCGGTCCATAATCGCTATTGTACGTGCTTTCGGCTCTTTGAGCGGCTTTTATGGCGATTTGTAATATGATATTATGATTCAAATGACGTAAAGGGCGGGGATGCAGGAGAGACTTTCGGGAAGCGGACTCTTTTCGGCGATTGTCGAATACTCCCGGGACATGATCTTCGTGTTCCGTCTCGAAGATGCGTCGATCGTCTATGTCAATCCCGCTGTTCAGGAGATGCTTGGTTACTCCCTGGAAGAGCTTCGCGAACTCGGCATCGACGGGATTCGCCGCCCTCTGAGAGCCGATGAAACCTTTATGACCCATCTCGAAGCACTTCGGACGGAAACGGGTGTGACGGATTATGCCATGGTACGGCTCAAAGGCGGTGGCGAGATCCCCGTCGAGGTGCGTCCCCGTATCATCGAAATTGAGGGCATCGCCTACAATCTTGCCATGGTGCGGGATATCGGCGAGCGTTACGACAACGACCTGCTTTTCCGGGATTTCGTCGAAGGCTCCAAGGAGCTGCTCATCCGCATCGACGCGGAAGGAAATCTGCTCTATCTCAACCCGACGGCGGAAAAAATGTTCGGCATGGCATCGGCCGAAGCTCTGGGACGCTCCGCATTCGAATTCGTCCATCCCGAAGAGCAGGCACCCACGAAAACTGCGTATGCATCGTGGCTGCAGCAGCGTCTGCGCTATGTGGAGCATGAAACGCGCCAGCTCGGTGCGGACGGCGGGGTGCATCACATCCTCTGGCATGTCCATATCCATTACGACGCCGGCGGGCAACTCCTCTACGCCAACGTGACCGGCAGCGACATCAGTGCCCGGGTCCGTGCGGAGCGGCAGCTCTTCGAACTCAATGCGGCCCTGGAGGAGAAGGTGGCGCTCCGCACCCGGGCGCTGCAGCAGAAGAGCGCCTTCCTGGAGGGCTACAAGCTGGCGCTCGATGCCAACAACATCGTCTCCAAGAGCGACCGCAGCGGCATCATTACCTACGTCAACGACAACTTCGTACGGGTGACGGGTTTCAGCCGCGAAGAGGCGGTCGGAAGACCTCACAACATCGTACGCGACCCCGAGACTCCCAAAGAAATTTTCGAACAGATGTGGCGCACCATCGGCGACAAGCGTGCCTGGAAGGGGATTTTACGCAACCGTCGCAAGGACGGCGGCTACTACTGGGTCGACATCGTGATTCTGCCGATTCTCGACGAGAACGGCGAAATTTTCGAGTTCATCGCCGTACGGCACGAGATCACCGAACTGGTGGAGAAGCGCGAGAAGCTCGAGAAGATCGCCTATACGGACGCACTGACGGGACTTCCCAACCGTCAGCGGCTACTCGAAGCGGTCGCCGGCATCTCCGATGCAACCGTCGGTTTGCTGAACATCGACGGTTTTAGCCAGGTCAACGACTTTTTCGGGCATGGGGTCGGCGACGGGCTGATTACGGCACTGGCGGGAAACATCCGGGGTCAGATGAAAGGGACCGGTTACCGTGCCTATCGGCTTCACGGCGACGAGTTCGCGGTACTCTGCACCGACGGCGATGCATCGCGTTTCGAGACATGGATGCGCCTGTTGGTCGATACGCTTAACGGGACGACGGTCGTCGTGGAGGAGAACGCGATCATTTTCGACCTCTCGGCGGGGATTGCTTCCGCATCGGGAAGCGATCTGCTAAGTTTCGCCGACATCGCCCTTAAAAATGCAAAGAGAAGTCAGAACAACGTCGTCGTTTACGACGATACCCTTGCGATTGCCGAGCAGTACGAACACAACCAGCTCTGGTCAAAAAAACTGCGCAGCGCCATCCGCGACGACCGTATTGCGGTCTACTATCAGCCTCTGGTGGACAACCGGACCGGGGTGTGGGAGAAGTATGAAGCGCTGGTGCGGATGATCGACGAGGAGGGGGCGGTGGTCTCGCCGTTCTACTTTCTGGGGATCGCCAAGAAGTCCCGCCAATACTACCGGCTCACCCAGATCGTCGTTGAGAAGGCGTTTGAGGCGTTCCGGGAGCGCGACGCCCGCGTCTCCGTCAACCTCACCATCGACGACATTCTCGACCCGGAGCTGCAGCGCTATCTCTTCGACATGATCGAACGCCACGGCATGGGGCCGAAACTGATTTTCGAGCTGGTCGAGTCGGAGGGGATCGAGAATTTCGACGCCGTCAGCGCTTTCGTGACCCGGGCCAAGGCGATGGGGTGCCGACTCGCCATTGACGACTTCGGGACCGGGTACTCCAACTTCGAGTATCTGATGCGGCTGCAGGCGGATTTTATCAAGATCGACGGTTCGCTCATCCGCAACATCGACACCGACATGCAGGCGCGGGCCATCGTCGCGACCATTGTGGAGTTCGCCAAGAAGGTGGGACTGCAGACGGTGGCGGAGTTCGTCAGGGATGCCGCCGTGCAGCGGGCGGTCGAGGAGCTGGGGATCGACTACTCCCAGGGGTTTTATTTCTCCGAGCCGTTGCCCGAGCCGCCTGAACGCCCCTAGGCGTACTTGAAACGGGGAAGGGCGTCGAAGTACTTCAGGGTCCGTTCCAGGAGCTTTGTGACGTCGTCGAAGATCTTCGCGACCTTGCGTGACTCCGCCAGGGCGTTGTCGAAAAGTTCGACGATGCCGTTTTTCGCATGGTTGGGCGCATCGCCGTCGCGTTCGCGCCAGGGGGCGAAGGCTTCCGCGACGTGCTGTGCCGTTTTGTTGCGCGGGACGCTGTTGTTGCCGCGCTCCAGACCGTTCATGAACTCGACGATGTAGGGGCGGGCGATTTTCATGAACTCCGCAAGCTCTTTGCGGTCCTGGGCATCAAGCCCGTTGGTGGTGACGGAGAAGTTGAAGGTCTGGACGGATCGCAGGGAGTAGGAACTCTGCGAGGTACCGCCGTTTTGATAGCCGGACATCTCCATGGAACGGCTGCGGGCCATGTCGAAGGTGATGACGTCGCCGCTGGAGGTGCGCATTTCGATGGAGAGGTCGCGGTTGGTATAGGTGCCCAAGGCGTAGCTGCTGGACATGATGCGTCTCCTTTCGCTGTTTTATCTATTATCGTCCGAAAACTGAATCCATAAAGCGGCCGCGGCAGGGGCAAAGCGGTTGAAACCCTCTTGTAACCATAAGAAAATCAAATAGTCTTTCCCCGAAACCCGGAAATCAACGCAAAGGGTTACAATGGCAGAAATCACCTGCGACAGGTCCGGGTGAAAGCTCCTGTCGCCCAGCAAGGAGATTCCCATGATCCATAAACTGATGGCACTGCCCTTTGCGAAAACGGCACTCGAACCCCATATCTCCGCGGAAACGCTGGAGTATCACTACGGCAAACACCACGCCGCCTACGTCAACAACCTCGTCGCCCTGAGCGAAGGTACCCCCTTCGCGACCATGCCCCTGGAAGACATCATCCGCTCCGCCGAGCCGGGTCCCCTGCTCAACAATGCGGCCCAGGTCTTCAACCACGACTTTTACTGGAACGGGATGATCTGCGAGACCTGCTCGGTCTCGGCGGAACTGCTTGAATCGATCGAACGGGACTTCGGTTCCATGGAGCGGCTCGAGGAGGCGTTTCTGGACGCCGCGGCCAAACTCTTCGGCTCGGGATGGACCTGGCTGAGCGTGGACGCATCGGGAAAACTCCTGATCGAGCAGACCTCCAACGCGGACAACCCCGTCCGTCACGGCCGCACGCCGCTGCTGACCTGCGACGTCTGGGAACACGCCTATTACATCGACTACCGCAACGCCCGTCCCCGCTACCTTGAACACTGGTGGGGGCTGATCAACTGGAATTTCGTCTCGGAAAACCTGGCCCGGTTTAAAACCGACGCCCTCTCCGGGTATTCCCAACCCTGCAACGACGCGACGGAAGTGTGCGATTACGTCGACGTGATGCAGGAGAACGAACGCACTTCGACTTAAGGAGTCAACGATGTCAAGCGAAACGATGAATCGACGGGATTTTATGCGGGTACTGGCCGTGCTGGGAATGGTCTCCTTCGCCCCCACGGCGGCACAGGCGGCCAAACTGGCCCAGGACCGGGTCCATTACCAGGAGACCCCCAACGAGGGGAAAGTGTGCCGCGACTGCATGCACTTCTTCCCCGAGACCAACACCTGCCGGCTGGTCGAAGGCAGCATCAACCCCGAAGGGTGGTGCCAGCTCTACGTCCTGCCGCCGAACAAGCGTTGAGAGAGTTGAACGTAATTTGTAGATAAGTTTAAATTTGTTAATATTCGTCATAAAATAACTTTGTTCGAATAGCCGTCTTGGCAATCACTCGAAAAGGTTCAAGTATGTCGAATCCCTACGTTGTCGTTGAAAACGGCACCATCGAATGCTGCCACGGCGGCAAAGTCGTTTTGAAGTCTTCCGTACCCAATCTGGTCATCGGCGGTGAGAAACCGCTCTACAACATTGATCTCATTGGTGCGCCTATTGAAGGCTGTCCCCATCGGAAAAGCGTTAACGGACACTGTAAAAAAGTAGTTTCCATCAGTGGTGCCACTACCGAAAGCAATGTCGGCGGCGCAGGAACAAACTTTTTACTACGTATCGACGGATGCCAAACAGACAAGGGTTACCCCCTGGTACTTGTTGATCCGGGACAGGCCAATCATCGGATTCTCAAAAAGAGTTCCGGCCCGGAGTCTCAACTTTATGTCGAAGTGCTCAGCATCGACCCCAAAGAGGCTGCTCTGCCCGAGCCGAACGAGACGTGTCGTTTCCACCCGCTACGTCAAGACGGTATCGCCTTCAAACCCCTTCGCGGCACGCGGCTGTTCCGTTCGGTCGCGGAGTATTTCGAACAGGGAGAGGGAGCTGAGGGTCCATTCACGTTCGACAAAATCGTTACCGGGACAGGCGGCTTTCTCTACGTGACCTTTGAAGATGTGACAACGGAGTACCGGGTCGTCAACCGGGGCGACTTCTGCGCGCCCACGATCGGCGAAGTCTTCTTCCAGGAGACCCAAACGCGTAAAATCCGTACCGGCATTCCCTTTTTTAAAAACGAGGGCAGAGTGGAGTTCGTCTACTCCGACCTGCGTTTGGGTGAAAAAGATATCGCGCTGTTTCCGCCCACCGTCGTTGATGTCGCTCCTTCGGAAAAGCAGTGTCTGAACGACTACTCCGAGATGGGGAAATTCATCGCCGTCGAGAGCAAAAAACTCCGCAAAAAACTCCTTGTTACGGGCGAAGAGGCCAGAGAAGCCAGCGACAAACCCGTTGCCGTGGTGGTGGGATTGCTCGATCCCGTCGGAGAGGTACAGGACCGTTTCTACGAGTATGAGTATGTCTTCAAGCGCCACTACGCGCAAAACCTGAATCTTTTCAACGCTATTCGTGAAGCCAACCGTCTTCCCTATCTGGTCGCGCAGACGCTCGACTACGTCTATGTCAGTCCCTGGGAACGCACGCATTACGACAAGCAGCGCAAGGATTTGAAACAGTGTTACAAACAGATGCGCGACTACGTCTTGTACAAGGGGGGTGCCGACTCGCTGAGTATTGTCAATAACGACCTTGCCAAGGCGATCGACTTCACCGTGGCACAGGACTATCTCGACGAAACACGCTTTATGGATACGGAGGTCATTGGTTCGCTCAGTCAATTCAGCATGAAAATCAAAGGAGAGTATCATCACTACGAACCGGACTATATGCCCGACCCCGAATACCCCTGGGACGACCGGAAACTGCTCGACTACACGGGCACCGGCTCAAAAAGGCCCGCCGACGTACTGGCACTGGCGGTCTTTTCACTGGCGTACTCTCCGGACTACGCCTGCCCCGCCGAGCTCAAAGAGCTTTCCGAGAAGTATTATTACCTTCTCAAAACTTCCCGTCCCCTTCCGCAACTCAATGACGAAGCACTGAAAGAAGGTCGTGACGAACTCGATTTCCAGAGCGCTCTGACAAACATCTTTGAGGGCACTGTGCCGTTGATGCAGGAGTTCGAAGGACTCGATACGCTCCACATGTACGTCGCCTACGATCCTGCCGCTTTCAAGGGAAGCGCCAAAGGCTTTTCTGCACTCAAAGTGCCGTCAAAGCTACCGGAAGTTTTCCACGATGCCGACCTGCAAAGTGCCGCTTCCATCGCAGCAAAAGCTTCCAAACTCCTCGGCGGCAGCGACCTTGCCGAACGGCTTAAAGCTTACAGGCAGGTCGATCCCAAGGGTGCGGACAAGACAGGGTTCTACTACTGCCGTACCCTCATGAGCATCGGCGCAATGTTGATGGCCCCGGAACAACCCCTGGACGACAAGAGCCGGCTGCTTTCGCCGTTCAACAATGCCAACAAGGCGGTCGCGGAGTTGTTCAAGCATATCGCCAAGACCCAGGAAACGCTCGACGAGGAGACGGCGCTCAAACTCCACGAAGAGAAGGTCAAAGAGTACTATCTCGACGCGCTTTACACCTACATCTCCCACGCCTATACCGAAAAAGCCGTCTCCGAACTCCCCGAGGTGCGGGAAAAAGCGTCATGGTTCGACAAAATGTTCAAATCCCTCTCAAGCGATGACGGCCGCCGCGAAAACGTCGCCGCCTTCCTCGACGCCTTTGCCGCGGACCCCGACCCGGCGGCCCCGACCTTCACCAAGCTGCTCGACAACAACTTCGACCGCGACCTCAAGCTCAAGACCGACAGCGAGAAGCTCTATGAGACGATGAAGCAGCTCAACGGGCTTGGGAAGTATGTGGGGAAAGCCGAGAAGGTCATGAAAACGCGTGATGAAGTCAGAGGGTATGGTACTCGTGATGTAGAGTCTAGGACCTTTGCTGGTATAAGAAACTCCGACCACTACCAAAAACTTCTCGTCCGCACCAAAGCCCTTGCCTTCTTTATGACCGCTGTCAGCGTCGCCGAGTTCGTCCAGGGCAAGAAACGCCTCGACTTCGCCAACGTCACCGGCTTCGTCAGCGACACCCTGAGCCTTTCGCGGCAGATGGCCGAGTACGCCCGCGACCGCTACGAGAAGATGCTCGAAGCCGCCAAAGAAGCCGCCAAAGCGGGCAAACCCGTCGCCGGACCGGGCAAGGCGGCAACCCGTCTGGGGCTCGCGGGCAAAAAAGTCGCCGAAGATCTTCCCGAAAAGATCGAACACCTGCTGCGCATCGACAAGCTCGTCTCGCCCTCGCACATGAAAACGCTATCGCGCTTCGGGCTGGTGGGAGTCATCGCCGGGGCGGCCAACGACGTCGTGGCGATGGACGTGGAAGACAACCGCGACTTCGCCATCGCCACCGGGCTCAAGAACGGCATCTACGTCGCGCTGCTCTTCCTTCCCGGGGCGGGGTGGGTCGCCTTCGCCGCCGGTACGGCCATCATCGCCGTCACCGAGCTGGTCTGGTTCTTCGTCTCCGAGCACATCCGCAACTCGAAACTCGAACTCTACTTCTACGACAGCCTGCTCTTCAACGCCAAAGAGCACAACGCCAACCGCACCTTCAACGAGCAGACGTTCCCCGATGGTCTGCCCTTCCGCGCTACCGTACTTCTGGAGAGCCTGCGAAGCTCCGACGGCGACTACCTGCAAAACGGCAAGAGCGTTCCCGCCTCGAAGCTCGAAGCCTTCAAAAGCGCCGACGCCGTGCGAACCTTCGTCGCCGACAACGTCATCGCCCACCCCCACGCCTTCCGCGCCGCGCTGGAGACTGAACTGGGACTGCTCAAGTCCGCGCTCTACGGCTACGCGGTCGAGAAGAACGGCAACGCCGTCGCCATTCCCATGAGCTCCCACGGAGCGACGTTCCATGCGCGTTCGACGGGCGGCGTCACGCTATCGCAGGCACTCTATGTCGACGCCCGGGCGCTCTGGCTCTCCTACGACAAGAGCGGCGCGAACGGCTACGAGACGCACTACGAACGCATCGCCACGCACAGAGACTACGACATCGCCGCCTACCTGCTGCGTCAAAGCGGCGAAATGGACAAGGTTCTGAAGAGCATGGACTTCGCGAACAAAAGCCCCCGCGAGCAGAAGATGATTTACGACGGCCTTCCGCGTACGAGCCTCGTCGCCGAGTCGCTTAAAAACGTCCACCTTATCGTCGTGACCGAAAAAGCGGTTGTCAAAGTTTCGGTACCCTTCGAGGTGACCGATCTCGGAGCCAACGTCATGGTGAACATCGAGCGCATCCGCAGTGCCGGAGTCAGCGCCGAAGACCTGAAACAGGTGAAAAAGGACTGAGATGCTTAAACGCTTTTTACTGACACTTCTGTTTTTGACGGCAGCACTGTTTGCCGCAGACGCAAGACTCCACGACTACCCCAAAGCCAGTGACTGGGAAATTGCGGCGGATGCGGGGGATGCCGATGCGATGTATAATTTGGCTCATACTTATTATACGAAGGTTAAAGACTACGACAAGGCGATTTATTGGTTTAAGAGAGCCTATGAAAAAGACAAAGGCAGTGACGCAGCAAATAATTTAGCCTATATATATGAAGATAAAGAGCAGTATGATAGAGCAATATCGTGGTATAAACGTGCATCAGAAAACGGGAATAAAGACGCAGCTCTGAATCTCGCTTTATTATATAAAAGTAAATTAAAAAATTATGACAAAGCGGTTGAATGGTACAAAAAAGCTTATGAGATGGGTAATGTGGGGGGGGCAAACAGTTTAGGATACCTCTGTGAACTCACTCTCCACGACTATGCCTGCGCCAAAGAGTGGTACGGAAAAGCCGCCAAAAGGGGTTACACAAAATCCATAAATAACCTTGGTATACTATATCATGATCAGGGCGATGATGTCCGCGCGGCTGCCTACTACCTCGCATGGATCGCCTATGGTGAACCCAAAAATGACATTCTCAATTTCCTCAAAAACGACTGGAAACTCGACCGCGACACTCTGCAAAAAGCCTACGAACTCCAAAAGACCCTAGACATCCCCAAACACTACACAGGCGGCATCGACTAAACTATGGAATCAACAGCCAGTTCAACGGGTATTGACCCGAGTACACAAGACCCTTTCTTCTCGGGAAGGGTATCTCGAAGAGCCTACTGGTTTTTCTTTTTTACATGGATATTTTACGGTGCGATCGTCGCATTGATCGGAAAGATCAACAATGTCGATCTTTTGCCATTTGTCGGGATTGGTTTAGCCGTTGTCAATATCAGTATGATTGCACGTCGTTTGCACGATGTGGGCAGAAGCGGATGGTATCAGATGGTGACGCTGATTCCGGTGCTGGGTGCCGTTCTATTGTTATGGGAGCTGGTGACTCCCGGCGATAAAGGCGACAACCGGTTTGGTAGCCCACAACCGCACAATGTATCATCCATCTATGTGCTTTTCACTCACTTGATGTTTTTAGTCATTCTCGGCCTAGCGTTTCTGGCACTGGCCGATGATGCGCATTACATTGGGAAATACACTGCCGCTATGGTTGGTATCTTAATAGGTTTTTTTGTTCTGACGATGATCTATCACTATGCCTTTCGTCTATCCGAGTTGAAAACCTTTGTTAGAGCCAAGGGTTATTTGGCCCTTGGGTTTGTCGGTGTGATGCTTTTTGGGATTATTCAGGCGCTAAACAGTGGTCAGCAATATGACATACTTGACAATGTTGTTGAATTCAATCTCTATTTTATAGTGATGAGTTTGGGTGTTTTTTTCCTTGCGAGGGCAGAACGCGACATAGTAACTGGTGAGTGTCTAAAAAAATCCTCTTTGATTGGATTGGCATTGGCGATTCCGGTTCTGTTTTTTCTGGAGCACGTCAATGATGGCGGTTTGAGTTATCTTGTTAAGACACCACGCGAGAAACTAACCACGCTTGAAAAAATCAATCTTCAAAAATATCTTTGGCTACTCTCCGTAGCGAAAAACGATGACGGCTACACAATATTGTGTGATGACAGTTTGAATGCGAAAAACATGCCGATGGCGGAGTTTCTTTTTGCTCACGGGTGTCAGGCAGATGACGATAGACTGGATCGATATCTAGGTAGATACGTCATCTCGAAAGAGTGGGAATGGGCCGAACTGCTTTTGCGGCATGGTGACAATATTAATAAAAAATACTATCAAGATGAAACTATTTTAAATGCTCTTATTTCTGCTAAAAAGCTTGACGATGAGTATGCGGCATGGTTGGCGAAGCACGGAGCAAAAGCCGATGATTTGACAATACAGTACCTCTTAACATATGAGGACGAGGCCATGACTGAAGCCGTCAGAACCCATTTTCCTGCATTCATAAAAGCTTCTCGTACTCTAAGCGGCAATTCTAAGAGCTCGAAAACCGATGTCTCAGAGTCGCAATCAAATTTATCCGTGTCGAAGCAGACGAATCAAACGGTCTTGGATAACAATACAAAACAGTTAAACCTGGCGATTCAGGACGGCAATACGCGGAAAGCTCTGCGACTGATAGAGTCCGGGGTAGATTTTAATGGAGGGGTTGTCGATGGGATCAATTATCGTCCTCTGGTATTTGCTACGATCCATGACCAAATTGCTATTGTCAAGGCTCTACTAAACGCTGGGGATGACGTGAATAAGCGAAGTGCGCTATCCAAGGATACACCGCTTATCGTTGCTATACGCGAACAGAACTTTGAGTTGGCAGAACTTCTTGCCTCCCGGGGTGCCGATCCATTTGTGAATGGAGAAAAAGGTCATTCTGCGCTGGATTATGCCACTAGTGAGTACTCATCATTTAGATTCGTCATGATGTTGCTCAAGTATCTTGATGATACTCAACGGCTACGGGTACTCAAGCATGCTATCGACAAAAATGATCTTAGGCTTTCTAATGCGATGATTCCTGAATATATTAAAGTGGATATTAGAGATGATAAAGGGATGACGGCATTGATGTATGCCGTCGATGCCGATGACGTTGAAGTCGCGGAACGTCTTTTGTCAGCCGGGGCGTGTGTAGACTGTTCCTATGGAAACGGCGTTAGTGTTAAAGAGCGAGTGAACGCCTTAAACAATGAAAAGATGGTTGCACTATTTGTAAATCGTTCAGATTCTCAGGCATCTCTCGCTTTGGTAGAAGCAGCGTCTGCTGGTGATCTAGAAAAGGTTAAGATGCTTGTTGAACAAGGGTTTGCACTTGATACTGTCAATCAATATGGTTCGAGTGCCCTCATTATGGCAGCAGGGAATAATTATCCGAAAGTTGTTTCGTATCTGATCGAGCAAGGTGCTGAAATTGACAAAGAATCTTCGTTCGGTATGACTCCATTGATGGTGGCTGCTGGTGATGGGGCTTTTGAGAGTGTAAAAGAACTACTGGCGCATGGTGCGAAAATCAATCAAATGGCACGTGCTACAAATTGGTTTGCATTATATCTGGCAGTGAATGAGGAACATCTGGAGATAGCTCACTACCTAATTGATCAGGGGGCAGACCTGCAACTGGTTGAATCGACAGGTGGACGTAGTGCGTTGATTCGAGCACTTGAGAAAGATGAAATCGAGTTGGCCAAGCTGATGATTGAGAAAGGTGCAGATGTGCATGTGATCGATCATTATGGTCGCACTGCTTTGTCCATAGCTAAATCCAAAGGATATGGAGAGATCACTACAATGTTGGTAGCCCATGGTGCCAAATAAGAATGAGATTTCAAACTAATGCACAAAAGGCGAAAATGGATTGACATGTTAAAGTGTGTCAAAAAAAGTCTATGAAATCAAAAAAAAACAGATCATGACACGGGCGGCATTGACTAAACTGCAATTTGGCGCTTTATCGAGTGTGTTTGCGGATGACGACCTTAAAGAAGTCGGAAAGGAGTAAAGATGAAATCCGGCACAATGGATGCCACACCTCCGTGGGATGATGCACCGACGCTTCTTTTGGAATATCCTCGCCTAAAAGAGTGGTATGCAAACGTTGAAACCGTGGGTACCGCAGCGTACAACCTTGGCATTCTCTATCACAGATGTATCGAGAATTTTGAAAAAGCCGCCTACTGTCACAAAAAAGCTTATGACCTCGGCCACCTCGATTCGGCACTCCAGTTGGGTGTTCTATATCAGGAATCAAGACATTTCAAATTGGCGATTCACTGGTTTGAAACGGCGGCTGCGCAAAACCACAAGACCGCCGCTTACAACCTTGGAGTACTCTATGAAGAGGAACTTCGCGATTACACCGCCGCCGTTCGGTGGTACGAAAAAGCTTATGAGCTTGGGGACATCAATGCCGCACGGGAGTTGGGACATCTCTACGCGGAGGAGTTCGGAGAAGCTGGAAAGGCGTTGAAGTGGTTCGAAGCCGCGGCACGTCACGGGGTGCCCGAGGCCATCAACAATGCCGGGTGCCTTTACTACTCGGACTTGGGCGACGTGACTCGCGGTGCGGCTTTCGTGATCGCGTTACTTGCCTATGGGAAGCGCCGGGACGAGATCATGGACTGGTTGAAAAACGACTGGAAACTCGACCGGGCACTTCTGGAAAAAGCTTACAAGCTTCAACTGACGCTCGATATACCCAGGCATTACACCGGTGGAATCGACGGCGTTACGCTGACTGCCTAGCGGCGGTAGCTCTGCAACGCCCGCATGTAGCTTGAGCGCTCAAAGGCGTCGGGGTTGTCGGTGTGGTCGAGGGAGATGCTCCCCTTCATCTGGGCGACGGAGTCGTACTCATGCTCGTCCATCCACTCCCGAAGCTGCCGCAGCACCGTCGTCGCATGCCCCGGGCCGTTGATGAGGAGGGCCGAGGCCATCTGCACCGCGTCCACGCCGCTCATGATCGCCTTGATGGCGTCGGTGCCGCTGTGGACGCCCGTGGAGGCGCACAGCGAGGCGTTGAGATGGTTGTAGAGGATGGCGCTCCAGCGCAGGGTCTCGCTCAGCGCGTAGGAGCCGGTGATGTTGGCCCGCTGCAGCGGGGTGAGCGTATCGAGATCGATGTCGATGCGCACCGGGTTGTCAAAGAGCACCAGCCCTGAAGCCCCCTGGGCGATCAGGTGGGCCGCCATCTGGGCCGGGGCGCTGAAGTAGGCGTTCATTTTGACGCTGACGGGCAGTTTCGTCGCCCGGCACACTTCGCCGACAATGTCGAGGTAGCGCTGCTCCACCTCCCGGGCGTCGGTGGTGATGTCCGTGGGGATGTAGGTGATGTTGAGCTCCACCGCGTCGGCCCCCGCCGCCTCGAAGCGCCGGACGTACTCCACCCAGCCGCCGGGACTCGCCCCGTTGATGCTGGCGATTACCGGGATGCCGACGCTTTTCTTGATGGTTTCGAGCTCTTCGAGGTGGTGTTCCGCGTTGATGTTCTCGAAGGTGTGCGCTTCGGGCAGGTAGCTCAAAGACTCGGCGTAGCTCTCCGTATGGGCGGCGAGAAAGTGGTCCAGGGCCAGCGCTTCGGCGTCGATCTGCTCCTCGAAGAGCGAGTGCATGACGACCGCCGCGACCCCGGCGTCTTCGAGGGCGCGGACGTCGTCGGCGCTGGAGGTCAGGGGGGAGGCTCCGGCGATCAGCGGGTTTTTGAGTTCAAGTCCGAGGTAGTTCGTATGCAGGTTCATTGGGCGTCTCCTGGGTAGGGGATCTCGGCGAGGCTTTTGTACCGGCGCCAGAGGGAGTAGGCGACGTGGCGGGCCGACTCGAGATAGGTTTCGGCATGTTCAGCGTTGAGCTTCTCGACCATCTTGAAGCGGGTCTCGTTGTACATGAAGTCGCGCACGTCGACTTTGGGACCCTTGTAGTCCAGGGTCATCGGGTTGCGCTCCTCGGCGGCGTGTTCGGGGTTGTAGCGGAACAGCGGCCAGAGCCCCGATTCGACGGCCAGTTTCTGCTGGTTTATCCCGTAGCGGAGGTCGTAGCCGTGGGCGACGCAGTGGGAGTAGGCGATGATGATGGAGGGGCCCTCGTAGCGCTCGGCTTCGAGGAAGGCCTTGACCAATTGGGTGTCGCTGGCGCCCATCGCCACCTTGGCGACGTAGACGTTCTCGTAGGCGATCGCCATGGAGGCGAGGTCCTTGGGCATCTCCGGTTTGCCCGCGGCGGCGAATTTCGCCACGGCTCCGGTCAGGGTCGCCTTGGACTCCTGCCCCCCGGTGTTGGAGTAGACCTGGGTGTCGAGGACCAAAATGTTGACGTTGCGGCCACTGGCCATGACGTGGTCGAGGCCGCCGTAGCCGATGTCGTAGGCCCAGCCGTCCCCGCCGACGATCCAGACCGACTTCTTGACCAGGTAGTCGGCGAGGGTGTCGAGGTGGCGCGCTTCGGGGCGGTCGATGCCCGGCAGCTTTGCCTTGAGGGCTTCGACGCGCTCGCGCTGGGCGACGATGTCGCTTTCGTCGCGCTGGGGGGCATGAAGGATGGCGTCGGCCAGTTCCGCACCGACCTCGTCGCGCAGGGCACTCAGGAACTCCTCGGCCTGCACCTTGTGCTTGTCGATGGAGAGGCGGAAGCCCAGACCGAACTCGGCGTTGTCCTCGAAGAGGGAGTTGGACCAGGCGGGGCCGCGCCCCGCGTCGTCCTTGGTCCAGGGCGTCGTGGGGAGGTTGCCCCCGTAGATGGAGGAACAGCCCGTGGCGTTGGCGACGATCATGCGGTCCCCGAAGAGGCGCGTCGCCAGGGCGATGTAGGGGGTTTCGCCGCAGCCGGGACAGGCCCCGGAGAACTCGAAGAGCGGCCGGAGGAACTGGCTCTCCTTGACCTTGGAGTGCTCGACGCGGCCCCGGTCGAGGTCGGGGAGACCGAGGAAGAACTCCCACGCCTCCGCGCCGCTTTCGCGCAGGGGAAGCTGGGGTTCCATGTTGATCGCCTTGCGGTTGGTCCGGGACTTGTTCTTCGCCGGGCAGACCTCGACGCAGAGCGCACACCCCGTACAATCCTCCACGGCGACGGAGATGGCGAAGCGTTCGCTCTCCCCGAACTCCTTTCCTTTGGCGGGAACGAAGCTGAAGGCTTCCGGAGCCCCCTCCAGCGCCGCTTCCTCCACGACTTTGGAGCGGATGACCGCGTGGGGGCAGACCATGACGCACTTGTTGCACTGGATGCAGACCTCGGCGTCCCAGACGGGGACCTCGAGGGCGATGTTGCGCTTCTCGTACTGCGTCGTCCCCGTCGGCCAGGTGCCGTCGGCGGGCATGGCGCTCACCGGGAGGGTGTCACCGCGGTTTTCGATGAGGGTCCGCGTGACGGTGGCGACGAAGGCGTCGTAGTCCCCCTTGACGGCGGGCTGCATCGGGACGTTTCCGTCGGGAGCGGCGGGGACTTTGAGCTCGAAGAGGTGTTCCAGGGCGCGGTCCACGGCGGCGAAGTTCATCTTGACGATCTGTTCGCTCTTGTGGCCGTAGGTCTTCCGGACGGCGTGCTTGATCTTTTCGATCGCCTCGTCCCGGGGGAGGATGCCGGAGATGGCGAAGAAACAGGTCTGCATCACGGTGTTGATGCGCGAGCCCATGCCGCTGTCGCGGGCGACGCGGGAGGCGTCGATGGCGTAGACCTTCAGACCTTTTTCGATGATCTGCTCCTGCACTTTGCGGGGGAAACGGCCCCAGAGCTCAGCTTCGGGGAAGGGGGAGTTGAGGAGGAAGACCGCGCCGCTCTTGGCGTGGCCGAGGATGTCGAACTTTTCGAGGAAGACGCTCTGGTGGCAGGCGACGAAGTCGGCGCTGCCTATCAGGTAGGTCGAGCGGATGGGTTCGGGTCCGAAGCGCAGGTGCGAGGTGGTCATGGAGCCCGATTTTTTCGAGTCGTAGACGAAATAGCCCTGGGCGTAGTTGTCGGTCTCCTCCCCGATGATCTTGATGGAGTTCTTGTTGGCCCCGACGGTGCCGTCGGCCCCCAGGCCGTAGAAGAGCGCCTCGAAGGTGCCCGGGCGTTCGAGGGTGAAGCCGGGGTCGAAGGGGAGGCTGCTGTGGGTGACGTCGTCACGGATGCCCAGGGTAAAGTGGTTCTTCGGCGTCTCTTTGCCCAGTTCGTCGTAGAGTGCGCGGATCATCGCCGGGGTGAACTCCTTGGAGGAGAGGCCGTAGCGGCCGCCGACGACGGTCGGCATGGCGAAGGGGAGGGCGTTGCGGTGTTCGTAAAGGGCCGTCAGAACGTCATGATAGAGCGGTTCCCCCTGGGAGCCCGACTCCTTGGTGCGGTCGAGCACGGCGATGGATCGTACCGTCTCCGGGAGGGCTTTGACGAAACGCTCCGCGTCGAAGGGGAGGGCGAGACGGACCTTGACCATCCCCACCTTCTCCCCCCGCGCCGCGAAATGTTCGGCGCTCTCGTGCGCCGCTTCGGCCCCGGAACTCATCAGCACGATCACCTTCTCCGCGTCGGGGGCGCCGACGTACTCGAAGAGGCCGTAGCGGCGGCCCGTCAATTCGGCAAACTGCTCCATCGCCGCTTCGAGGATGCGGGGTACCTCGGCGTAGTAGGCGTTGACGCTTTCGCGCCCCTGGAAGTAGACGTCGGGGTTTTGCGACGTGCCGCGGATCACCGGACGGTCGGGGGTGAGGGCATTGCGGCGGTGCCGCTCGACCAGTTCCGGGGTGATCATCGCCTTCATGATCTCTTCGTCGATGAGGGTCACCTTGGCGATCTCGTGGGAGGTGCGGAAGCCGTCGAAGAAGTGCAGGAAGGGGATGCGCGAGCGAAGCGACGCCGCCTGGGAGATGAGGGCGAAGTCGTGGGCCTCCTGCACGCTGTTGGAGGCCAGCAGGGCGAAGCCGGTCTGGCGCACCCCCATGACGTCCTGGTGATCGCCGAAGATGGAGAGGGCCTGGGCCGCCAGGGAGCGGGCGGCGACGTGGAAGACCGTGGGGGTGAGCTCCCCGGCGATCTTGTACATGTTGGGGATCATCAGCAGCAGCCCCTGCGACGCCGTGAAGGTCGTCGTCAGGGCGCCGCTTTGCAGGGCGCCGTGGACGGCCCCCGCCGCGCCTCCCTCGCTCTGCATCTCCATGATGTCGGGAACGGTGCCGAAGATGTTGCGCTCTCCGTTGGCCGAGTAGGCGTCGCTGTGCTCGCCCATGGGGGAGGAGGGGGTGATGGGGTAGATGGCGATCACTTCGTTGATTCTGTGGGCGACCCGGGCCACCGCCTCGTTGCCGTCGATCATTGCTATGTCAGGTTGCATAATGCCGCTCCCGTATCTGTTTGGGGATGGGGTGAACCCATATGATAGCCAAAAAAGATACATCGACGCTACAACGCCGGAGTTAGCGGGACAGACGCTCCGCAAGCCACCCCTGCAGGAGGCCGAAAAGAATGAGGAAAAGCGAGAGCAGCAGGGTGAAGCTCCAGCCGAAGTAGTCGACCATCACCGGCAGCCAGGGGAGCTTGATGGCACGGACGTAGAGGAAGGTGACGACGAGGCCGTCGCGGGTGCCGTGGGAGCGCAGCTCCTGGAGCAGCGGGTACCAGACGTAGGAGGGGCCGTGGCTGAGAATGCCCCCGGCGACGGCGTAGGCCCAGGCGCGCCATCCCGCTTCGCCGCCGAGGTGTCTGGAAAACTTCTTCGGCTTGAAGTAGTGGGCGAAGAGCCCCAGCAGCAGTACGACGACGATGAGGATGGGAAGCAGCTTGCCCAAAATCACGGCGCTGGCGGCCAGCGCTTCGCGGGCCTTGTCGCCGGAGAGTACCAGCAGCACGGCGTAGAGCGTCAGTACGGCGCCGAGGAAGTAGAGTCCGGTGGGGCGCTTGGCGCTCTGGTCGGCGTTCATGCAAGCGCTCCCGCCGTCCAGGCCGTCGCCGCGGCGACGAGGAGGGCAAAGAGGAGGTTGAGCAGGTTGCGCATCACCGTGAAGCGGAGTCCGAAAACCTCGATCTCCAGGGGGAGCTGCACCACCCCGATGCTGACCCAGGCGATGATGAAGGCCGCCACGGCGTAGAGGCTGATGCCGCTCTCAAGCAGCTCGCCCCCGATGATGTAGCTCGCCACCGGCTGTCCCATGGCGACGGAACCCGTTCCCAGGCCGATGAGCATGTCGGTGAAGGGGGCGCCGCTGAAGAGCGACGCGAGCATCTCCTCGGTGACGTAGACCTGGAAGAGCCCCATCAGCAAAATCACCCCCAGCAGCATCGGCAGCATCGAGACGAGGAACCCCCGCACGGTTTTGCGCAGGGTCTGTGTCAGCGTCGGCGGGGTGTTTTTCTGCATGGTGTCGACTTTAGAAGCGGGCGAAGGTCGCCCCGGTGACGGCGTCGAACCATCCCACGATGCCGTCGCCGGCGGTCTGGGTGTAGAACCTGCCGCTTTCCATGGGAATGCGCTCGGTGATGTGCATCCCCTTCTCATCGAAGGTGAAGTCCTTTTCGATGGCGATGCCCAGCTGTTTCGGCGCGCCGGTTTTGACCATGGAGAAGCAGCTGGCTGAGAAGGCGGCGACGGGTTCGTCGACCCCTTCGAGCAGACGCCGGACCATCATGCGGCCCGCCTCGATTGCGGTACTGAAGGCCGTCTGGGCGGCGGCGGGAACCCCCGCCTTCTTCTTCGGGTTGTCCGTGAAGGTGCCCTTGCCGTAAAAGGCGCTGTCGCCGAGTACGTAGACCCGGTCGTCGGTGACGGAGTAGAAGTTCTGTTTTGCCAGAATCGCGCCGCCCCAGGCGTTGGTTTTGAGGCCGGCCATGGCGATGAGGCTGCTGGCTTTCTGGACCGGAATGAGGTTGAGCACGTCGTATTTCATCGCAGCGCGAACGTAGTCCGCATCATCGTTGATGTCGCGGTAGCGGAGCTCTTTGGCGTCGAAATCGACGTCCATCAGGTCGAAGCCGCCGCGGTACTCGATGATCCCTTTGTAGAGCGCTTCGAAGACCTGCTCGAAGGCGGCGGGTTTCGCCTGGGGACGGGTGGAGTTGTCGAGAACGAGGACCTTCGCCTTGCCCTCCAGACCGTTGCGGCGAATCCAGTCGCCGATCATGCAGGCGCGTTCGTAGGGAGCCGGCTTGCAGCGCTGCACCGAACTGTGGGGGACGACGGTTTCCAGATCCCGGGTGAAGTGCAGGCGCGGGGGGACGATGGCGATGACTCCCTCGCCGCCGTTTTGCTTGAAGGCTTCAAGCTGTTTGATCAAGACGGCGTGCTCGGTGCCGACGTCGCTGATCAGCCCGCCCGGGGCTTCCATGCGCGCCCGGCGGATCTTCTCCGGGCTCCATTGGGGGAACTCCGCTTCGTAGTTGTACTCGATCCCCGGCGCCAGCACCAGGAAATCATACTCCAGGCTTCCCGCAGAGGTCTGCACGAGGCGCTTTTCACGATCGAAACCGAGGGCTTCGGCCTGGATTACCTCGTAGCCGTATTCGCGCTGGGCGTCGCTGTAGTCGAAGATGAAACGCTCCCGTTTGAACTGCGGGTCGCCGCTGAGTAGGGTATTGCTCATGGGGCAGGCGAAGTAGTTGGCGTTGCGTTCGACGACGAGGACTTCGATGGCGTTTTGGGGATCGTTCTGCCGGATGGCCGCGGCGGCGTTGAGACCGCCGAATCCGCCGCCGACGATGACGATGCGCGGGCGGGTTTTCGGGCGGATCGTTTCATGGGTGCGGTTTGCCTTCGGGGCAGGGGATTGGGAAGCTTCCGGTGTGGCGCTGCAGCCGCCGATCAGTGCCGCGCTTCCCAGTCCGGCGAGGTTCAAAAAACGTCTTCTGTCCATAGTGTTTTATACTCCTGTTTTATAACTATTATTATTTTGAGTGAATATTATCGTTTAGTGGTTAAATATTCGGTTAATTCGTCTCCCCGGGGAGGGGGAGGTTACGAGAAGAGGGTCATCACGCCGAGGTAGAGGGCGTAGACGGCGATGGCGGCGCCGAAAGCGAGCAGGATCGTTTTCAGCTTGCCGGACTTGAGCGGTTTGTTGTAATCGTCGATCTCTTCGAGATTGGGTTCCATCGTCACTCCTTTTCCAGAGAGACCAGGGAGCGGACCGCGCAGTCGATGCGGCGGTTGACGTCCCGGCCTTCGGGTTCCATAAAGTCTACCTGTACTTTGTAAACGGTTTTGCCTTCGAGGAGGAAGGAAAAAACGACGTACCCTTCGTAGAGAAACGCTTTTTTCGACTTCTTGCCCGGATCTTTCTTATCGTTTTCGTAGATCAGGAACTTGACGCGCAGCGGCGCCTCCGCCCCGGCCGACGCCGCTTTCCTCGGGATGAGGCGTTCGATGGCCCGGCGCGCTTCCGCTTCCGCCTCGGCGGGGTCGAGGGTGTCGAAGAGGCGCGGGGTCATGTAGACCGAGGGCTGGGTCGTCGTCTCGATGCCGTAGTGACGGCGGGCCAGCAGGTCGACGACCCGGGAAAGCGCTTCGGGAGTGCCGTAGAGGCGTTCGAAACAGGTCACCTCTTTCTGGCAGGGGATGCGCTGCGGTTTCATGGGGGGCTTGGTCATCTGGCCGTAGACCCCGTAGGCGATGAAGAGCGCAACAGCCGCGGCCGCCGCGATGCCGAACCATCTCATGCGCATCCTAGAAGAGGGCGAATTTGAAGTGCATGAAGCCCATGATCTCCTCGACTTCGCGGGAGACCTCCTCAACGATCGCTTCGACTTCGCCGCCGAAGAGTTTGCCCACCACCTTGCCGTTGCTCATGGCGATGAAGACCTTGCCTTTGCTGTCTTCGTAGACGCTGATGCTTTTGGGCAGCATGACGGAGATCTTTTTGCGTTCGTCCGCGGCGAGCATCCGGGAGGCGAACTTGCCGTTGCAGTACTTGATGACGGCCATTTTGCCGATGGGGGTGCCGCCGTTCGCGGTCACCTCGGCGTTCTCGTCGTAGGTGGTGATGACGTGCCATCCCTCTTTGGCGTCAATGCGCTCCTGAATGACCCGGACCGTCTTCTCGAAGTCGTAGGGGCTGGCAACCTCTTTGATCATCATCTGCGGGGCGGCGGTGTTCATGGCGATGGCGCTGAAAACGGCGCCGAAGAGAAAAGCGACGAAGGCCGCTACGGTGATTTTGATACTGGTCATGGGTTACTCCTGGATACAGATTTCACGTTTGCGCACGTGCAGCAGCGTCTGGTAGGCGACGACGGCGATGACCGTCGTCGTCACCGCCAGCAGCACGTAGGCGATGTTGCGGTAGAAGGCGTACCCGGTGACCTGGTACGCGACGGTGGAGGCGATGGTGATGGCGTCCAGCGGGAAGGTGAAGGCCCACCATGAGACGAAGTACTTGATGCGCACGAAGCTGCGCCCCATGAAGAAGAGCAGCAGGGTGAAGAAGTAGCCGATGTCCAGCAGAAACAGCGCGAAAAAGTCGTAGTTCATCGTGATGCGCAGGTAGGAGACGAAGCCTACCGCCGGGGGCGCGATGAGGATGAAGAGCGTCGGCAGGAACTTCACGGCGAGCTGGTGGTGGAAGATGATGCGATAGAGCACCACCGTAAAGAGCACGATCCAGAAGAAGATGCCGACGGAGAAGTAGAAGAGCATCGCTTCGCTGCCGAGGATGTCCACCCCGACGATGGGGATGATGACGTTGCCGACGATGGGGATGAACCATGCCGGGTTGGAGTGGGTGATCTCGAAGTTGTTGCGGATCCAGTAGCTGAAGATGTAGAGCGTCAGCACCGTGTGCAGCGCCGTGCCGATGAACCAGAGGCTCACCGCGACGACGGGGAGGTAGCTGTAGGCGCCGATGCTCAGCAGCAAAATGGAGATGGAGACGGCGGGGAAGAAGTTCATCCGGATGGGATGGAAGAACTCCGCCTTCACCTCTTCGGGGAACCAGATCGCCTTGGTGCCGTAGATGATGATGTGGTTGACGAAAATCAGCGCCGAGAGGCCCAGCAGAATCAGAAACGGAAACCGGGGAAGTCCGAGAAGGTGGAAGGCTTTTTCGTAGGCGATGGCGAGGCCGGAGAGGCCCATGACCACGGCGAAGAGGGTGATGGGGAAATGCTGGATGCGTTCGCGGCTGAGCATCATGACTCCTTGTCGGAGGAACGGAGTTCCGTCACGTAGATGGGCAGTCGCGCAAAAGGCGACGTGATGATATCCATGGATATGCTCCTCGTATACTATCGAATTTTGTCACGAACCGGTGACGGCCTAGTGGTGCGAGCAGCTCTGCTCGGGCGTCATGGGTACCAGGGCACCGCTGAGGAAGGCGCTCAGCGCATCCTGGACCGTTGCCGAAGTGTTGTCGAAATAGACGGTCATGCCGCGCTGCGTAAACCCCTTGAGGGGCGCGCCGCCGATGCCGGAGACGACCAGGGCGGTCGCGTCGAGCCGACAGATGTTTTCGACGGCATTGCCGCAGCCGCCGCTTTCGTGGCCGGGGTTTTTCGCGACGGTGACGTCGGTGACGTTGCCGTGGGCGTCAACGTCCACCAGCGTGTAGAAGTCGGCGCGGCCGAAATGGGCGCCGCGTTTGGAGAGAAGGCCGTCGGGCTGATTGGTCGGAAATACGATTCTGCGTGTCATGATAATGGCTCCTGATTCAGTGTGCGCCGCCGCAGTGGCCGTGCGCGTGTTCGTGTTCGTGTTCGTGGTGATGCCCGTGGGCGCCGTGATCGTGCCGGGCGTGCTGCCGGCCCTGTTCGACAAAGTCGTCCATGTTGGCCGTCGTTACCCGCTGCAGGGTTCCCGCGCGCAGCGCGTCAAGAAGGTCGTTCAAGACGATGCGGCCCGCACCGGAATGGTAACAGGCGATGCCCGCACGGCCGAGCAGCATGAACGGGTTGCCGCCCATCTCCTGGAAGATGACGGTGGTGACGCCCTGGGCGCCGAAATGGTCGACGACGGCGCGTCCGCTGCCGAGTTCGTTGCGCCAGAAGGTGACGCCGCCTTTGTCATCGACAAGGGCGAACCATTTGGCTTTCCCGAAGAGGGGAGCGACGGCGGTGTCGGGTTTGTCGGTTTTTACGGGGATGGCAATCATGGAATGATCCTTATTTCAAAATGGCTTTTGCCCACTTTTCCATTTTCTCGTTGATCGGCGGCATCGGCGCTTCGAGGAAGGTGACGATGAAACGGTCTTCAAGCTCCGCAACGCCGATGCTGCGCGGACGGACCGCCAGGACATGGGCGTCGGCCAGTTTGGGGCCGAAGCAGAAGACGATGTTTTTCGCATCTTTGATCTCGGGGGCGATTTCGCCGTTGGCGAGGTTGCTGGTATGGGAGTAGTGATCGAAAATTCCGATGAACGCGGCAACGGGGTCCGCTGCCACCCGCCCTTCAAAATGGGCGATGATGGCGTCGACCGAGTCGCAGGCCGTCTCCGTTTTGTCGATCTCCAGCGTAAACACCGGGTACTTCTCCATAACAATCTCTTTTCTCACATAGTTCCTTTACAAAATGGGCATAGGTGACACCTGCATCTCTCTCAGGTATCGCATATACTCACCCGCGATATTGCGCGATGAAACCGTAAACCATGACGCCCGTCAGGAGGTAGAGCGGCAGCGGACGGATGGCTGCGATCAGTCGGTTCAGGCGGCGGTTCAGTCGTTTCATCGCGTTACTCTGCCGCCGAAGCGGCACGGACTCAGCAGGAGGGGACGTTACCGCTGTCGCTGCCGTATTCGTAGAAGAAGTCGTAGAGGTGTTCAAGGTGCTTCTCCTGTACCTTGTTCCCGCATTTGCCGTTCAGGTACTCCAGCAGGGTGCCTTCCTCTTTCATCTCGCTCCACTCGTCCTGGGTGTGGCTGCCGGCCATTTTGGCACCGGAGACGCCGCAGGCGCTTTTATATTTTTTCTGATAGAGCTTCTGCCCCTTGGCGGCATCGGCGTAGAGTGCGCCGCCTGCGAGCAGTGCTGCCGTCAGTGACAGTTTCGTGATCGTGGTAATGTTCATATTTTTCCTTTGACTCTCTTTCGATTGGTACGATGAAATTTAACATATGTAAAATAAATACTAAATTAATTTATGATTATAATTTTTATAATAATTCTATCACATCCCTGTTTTCAGGGCATTAAAATTGCATAAAAACAGTTTTATTTAAGAATAAAGAGGGTTAAATGAGTAGATAATTTCCATATGTAAAGTACCAGGAAAAAGGCAGATGAAAAAACGCAACATCACCATTCAGCCCACGGCATTCCGCTTTGGCCCCCTCGATCAGCCTCCGAAAGAGCAGCTCTCCATCCAGGCCGATGAGCTCGAAGCCCTCTACCTGGCGGACTTCCGGGGGCTTTACCAGGAGGATTGCGCCCGGGAGCTCGGGGTGTCGCGTCCGACCTTCGCGAAGATCATCAAGAGTGCCCGGCGCAAGTGCGTCGAGATGCTCATCTACGGCAAGGGGATCGACATCGTGCGGCTGCGCCGGGCCTTTACCGTCGTTTTCCCGACCAACGACCGCATTACCATCCATCCCCATTTCCTGACGGCGAAGTATTTTGCCTTTGCCCGCATCGAGAACGATACCATCGGTTCCATCTCCTATACGTCCAACCCGGTCCATGAGGCGCTCGCGGCGCAGGGCGTGACAATCACCGGGGACGAATGCGCCAGCGGCATGGCGGCGGGCCGGATGATCCCCCCGCTGCTCAAGGGGGCGCAGATCCTTGTGGTCAAAAGCCTCGGGGAGGGGATGACCCGAAACGTGGAGGGCCTGGGCCTCAACATCGAATACAGCGACCTGACAGAGATCGACGCCGTCGTTGCTCTGCTGCTGAAATAGGAGGGGTCATGCTGCGACTTGAGATTCCCGGTATGGAGCCGCTGGAGCTGCGGCACCTGCTGCTAGACTACAACGGAACGGTGGCCTTCGACGGCATCGTCATCGACGGGGTGATGGAGCGGCTGGAGCGGCTTTCGGAACGGCTGCAGGTACATGTCCTGACGGCGGACACCTACGGTACGGTTCAGCAGCAGTGCGGGGGCGGTTTCATCACCGTGCACGTCATCGGAAAAGAGCGCCAGGACGAAGCCAAACGCGACTATCTGCACCGGCTCGGCGCGGCACACACCTTCGCGGCGGGGAACGGGCGCAACGACGCGCTGATGCTCTCCGAAGCGGCACTGGGCGCGGCGCTGCTGCAAGGGGAGGGGGCGAGCGTCAAAAGCGTCGTCGCCGCCGACCTGCTCTTCGGGTCGGTCAACGACCTGCTCGACGCACTGCTTCATCCCGACCGGCTGGTGGCGACGCTGCGGAACTGACGGGGATGGCGTTTAGTGAGCCGGGGGTAAAAGGTCAGAGTTCATAGGGCATGGCAAAGTGCCTTGGGATGGTTATGAGGAGACGCGGCCGTCGGAACCGTCCCGGAACCGGCGGCGTCTGTCAAATAGCCGTGAGAGTTTCTGAACCGCCTGCAGGTGCAGATAGCGCAGTTCGTAATAGTACTCGGCAAAGAGCGCGCCGAGGGTGAAGAGGGCGAAGAAAAGTACCACTGCAAGCATGGGGATAAATTCCATGGCAACCTCCTTGTTCAAGATATTGAAATCATCTTTTACGGCTCACTAAACTTGAGTGAATCATACTAAACCAATATTAAACATGTCAAGATTTTTTGCTGAAAACCATCGGCAACGTTGTGAAAATGCGGAAAAAGAGTCGATGGTGCCGGGGTAAAAAAACGGCAGGGCCGAACTGCCGGAAAGCACCACTGGCAGGGTGTTTCAAGCGTAACGGGTGTAAATTGATATTGTATAGTATCAGGGCGTGCCCGGGGCGGGCACGCGTGCCGGTCGTTTATGCTTTCGTAAACTTGTGGAAGAAGCCGAGCCCGATGATCATGATTGTGACACCGATGAGGAGGTAGAAGGCGGCGAGCATCTCGGTGTAGTCGCCCAGGGCGATCTTGAAGACGACCATCAGCGCTTCGATGGAGAGGGCGATGATGATGGAGATGAGGAACTTCCCAAGCACCTTGTTCTGCATGGTCTCCCCCTGCTCGAAGCTGCGGAAGATCACCTCGTGCTCCAGGATCTGCTTGGCGAGGTCGTAGATGGCCAGTCCCAGGGTGATGGCGATAATGGCCTTGAAGATGTCGTCGAGGACCTCGGAAGCGGGGTCGTACATCAAAATGTTCGCGAAGACGTAGCCGCCGTAGATGATGAGGAAGAGCGAGACGATGGCGAGCAGCCCCCCGCCGATGCTGTAGACGGTGCGGTTGGCTTTGTCGAAAAGGCTGTTGTGCTCGATGAGATGGAGCTCTTCGAGGAGGGTCATCAGGTTGAAGTCGAAGATGTAGTAGACGTCCCCGATCAGTTTGACGGCGGTGACGCTGGGTTTGCCGTTGCGGTAGTGGATGTAGGGGTTGGAGACGTAGATGTTCCACTCGTTGAGCTGCAGTTTGGTGAAGTAGTGGCTTTTGTCTGAGTTGATGCGGCACTTGTCGCTTTCCCGGCGGCAGACGACGGGGCTGACCTGCTTGTACTCCTTGTCGACGGCGTAGAGTAGCGTCAGGGCGGGGAGGTCCTGGAGGATGATCCGGGAGTGTTCGATGGGGTCGGTGGGGATGCTTTTAAGTACCGTATTGATGTAGTTTTCGACCGTATTGCGGTGCTTCTTGTAAATCTCGATGATCTCTTTCACGCAGAGGCTCCTTTGGCTTATGGAACCATTGTATCTCAAAATCCGTCCGAGCCGCCCGGGTAATGCTGCCGTTACCCCTCGGCGATAACATTAAGTTACCAATAGCAACGGAGTCGCACGTGAAGGGTCTTGTTTTTCTCATACTGATCGCCGTCCTGCCGCTGCAGGCGCGCTACACGGGAGAGGATTTCGTGTCGGAGTGCCGCGACGATGCGCCGCAGATGCGGGCGCATTGCAACGGGATGGTGCAGGCCTATCTGCAGATGATTGAGGATCACTCCATCTGCTACCGGCTCCCCGATACGGTGACGCTCGATACGCTGCGCCGGGACGTCGTGGCTTACGTGCAGAGGCATCCCATGGCATCGGATTCGAGGATTTCGGTGCTTCTGGTGCAGTCCATCATCACCGCCTATCCCTGCGACGGCACATGGCGGCGCGAACACGGCGGGGTGACGGCCGGACATAACCGGATTCCCCGTCCGCAGCCCTAGAAAGCGTGTTACTTCAGGCCGCTTCCGGTAGTGATGGTGACCTTCTTGGCGATAAAGCTGATGGCGACTTCCGCGTCCCCGTCTTTCCACTCGCAGCTCATCAGTCCCAGGGCTTCGGAGCAAGACTCGGGCTTGCCGAGGATGGAGACGACTTCGTCGTAGTACATACCGGTTTTGACTTTGTTGTAGTTCTCCTGGGTCAGGTTGTTGCATCCGGCCAGCAGCAGCATGGCGGTCAGGGCGAGCAAGAGTGTGCGTTTCATTCAGTCTCCTTTGATGGGACGTCATTGTAGCGAAACTGGGTTGAGACGCGGGGAAGGTTACGATTCGACGCGGTTTCTTCCCCGCTCCTTGGCACGGTAGAGCGCTTCGTCGGCGTATTTGTAGATGTCGGTCGGAGTGGGGACCGCTTCGTTGAAGTCGGTATGGAATACCCCCAGGGAGATGGTGACGCGGCCGTAGGGGGGATTTCCCCCGTGAACGATCTCCAGCGCTTCGATCTCCGTGCGCAGGGTTTCGGCGAACTCCATGCCTTTGTGGCGGTCGGTTTCCGTGAGGATGATGCCGAACTCCTCTCCGCCGAGCCGGAAGAGGTAGTCCCCCGAGCGTTTGAGCTGCTGCTGCAGCGCTTTGGCTACCCGTTCCAGGGCGTCGTCCCCGCTGCTGTGGCCGTAGCGGTCGTTATAGGCCTTGAAGTTGTCGATGTCGATCATGATCAGGGTAAAGTCGCCGTGGGCGCGTTTGGCGCGCCGTATTTCGTGTTCGAAGATCTTGTTGAAGTGGCGGCGGTTGTAGACCCCGGTCATGTCGTCGATGATGGACTGGCGCTCCATCTTCTCCTGCAGCAGGTGTTCGCCGGTGATGTCGGTGAAGGTCGCCAGGTAGAGCGGTTCGCCGTCGTACTGGAACTGGTTGACGGTGACGCTGAAGTAGTGGTACATCTGGTCCTTGCGGAGAATGGCCTGTTTCGTGGTCTCCCCCTCCATCGCCTGTTCGATCCAGTTTCCTTTGCTGGGGTGGAGGTAGATCGGGTCCTCGGCATAGGCGAAGAGGTCGCAGATGCAGCTGTAGTGGGCTTTGAAGTCGTTGAGACTGCGGTAGTCGTCGAAAAAGCGGAAGAACTGCTGGTTGGTGTCGAGCAGTTCCCGGGAGTTGGTGACGACGATGATGTTGGGGTTGTGCCGGAAGAGGGTTTCATGGTAGAGCCGGTTCTTCTCGTTCTCCTCTTCGAGGCGTTTTCGGGCAGTGATGTCCTGGTGGGTCCCGGAGAGCCGAAACGCCTGCCCCTGGGCGTCGAATTCCGTGACGGCCCCCGCGTTCTCTATCCAGACGTAGTGGCCGTTGCTGTGGCGCGCGCGGAACTCCACGCTGTAGGCCTGTTTCGCCTTGATGGCCGCGCGGATGTGCCCGATGACCCGCTCCCGGTCGTCGCGGTGGATGCGCCCCCGCCACGCTTCGTCGTCAAGGGGCTGTTTCACCTCGGTGATGCCGAGCATATGGAGCCACCGCTCGTCGACGTAGAGTTCCCGGCTCTGGACAAACCAGTCCCAGTAGCCGAGTTTGGAGCCTTCGAGGACGTAGCGCAGCTGCGTGTTGACCCGCAGCAGGTCGGACTCGTAGCTTTTGAAACGCTGGGAGTACTGGTTCAGGAGGCGTTTGACGATGAAGACGGTGACCAGTATCAGGATGAGCGCGGTCGAGATGGAGATCCATCGCAGCAGTTCGATGGTGTGCATGTAAAAGTCGAGCTCTTTGACGAAGACGAGGTGGCCGACGGTCTCGCCGAGAAAGTTGCGCAGATTGCCCGCGATGAAGATGAGATGGTCCGCACCGTGGTCCTGCTGGATGGCGTAGCGGCGGTTGAGCAGGGCGTCGTTCACGGCCACGCTGTGGTGTTCCCACTCCTCGGGAGCGTCGGCGTAGCGGACGAGGACGTAGTGATGGTTGACGGGCTTGAAGAGCTTTTCGGGGTTGTTGGTGTGGCGGTAAATGGGGGCGACGGCATCCTGCGTCATCAGGAGCATCGGCATGAAGATTCCCTGGCTTTTCAGCATCTCCAGCAGGTAGCGGATGTCGATGCCGAACTCCATGGTTCCGAGATGTTTGCCCGAAGCGCTGAAGAGGGGAAAGGTGATGCGGTAGAAGATGCCGTGTTTGCCGACTTCGATGCCGCTCAGTCCTTTCTGGAGCGCGTTGGTGCGTGCGATGATGGGACGGAGTTTCGAGAGGTCGTCGTCGTACTCTCCGGGCAGATGGACCCGCAGGAGGGTTTTGGTGTCGGGGGTGTGGAAGTGCATGACCATCAGGTAGGGGTTTTCGCGCCGCAGTTTGTCGTAAAAGGGTTGGGCCAGTGCGTAGAGCGCTTCCCGGTTGCCGGTTTCAATGGTTTCGAGGACGTTCGGACTCTCCAGGAACATCTGCCCGTAGTTGCGGTATTTCCGGTCCATTCCCTCCATCAGGAAGGTGTTGGTGCTGGAAGCGACCTTGCGCTCTTCGTCGATGATGATCTTCAGAACGTTGACGTACTGGTAGTGACCGAGGTAGAGCAGTACGGCAACCGCCGCCAGAAGGATGAACGTCAGGTAGACGAGCATCTTGCGGGTCGTCTCGAAGATATCCACAGTGCCTCGATCGCCGGCATGCGCCGTCTTATCGGATTTTCTTATTCCATCATAGGCCAGAGGGGGTTACGACAATATTAAAAAATCACCCGTGCCGAATGATTTTATGAAATTGATGGGATTATCCAAGGTGCATCTGTTTCTTGGTTTTGGAGGTGGCGACGGCGTTGAAGGGGTCTTCGGGCCAGTAGTGCTTCTTGTACTTGCCCCGGAGCTCCTTGCGGACCTCGTGGTAGGTGCTCTCCCAGAAGCTGCGGAGGTCTTTGGTGGTCTGCATGGGGCGGCGGGCCGGTGAGAGAAGCGAGAGGGTGACGGGCACCCGGCCGCCGACGAGGCGCGGGGTGTCGAGCATCCCGAAAAGCTCCTGCAGCCGCACGGCGAGCACGGGGGTTTCGGGGGCTGAATACTCCAGCGCGATTTTCGAGCCGCTGGGGACCTCCAGGGTCGCGGGGGCGAGGGTGTTGACCCGTTGCAGGTCGTTCCAGTCGATGAGCCCCGAGAGCAGGGCGAAGGTGTCGAGCCGCTGCAGTGCCTTGAGGCTTTTGACGCCTTCGAGATGGGGAAGCAGCCAGGTTTCGAGGTGGGCAAGCAGCCATGCGTCACCGAGGTCTGGGAGGTCGCCGACGGTCGCTTCAAGGGCGGGATCGGCGTCTTTCCAGTAGCGCAGGAAGGCGACGCGTTCGCGCAGGGAGCGGGCGGCGTCGGACCAGGCCAGCAGCGCCAGCCCCCGCTCGCGAAGGAGCTGCAGCAGGGCGGCCCCGGTGTCGGCGTCGGTGGCGTTCACGGGGCGTTCATCGAGGGTCAGGGCACCGAGGCGGACGCATTCGCGGGCCTCGACCCGTTCGGCGTTGTCGTTCCATGCCACGCGGCGTTCGGTGGCGATAAGATCGCCGAAATGCTCCTCGATGAGCGCTTCGGTGATGGGCGCGGCGCGGAAGATGCGCGCATCCGCCCCGGCGGCGTCGAGGTCGGCGACGACGAGGAAGGGTTGGCCGAAGAGGGGGTCTTCGCGTTCCAGCGTCGCCCCCTTGCCGCCGCTGAGGAGGTAGCGCCCGGTTTTCGAGGAAACATCGGCAGAGGCGAGCGTTACACTTGTTTTGACGTCGCGGCATTTCGCGATGCGGTCGGGGTAGGCGAAGCCCAGCAGCACGCCGACGGTGTCGGCATCGGCGTGTTTGGCATCGGCTTTGGCGCCGAGCTTTCGGCGGAACTCCCCCGCGCTTTCGCGTGCGCGCTGCATCGCCCCGGCGTCGATGTGGGAGCCGCCGCGGCGCTCCTGCACCGCTTCGACGCGCAGGTGGAGGTCGCAGGAGCGTTTGGCGTCGCCGGTGAAGAGCTCTTTTTCCCCCAGCAGGGCGGCGAGGGTGCAGGCGGTGTCGGCGCGGCCCAGCTCGACGGCTTTGAGCATCATGTGGGCGAGGCGGGGGTGGGTGCCGAGGCGAAGCATCGCCTCGCCGTGGGGGGTGATCTTCGTGCCTTCCAGCGCCCCGAGGCGGCGCAGCAGGTCGCGGGCGTGCTCCACGGCGGTTTCGGGGGGCAGGTCGAGCCAGTGCAGTTCGCTTACGTCGTCCACGCCCCAGCGGGAAAGTTCGAGCATCATGGGGGCGAGGTCGCTGGTGAGGATCTCCGGCGCGCTGTGGCGGGCGAGGGGGCGGTGCTTGTGCCAGAGGCGGTAGCACTCCCCTTCGCTCAGACGGCCCGCCCGGCCGCTGCGCTGGGTGGCGGCGTCGAGCGAGACGGCGACGGTGTGGAGCCGGTCCATCCCCGAACCGCTGTTGAAGGTGCTGACGCGCTGCAGCCCGCTGTCGATGACGACGGTGATCCCCTCGATGGTCAGGGAGGTTTCGGCGATGTTGGTGGCAAGCACAACCTTGCGCCGTCCCTCGGCGCAGGGGGCAATGGCAGCGTCCTGGGCCTTTTTGTCCATCATGCCGTACAGCGGGGCGACGAGAACGTCGCTGCCGACGCTGTCGCGCAGCTTCGCTTCGACGGCCTTGATCTCCCGGACGCCGGGGAGGAAGACGAGGATGCTGCCGCTGCCGTTTTGCAGCACGTCGAGGGCGGTTCTGGCGACGAGGCCGGGGAGCTGCATGGGGGAGGGGTGGGGCGTTCTGGCGTCGAGGTAGCGGTCGGTGACGGGGTAGCTGCGCCCTTCGCTGGTGATGACGGGGGCGTCGCCGAGCAGCGCGGAGACGGCCTCGGTGTCGAGGGTAGCGGACATGACCATAAGCTTGAGGTCGTCGCGGAGCAGCTCCTGGGACTGTAGGGAGAGGGCGAGGCCGAGGTCGGCGTGGAGGCTGCGTTCGTGGAACTCGTCGAAGATGACGAGCGCGGCGTTTTCGAGGGCTGGGTCGTTTTGCAGCATCCGGGTCAAGATACCCTCGGTGACGACGACGATCTTCGTCTTCGCGCTGACGTTACGGTCGGCGCGGATGACGTAGCCCACGGTTTCGCCGACCTTCTCCCCCAGCAGCTCCGCCATCCGAGACGCCGCGTTACGCGCCGCCAGACGGCGGGGTTCGAGCATCACGATCTGCTTTTCTCCCAACCACTCCTGATCGAGCAACGCCAACGGTACGGCGGTCGTCTTTCCCGCTCCCGGAGGGGCTTGCAGCACGACGCGGTTGTGGGTGTTGAGTGCGGCTTGGATGTCGGGTACGACGGCGTGGACGGGGAGGGTTTTCATGGGAGAATTATAGCGGAAGCCAAAAGGGGCGGTTTTGTAAGGTTAACATCGAAATCCGTCGATAGTCCAACATTATGTTGGACTATTGGGGTGATATCGGTAATAGCTAACGTTGCGGGTAGGGGCTATTTCGCGGATATGCCCAAAAAAGCGGGAAAATATGACAAAATGATATGACTTTCGGTTAGAAATAATGGATTAAAAGTTAATAGTATGCTAAAGTGTATACCTATTAATAATTAGGCTCAATAATAGGAAAAAAATTATGCAATCTGGCTATGTCTATGCGTTAACAAATAAATCATTTAAAAACGATGTAATAAAAGTTGGTGAAACCTCGCGTACACCAAATATTAGAGCAAAAGAAATTTACAACGGTGCTACAGGAGTTCCTCAAGCATTTGATGTTGTTTATGCATGTAGTGTTTGTGATTGTAAGCTAGGTGAACAAAAAATACATGAACTATTAGAGAGCTATAGAGTAAATCAAAAAAGAGAATTCTTTAATATACCTATCGTAGTCGCAAAAAAATTCATAAAAGACATTTGTGTTCAAGTTAATGCAGAATATGACAATGAAGGAAAATATTCAATAGAAGAAATTGATAGTAGTTTTCAAACATCGATCAATGAGGACACAAATTTTGATTCTGAAAGTCTTCAATATGTAGATTTAAGCAACCTAAATGAACAACCTATTGGAACTAGCATAATTAGTGAACTACAAAAAAATAGAATCAAAATAATTGCGAATATTTTTCATGATGTTTTTCCAGATAGTATGGAAAAGTGGATTAATGATTTTTCAAAAGATGATGACCCTGAGAGAGAAATTCTTATATGGGAAAATATGGCTAAAGCGTATACTCAAATATGCTCTCATTGGACTTTTACAAAAAAACAAAAAGTTGAAGTGTTTGATTTAATTTTACATAGATCATCGCTTCCCAAAAAATTAGTTTTACAAAAAGTACAACTTAAAGTGCTCTCTAGAAAACAAGCAAAATATGTACTTAGTAAATATCAAGGAATACCACAACCTATATTACTATATGCAGCTCAAACCTAACAAACCAAAGGAGACCAATCAAAAACCCGCGGGCGGCTTTTTGATTGCTCATTTTAAACGTTATGTAAAAGAATGCTACATAAACAACAAAAACTCTCTAAAGGATTATAATGAATTCATTACCTAATTGGCTAAAGACAGAACAGGATGTTAAAAGGTTTTTTGAACTGCTGAACTTCGAGGTCAAAGAAATCAGTATTGAAGGCGCACAAATTGATTTGATTGCTGAAAAATATGATGATATAGGAATTGATAAAATTACATATATTGTTGAAATTACAACAGAGTATGTAGGGAAAGACAAGGGTTCAAAAGATTGCCAAAAACTGTTGCTGGGAGAAAAAAAATATCCTGGTGCCAAAATGCTCTTAATATCAACAAAAGGTTTCACAGATGACCAAACTGCAATTCTAAAAGAATTACGTATTCACCCTTTACTTTACTCTGATTTAGAAGCAAGCAAACTTCCCTTGAGAAAATATGCCCACAACATGCTAAGTAATCTCGCAGAAGAAAGTCGAACACGAAAAGATGTAGGTTACATATCTAGTTTCTATGTTGATCCTGAGTTTAGCATTGAAGGCAAAACAATCTCTTCCAAAGAATGGATTGACCTTTTTTTAAATTCTTCAAAACCAATATTATGGGCTTTATTGGCAGATTTGGGTAGCGGTAAAACAACTGTGCTTGAACATTTACTTGAAATTGGTTGTAAAAATTTTCTTGAGGATTCTTCTAACTCTCCTATTCCCCTTTATATTCCATTGGGAAAATACAAACAACATAGTGGCGATTTAGAACAAATGATAATGCATGAGCTCAAGAACAATGGAATAACAGACTATCCATCAGCATTCACAAAACATTTAATAAATAATAGACGTATACTATTACTTTTAGATGGATTGGATGAAGTTCATCCAATCCAAAATAGCGATGACATTCTTGATACAGTTACTAATCTGCTTGACAACATCGGCAGAGATGCAATTTCAATTATTAGTTCGCGGAAGCAATTTTTTGAAACGAATGATGCCGAATTAGCCATGTTTGGCCCGTACACTGCTAAAAAACTCAGTAGTATTCAAATTGGGCTAGAACGAATATTTAAAAACTATCCCACATCTGAAATTGTAAATATTAAGCCATTTGACCGTCATATGATTGATACATATTTGTTCAAACGATGCAATATGGATGCAGAAGAAGTGGATGACCTTTTTACAAAATATTATGATTTTGACAAGCTCGCTACAACTCCTGTACTTTTATCGATGATAGCTACCACTATTGAGGAAAAATTGACAGATTTCTCTGAAAAAATTGCTTTCCCTTTAATTGCGCTTTATACAGCATATACAAATAGATGGATAGAGAGAGACATAAATAGAACCAAGCTAAATAAAAAGACAAGACTTAACTTTAGCGAAAAGCTTGCTGAACACATGATAGTGAATTCAAAAGATTCAGAAGATTGGAGATATTTGAAAGAACTATTAATGCAGGACGAAGATTGGACAAAATCACGTCTTAAAGATGATGAGATTGATCTAGATATAAGAAAATCAGGATTTTTGATTCGAGACTATGACGATAAATATAAATTTATACATAGAAGTATCATGGAGTTTTTGGCTGCCAGAAGAGAATTAGCGAATCTACTGAATGGAGAAAAACTGAGCCATTTTCGCACAGATGGTTATAAGATGTTTTTAGAACAACTTGTAGGTGATTATTGGCTTAAGAACAATCAAATACCTTTTCAAATTCAATCATGGGACGAAAGTAGAGGAAGCGATGCAATAAATTCCCAAATGTTATTACTTTCGGGTTCAAGTAGGCACATTGATACAGATGTAACTTTCGATGTACCTAAAAAGATTACTATAGAAATAGATACAACATGGAATAAAGTAAATTTTGTAAACTCTAATCTTAAAATTATTGATAAATTTATCAAGCTCAAAGATTGTTCTGTTGTTAACTCTAGAATAGATCTTGAGGGCTCTTCCGTATTATATTTTGAAAACTCGGTCATCGAAAGCAGTAAAATATTTATTGGTAAATCTGTGAACTTAGATGAATCAAGTTTCGATCTTAATCCGCACCAACTTAATCTATTTAAGAAAAAATACTTTTGGGATATGGCTTATTTATATGACCAAGGAAACACTATTACTTATGAAAATTCCACCTTTACCATTTCATATTCAAAATTGGAAATACTGGCTCTTGCACTTCATTATTTACGTGACAATGTTGAAGTGGACAACTATGCCAAAAGTACTAGATCGCAAGAACTTTTACAAATTATCCCGATCTTAAAGAAACACGGCATTATTGAAGTAAAAAGAATTGCGAACAAAGAGCGATATAAATTTACGAAGTCTGGTCTTTCATTAAAAACTGCTCCGGATACAAATTTAGAGACAATTGAAGAAATTATGAGAGACATGTAGAAATTTGCATAACAAACCAAAGGAGAGCAATCAAAAACCCGCGGACAACCTCAGCGGTTGAATCTTTTCTCTCATCACAAAATCATTGAGAATTAAAGGTTGGCGGCTCCGCCACAAGCTGAAAAACTACCGGTATTCCCCTGCCAGCTTCTTCAACTGTTCAAGGTGCTTCTCAAAATCGTCCATATGCTGCTCGGTAGCCAGTCCAAGCCGGATCAGCCTCATCACTTCCGGGCGTAACTCTTCCCAGGACTTCAATGTTTTAATATCGATTTGCAGTCGTTCAGCACAAAAAGGGGACAGGCTACTTTTCTCCTCACTAGACACTGAAACAAACGCAGAACCCGACCTCGCTCCGCACAGACACTACCCGCTTTAAATCCCCCATAACCCCGCACACAGTACAATACCGCCCAGTAAACACAAAAGAGTTCCCATGGCCCTGATCGACCTTCTCGACATCTCCAAACACTACGAAGCGCAGAAGATCCTCGAAGGGGTGAACTTCCACGTCGACGAAGGGGAGCGCATCGTCATCGTCGGGAAAAACGGCAGCGGGAAATCGACGTTGATGAAGATCGCGGGCGGAACCCTGGAGTTCGACGAAGGGGACCGCATCACCAAGCAGGACCTGCAGATCAAAATGCTCGCCCAGCGCCCCCACTTCGACGCCGGCCACAACGTCCGCGAAGCCATCGAAGCCGGACTCGTGGAACTCAAAGAAGCCAAAAAGCGCTACGACACCCTCTCCCTCCAGCTCGCCGACGACTTCGAAAACCCCCAGCTGCTCAAAGAACACGCCGAGCTGACCCACTACCTCGACCACCACAGCGCCTGGAACCTCGACGACAAAATCGAGCGGGTGCTGCTGCACTTCCAGCTCAAGGAGTTCGAGGAGAAGAACATCACCCTGCTCAGCGGGGGCGAGCAGCGCCGCGTCGCGCTCGCCTCGCTGCTGCTGCAAAAACCCGACGTCCTGCTCCTCGACGAACCCACCAACCACCTCGACGTCTACATGGTCGAATTCCTCGAAGAGCTGCTGCTGCGCGAAAAGTTCACCCTCGTCTTCATCTCCCACGACCGCTACTTCATCGATCAGGTCGCCACCCGCACCATCGAAGTCGAGGACGCGAAACTCCGGGAGTTCCGGGGCGGCTACTCCGACTACCTCACCCAGAAGGAGGAGCTGCTGCGCACCATGCAGAAGCAGCACGACAACCTCCTGCGGCTGCTGCGCGCGGAGAATGAATGGTTCTCCCGGGGCGTGCGCGCCCGCCTCAAACGCAACGAAGGGCGCAAGGCGCGGCTGATGGAGCTGCGCGAGGAGGCCAAGACCAACCCGGCGCAGATTCGGAAGATGCGGGTCCAGCTCGAACGCGAAGCGAAGCACTTCAACCGCGACAAAAGCGTCAACAAACAGAAGATGCTCTTCGAGATCGAGCACCTCGGCCTCACCCTCGGCGACAAGGAGCTCATCCGCGACTTCACCGCCCGCATCCTGCAAAAGGACGTCATCGCCGTCGTCGGCCCCAACGGCAGCGGCAAGTCGACCCTGCTCAAAGCCCTTCTGGGACGGCTCAAACCCACCTCGGGCAGCATCAAGCAAGGCGAGTTCAACATCGGCTACTTCGACCAGCACCGCGAAATGCTCGACGACGAAAAGAACCTCATCGAAACCTTCTGCCCCCACGGCGGCGACCGCGTCGACGTCCAGGGCGCCAACATGCACGTCTACGGCTACCTCAAGAACTTCCTCTTCCCCAAGGAGTTCCTCGACAAGAAGATCGGCATCCTCAGCGGCGGCGAGAAGAACCGCGTCGCGCTCGCCCTGCTCTTCACCAAGAAAGTCGACTGCCTCATCCTCGACGAACCCACCAACGACCTCGACATCCCCACCATCAACATCCTCGAAGAGAAGCTGCAGCACTTCCCCGGGGCGGTCATCCTCGTCAGCCACGACCGCTACTTCGTCGACAAGATCGCCAAAAAGCTCTTCATCTTCAAAGGGGACGGCACCATCGAGGAGAGCCACCGCCAGTACTCCGAGTACCTGGAGATGGAGAAGGAGTTCCGGGAGATGGACGCCATGGAAGCCTCCTCTTCCAAACCACCCTCCGAAGCGACCCCTCCCCCCGCGGAAAAGCCCAAACCCGTGCGCCTCACCTACAAGGAGAAACTCGCCCTCGAAACGCTCCCGGAGGAGATCGAAGCCCTCGAAGCGAAGATGGAGGAGATCAACGGCTGCCTCGCCGACCCGAAATGCTACGAGGAGATCGGCATCTCCGTACTGGCGGAGCGTCTTTCAAAAACGGAAGCGGCGTATGAAGCGAAAGTGGAAGCGCTGCTGAACATCGAGGAGAAAGTCGAGCAGATCGAAGCGGCGAAGGGGTAAGAAGCCCTACTTCGCCAGGAAGAGTTCGAGCCCCTCTTTGGGCATCGGCTTGGCGTAGAAGTACCCCTGCACGATGTCGCACCCCAGGGGAAGCACCATCGCCTCCTCCTCGGCGGTTTCGATCCCCTCGATCACCGTCAGGTACTCCAGGCTGCGGCCCACGGCCAGCATGGCGGCGATGTTGGCGAGCTCCGACGGCTCGTCGATCATCTCGGCGACGAAGCGCTGATCGATTTTGATCATGTCCAGGGGGAACTGGGAGAGCACCGGCACCGGGGCCGCGCCGCTGCCGTAGTCGTCCATCGCCAGAAGCACCCCGACCTTTTTGAGCCGTTCGAGCAGCGGCACGTTGCGCTCGACGTTGGCGATCAGGATCGCCTCGGAGACCTCGAACCCGATCCAGCGGGCATCCACCCCGTGGGAGGCGATGGCCGTCGCGACGGACTCCACCAGGGCCGGGTCGTGCAGCTGCCGGGCGGAGAGGTTGATGGAGATGGGCAGCATCTCCCGTCCTTCCGCATGCCACGCCGCCGCCTGCGCGACGGCGGTCTCGATGACCCACTGGCCCGTCTCGACGATGAGGCCGCTGCTCTCAAGCAGCGGCACGAAGAGGTCGGAATCGAGCATCCCCTGTTCGGGGTGGTGCCACCGCAGCAGCGCCTCGACCCCGCAGACGCGCTTCGTCTTCGCGTCGAGCTGGGGCTGGTAGTAGAGCTCGAACTGGCCGCCCTTTTTGACCGCTTCGTAGAGCTCTTCTTCGAGCAGCATCTGCCCGTACTGCTGCCCGCCCATCGTCTCGTTGTAGACCTGGTAGTTGTTCCGTCCCTTCTGCTTCGCCTCGTACATCGCCGTATCGGCCCGCTTGATCAGCTCCCCCACCTCTTCGGCGTGGTCGGGGTAGATGGAGATCCCGATGCTCGTGGAGACGAAAAGGGTGTGCCGCTCGATGATGTGCTGCCCTTCCAGGCTCGCCAGCAGCTTCTCCGCCACCCGCGGGGCGTCGTCCTCGTCGTTGAGCTGCGGCAGCATGACGACGAACTCGTCGCCGCCGATGCGGGCGATGGTGTCGGAACCCCGCAGCTGCCGGTTGAGCAGCTCGGCGACGTAGACCAGCAGGTTATCCCCCACATGGTGCCCCAGGGTGTCGTTGATGAGCTTGAAGTGGTCCAGGTCCAGGAAGAGCAGCCCCACCTTCCCATGGCAGCGCTTCGCACTCTCCAGCGCCTTGCCGAGGCGGTCTTTGAAGAGCGCCCGGTTGGGCAGCCGCGTCAGCACGTCGAAATAGGCGAGCTGCTCCATCATCTCCTGGGTGCGGTTCTGCTCCGTCACGTCGCGGGTCACCCCCGTGATGCGCACCTTGCCGTCCGCTTTTTTCCGCACCTTGCCGTGGGTATGGACGTCGATGAGATCCCCGTTGGCCGTGCTGATGCGGTACCCCATGCGGAACTTCGAACCGTGTTCGACCGCCTCGCCGATCACCTCGTTGACGTATTCGCGATCCTCTTCGGCCACGAAGGCGAGGAACTGCTCCCAGGTCACCTTGTCGTTCTTTGTGTTCATGTGGAGGATGCGGTACATCTCCGTACTCATGCCGAAAACGGCGCTGTCGAGGCTGTACTCCCAGCTCCCGGTCCGGGACATCCGCTGCGCTTCCTTGAGGTGGGCCTCGCTATGGACCGCCGTCGTGTTGGAGTCGTGGATGCGGCCGGCATAGCCGACCAGTTTTTCAAACATCGCCGCCGCGGCGCGGGCGACCCGGGAAACCTCGTCGCTCCCCGTGCGCTCCATGATCGTCCCCGAAGGACTCTCCGGATCGAAATGTTCCATGGCCCCGGCGACCTCATCCAGGGGACGCAGCATGTTCACCAGGGCGTTCAGTACAAAAAAGAGCAGGATGAAGTAGACCCCGAGGATGATGCCGAAGCGCTGGTAAAAGTCTTTGAGATGCGCGCGGTGCATCGCGTCGAGGGAGTAGGTGACGCTCACCTCCCCGATCTTGACGCGGTCGTTGTCGAAGACGGGCTGGGAACGGGTTGTACCGCGTTCCGGGCTCCCCGCGAGATGTTCGCAGCGGCCGTTGATGTCGGCGGTCCGGACGGAGACGGCGACGATCTCCTCCGCTCCCGCCAGATCTTCCAGCAGTGCGATCGTACCGTTGCAATCCCCCGTGGCCGCCTTTTGGCTCACCAGCGGCGCGATCCCGAGCACGGCGTTCTGCGCCCCCTCCGTCTCGACCCGGGTATACCCTTCGGTCATCTTCTGGGTGACCAGGTACCAGACGCTTCCCGCCATCAGCGCCGAAAGCAGCACGACCAGCAGGGGGATGCGAAACGCGATGGAACTCAGTGCTTTCATGCATACGCCTCTTTTTTTTCGGCACGGGAGGGCCGTTTTCCTGACATCGGTTCCATTATACCCTCTTGGCCATTAGGGGTCACTTTTCGTAGTCGACGACCCGGCTCGCTTCCGTCACCTCTTTGATGAACGCCACGACCTCCAGGTGCGCCGGGTGTACCGCGTACTCCGAAAGCCCCTCTTTGGTGTCGAAGGTCGAGTAGAGGGAGAGGTCGAAGGCGCGCTCGCTGCGGCTGAAGTCGACGCCGACCTCCATGCTGTTGAGGCTCGGAACCTTCCCTACCAGTGCTTCGAGCATGGTTTTGGCCGTCTCGACGTTGGCCTCGCGGTTTTCGGGTTTAAACTTGAACATAACGATATGAACGATCACGGAAATCCTTTTTTAGTGAATAATGAAGAATGAAAAATGAATAATTTGGGGAGCAGGATTGAAACGGACGCATCCACTCCCCCTCATTTTTCACTATTCATTTTTCATTTTTCATTTACAAAACGTGCTGCCAGAAGAGCAGCGCCGTCGCGACGATGAGGCCGATGCCCATCAGGTTGAACACAAGGCCGTACTTGGCCATCACCTTCACGTCGACGACCCCGCTGGCCATGGCGATGGCGTTGGGGGGCGTCGCGATGGGAAGCATGAAGGCGTAGCTGGCGCAGACGGTGGCCACCATCATGAAGAGGGTCGTGTCGATGCCGCTCTGCTCGGCGACGGCGTAGATGATGGGGAGCATCACCGAAATCAGCGCCGTGTTGGAGGTGATCTCCGTCGTAAAGGTGACCAGGGCCGCGACGCACAGCAGCATCAGCACCGGCCCCAGGGCCGTCAGGGTCATGAGGTGGGAAGCCACGGCGTCGGCCAGCCCCGTCCCCGAGAACGCCTTGGCGATGGAGAAGCCCGCGCCGAAAAGAAACATGATGCGGAAGGGGATGTACTCTTTATCCTTCATCCACTCCAGCAGGGAGAACGGCGGCATGAAGAGCAGCAGCCCCGCCGCCAGGAGGATGCCCGGTTCGTTCAGCCCCAGACCGTCCCAGTAGGGCTTGATGGGGGCGTTCACCAGCAGCAGCGCCACCAGCCCGCCCAGCACCGTCAGCACCTTCTTCTGGTCGGTGTCGAGGGGGTGGCGCAGGGTCGCGCGCTCGATCTTCACGTCATGCACCCCGATGCTCAGCACCAGGCTCATCCCGATGAACATCATCACCGCCAGGGGGATGGTCATCCACATCCACTGGAAGAAGGGGATCGCTTCCATCCCCTTCTCCTGCATGATACCCATCAGAATGAGGTTCGGTGGGGTCCCGATGGGGGTCATGATCCCCCCGATGCTCGCCCCGTAGGCGATGGCCAGGGCGAACCGCATCTTCAGTTTCGGGTCCTCACTGATGAAGAGCGCGATGGAGATGAGCAGCAGGGTCGTCGTCGTGTTGGAGAGGATGGCGCTGAGCACCCCCGACGTCATCGCCAGGGAGACGATGATGCCCCGGGCGGTGTTGGGGAAAATCCCCAGCATCCGGTCGGCGATCCAGTGGTGCAGCCCCGTCTTCTCCACGGCGATGGCCAGCAAAAAGCCGCCGAAAAAGAGGTAGATGATGGGGTGGGCGTAGTTCGCCGCCGTCGCTTTGGTGTCGAGGATGGAGCAGGCGGGAAAGAGGACGATGGGGAGCAGCGAGACCACCGCCAGCGGCAGGCCATCGTTGGTCCAGAGCGCCACCATCATGCCGATGATCCCCAGCAACGCCGACTGCACGGGGTTGAACATGAGCAGCGAGAGGGCGAAGATCACCCCGCCGACTCCCAGGGCGACGACGATCTTTATGAGGGCCGGCTTGTCGTACGCGAGTGTCATGGGGCTCCTTTAGCGGGTCAGAAGGTCGCGGAGGCTCTGCAGCGGCTCCTTCCCTTCCAAGATGGCGTAGACCTCGGCGGCGATGGGGAGGTAGATTTCCCGGGCGTCGGCAATCTTTTTGAGGGCGTAGGCGGTGCCGATCCCCTCGGCGGTCTCCCCCAATTCGCGGACGATGGTCTCCTGGTCCTTGCCCGCGGCCAGTCCCAGCCCCACCCGGTAGTTGCGCGACATGGTCGAACTCGCCGTCAGGAAGAGGTCTCCCGCCCCGCTCAGCCCCAGGAAGGTCTCGTCCTCGCCCCCATAGGCCTGTCCGAAACGGCGCATCTCCACCAGTCCCCGGGAGATGAGGGACGCCGCGGCGTTCTTGCCCAGCCCCAGCCCCTCGCAAATCCCCGCGGCGATGGCGATGACGTTCTTGTAGGCGCCCGCCACCTCCGCCCCGACGACGTCGCTGCTGACGTAGGTGCGGATGTAGTCGGGGAAAAAGCCGGAGAAGTGCATCGCCAGCTCCTCGTCGACGCCGTTGACCACCAGGGCCGTCGGCAGGTCGCGGATGACCTCCGCCGCGAAGGAGGGGCCGGAGAGATAGGTGAGGTGCGTTGCGGGGACATGGGCGGTGTAGATCTCGTTGAGGAAACGTCCGCTGGAGGCTTCGATCCCCTTGGCCGCCACCAGGATCTTCTGACCCCGGTAGTCGAAATGCGCTTCGAGCCACTGCGCCACCTGCTGGGCGGGAATGGCGATGACGAGGTATTCGAGGTCGAGGATGGTCTCCAGGTCGACGAAGTTCGGGAGGTCCCGCGGCGTGCGCGAGGTGATGAACACGTCGTTTTTCTGTGCGAAAGCGTGGGCCAGGGCAGAGCCCCATTTCCCCGCTCCGATGACGCCGATTTTAGCCACGGGTCCCCCTTATGTGCGATTCGAAGTTCTGGATGTCTTTCTCGTAGCCGATCACCACCAGCAGGTCCCCCGGGTCGATCTTGTGGTTGTGCCCCTTGCTGGTGAAGATGAACGACGTCCCCAGCTCCCGGTCCACGACGGCGAGGATGATGATGCCGTACTCCTCGTGCCAGGCGACGTCATGCAGCTGCATCCCGACGATGGTCATCCCCTCCTCGATGGCGATCTGGGCGATCTGGAGCGAACTCTCCTCGTAGAGGATGTTGTGCATGATGTCGGTGACGATGGGCTTTTCGAGAATCTCGGCGATGACGTTGGCCGTCGTCTGGAGGATGGGCATCACCTTGTTCGCCCCGGCGATGCGGAGCTTGCTGGCGCTCTCCTGGTTCTTCGCCAGGGCGATGATGGTCGCGTCGGCGAAGGCCGCCCGCAGGGAGATGGTCAAAAAGACGTTCTCGGCGTCGTTCTCCAGGGCGCAGAAGACAAGCAGATCGTCGATGACGTAGTCCCGGGGGATGTCGTCCCACTCGTCCCCCAGGTCGAACAGGGCCATCTCGTAGCCGCGTTCCCTCCCCGTTTTGAGTTCCGCGTCGCTCTGGGTGTAGAGGCGCACGGAGCGGAACTGGCCGGCGATGTTCGCGGCGATCTGGCGGGCGTACTCGTTGTAGCCGAAGATGATGGCGTCTTGTTTGATCACGGGCGTCTCCTGCGCAGCGAGAGGCTGAACTCGGCGATGAGCGACTTCTCGCCGACGATCAGCATGATGTCGCCGGGTTCGAGGATCGTGGAACCGATGGGGTTGAACCAGAACTGCTCATTGCCCTTCTTGTAGACCCCCAGCAAAATCAGCCGGTAGCGGACAAGCCCCAGTTCCCCGACGGTCGCGGCGTGGCGGCTCATCCGCTCGTCGATGACGATCTCCTCGATATGGACCCCCGTCTCTTCGGAGCGCAGGGCGTGAATGGCCTCGAAGGCGACGGGCTTGCCGCTGAACTCCCGGGCGATCATGCCGACCAGCTCCTGGGTGTAGACGATCTCGTCGACCCCGGCGAGCTGCAGCTTCTTGCGGTTTTGCTGTTCGACCAGCACCGAAAGAAGCCGCACCTCCTTGTTCATGGAGCGGATGGTAAGGGCCGTGTAGACGTTCTGGACGTCGCTCTCCCGAAGGCAGAGCACCGCCTGCACCTGGCGATTCAGGTCGATTCCCATGCGGTAGTAGCTCTCCAGGGCCGCCGGATCGTAGGCCAGCGCCCGGAAGCCGTGTTCCAGCGCCCGTTTCATGCGGGCGGGGTCTTCGTCCATCACCACCACGTCCCGTCCGAGACGCCGCAGCTTGGAGGCGACTTGCTGCCCCACTTCGCCGTAGCCGCACATGAGGTAGAAGCGCTTGCACTTGCGGACCTCCTCGAGCTGTTTCCCCTCCTTGATGTCGTCGAGCTTTTCGGTGAAGGCGGAGACGACGATGGAGGTGGAGAAGGAGAGCACCGCGATGCCGGAGATGATGATGAGCATCGCCACCCCCTGCCCCGCCTGGCTGACCGGCACCAGGTCGCCGTAGCCGACGGTGGAGATGGTCACCAGCGCCCAGTAGAAGGCGTCGAAAAGGGTGTTGATGCGCGAATCGGGGTTGTTCGCCTCCATGACGTAGATGAGCACCGCCGAGACGAACATGATGATCGCCACGAAGATGAGCAGGGTGAGCAGCTCGAACTTCTTCGAACTCAGGACGGAGGTGAAGTTTTTAAGGCTCTGGGCGTAGCGGAAGAGCTTGAAGACCCGGAAGAGGATGAAGATGCGCAGCAGCCGCAGTTCGTGGAAGAAGGGCATGATCGCCAGGAGGTCGATGACGGCGGGAATGCTGCGGATGTACTCGAACTTCTTCGCGGCCGCTTTCCCCAGGGCGTGCAGCACCCGGTAGTCGCGCTGAAGGAAGAGGTCCTTCTCATACTGGTCGATCAGCCCCCTGGAGACGTCGCTGTAGACCCACATCCGCAGCAGGTACTCCGCCAGGAAGATGAGGGAGACGATGTAGTTGTTGAAGTAGAGCCAGCCGTCGTTGACATGAAATTTGACCTCGCGGATGAGGATGAAGACGCTGGTGAGGATGAGCCCCATCATCAGGTAGTCGAAATAGCGCTTAAGGGGGTAGTCGCTGTTCTCCAGCAGGTTGTGGAAGAAGTTTTTGACACCGCGGTAGCGGGTGGAAGCCTGCAGGGCGTAGGCGGCGTCGATGATGATTCGCGAGAGTGGATTCACGCGGCTCCTTCTCAGCTCAGTTTTTTCTTCAGGACCTCGTTGACCGCCTGGGGATTGGCGCTCCCCTTGCTCGCTTTCATGGTCTGGCCGACGAAGAAGCCGAAGAGTTTCTCCTTGCCGGACTTGTACTCGGCGACTTTGTCCTGGTTGGCCGCCAGGATTTCGTCGACGATCGCCTCGATGGCACCGGTGTCGCTCACCTGCTTGAGTCCCAGGGTCTCAATGGCGGCGTCGACCTCGGCGTCATGCTCCATCAGGTAGTCAAGGACCTCTTTGGCCGCCTTCCCGCTGATGGTGTCGTCTTCAATGCGCTTGACGATGGTACCCAGCTTCTTCGCGTCCACCGGGGATTGGGCGACGCCCATGCCGCCCTTGAGGCGGGCCGGGAGTTCGACGGTGAGCCAGGTGACGGCGTTTTTGGCGGTGATCCCCTCTTCGAGCATCGCTTCGAAGTAGTGGGCCATCTCCAGCTCGGAGCAGATGACGGAGGCGTCATACTCGCGCATGCCGTACTCGCTGACGAAGCGCTCGCGCTTCTGGTCGGGGAGTTCGGGGATCTGCGTCGCTTCGGCGTAAAGGGCGTCGTCGATGACCGCCTTGAGCAGGTCCGGCTCGGGAAAGTAGCGGTAGTCCGCCGCCTCCTCCTTGCCGCGCATGGAACGGGTCTCCTGCTTCACCTGGTCGAAGAGGCGCGTCTCCTGGACGATCTCCTCGTCGTAGAGCCCGTCCTCCCAGGCGTCGATCTGGCGCTGAACCTCCACCTCGATCGCCTTCTGGATGAAGCGGAAGCTGTTGATGTTCTTGATCTCGACGCGGGTGTAGAGCTTCTCGTCCCCCTTGGGGCGGATGGAGACGTTGACGTCGACCCGGAAGGAGCCTTCTTGCATGTTCGCGTCGGAGATATCGATGTAGCGGACGATGGAGTGGAGTTTCTTGAGGTAGAGGATCGCCTCTTCGGCAGTGCGCATGTCCGGCTCGGAGACGATCTCCAGCAGCGGGGTGCCCGCACGGTTCAGGTCCACCTTGGAGATGGCGCCGTCGTGGATGTTCTTGCCCGCGTCCGCCTCGATGTGGGCGCGGTTGATGCGGATGGCCTTGTGGGAACCGTCCTCGAAGTCGATCTCCAGCGTGCCGTGCTCGACCACGGGGGTGTAGAGCTGGGTGATCTGGTAGGCGCTGGGGCTGTCGGGGTAGAAGTAGGACTTTCGGTCGAAGTAGGAGGTGCGGTTGACGGTCGCATCGATGGCCGTGCCGAACATCACCGCCTTGCGCAGCACCTCCTGGTTGAAGACCGGCAGCGCGCCGGGAAGGGCCAGACAGGTGGGGCAGGTGTTGCTGTTCTGCGTGTGGTTGAAACTGGTGGGGCACGAGCAGAAGAGTTTGGTTTGCGTGTTCAGCTGGACGTGGACTTCAAGACCGATGACGACTTCAAACATTATGTTCCTTGCAAAAGACTATGAGTCGCGCCCGGTGAAATACCGGATGGAGGCAAAACCGTAGACCCCGGTCGCGGCGACGCGGGCCGCATCTTCGGGCGTCACGATGCCGCCGAGCGCAAAGAGATTAAGATCGATTTTACCCATAATTTCTTTTAAATCCTCTAAACCCTTTGGATTTCCCTTCCCTGGGGAGGCGAAGACGGGGCTGTAGGTGGCCGCGTCGGCACCGGCGTCGCGGACGGTTTCGAGTTCGGAAAGGGAGTGGCAGCTGGCGACGACGTAGAGCCCCGACGCCCGGGCCGCGGCGACGGCGGCGTGGGCCGAAGCGGGCAGATGGACCCCGTCGGCCCCAAGCTCCGCCGCCAGCGAGACGTCGCCGTGCAGCAGCAGCACCGTGCCGCCCGCCTCCCGGCCCGCCGCGAGAAACGCCGCGGCCAGCGCGGGGTAATCGGCGGCGGATTTGTCGCGGAAACAGGCGTAGTCGGGGCGGTAACGGCGCAGGGCGTCACGGGTGGCGGCGTCAACGCTTTCGGGCGTATGGCCGTAATGCTCCGGGTCGGTTATGAGGTAGCTTTTCATGGCGCTCCGGCAGAGGGGATGGTCATGGTTATTATACCTTACAACCGCCCTCCCGGGGTTCGGCGTGGTCGCAGAGGTGGATCTCGACGGAGCGGTGGGAGAGGCCGGGGATGCCTTCGAGCAGCCCCTTGTAGTGATCGGCGTCGCGGACTTCATGGGTGACGACGGAGAGAATCACCGCGTAATCCTCCGGCCCCACCTTCCAGACGTGCAGGTCGCTGATGCGGTTGTCCGCGTCGGCCTCGATGCGTTCGCGGACCGTTTTGCGGAGGGTGTCGGCGGCGCTGGCGTCGAGGAGGATGGGCCCGGTCTCCCGCACCAGACCCCAGGCCCAGCGCAGGATGATGGCCGCTCCGACGATGCCCATGAGGGGGTCGAGCAGGCTCCAGCCGTAGTATTTTCCCGCCAGCAGCGCGACGATGGCCAGCACGGAGGTCAGGGCGTCGGCAAGGACGTGCATGTAGGCGGCGCGGAGGTTGTGGTCGTGGTGGCCGTGATCGTGATGATGGTCGTCGTGGTGATGGTCGTCATGGTCATGGTGATGATGATGGTGGTGGTGATCTTTCAGCAGCCAGGCGCTGGCGAGGTTGACCGCCAGCCCCAGCAGGGCCACGGCGATCGCCTCGTCGTAGGCGATGGAGATGGGCCCGGTCATGCGGTGCAGGGACTCGACGAACATCATCGCCGCGACCATCCCCAGCGCTATGGCGCTGGCGAAGCCGCCCAGCACGCTCACCTTCCCGGTGCCGAAGGAGAAACGGGGGTCGAGGCGGTGGCTGCGGGCGTAGCGGTAGGCGAAGAGCGTGATCATGAAGGCCGCCACGTGGGTACTCATGTGCCACCCGTCCGCCAGCAGGGCCATCGAGCCGTAGAGGCTCCCCGCGACGATCTCCACCGCCATGGTGATGGCCGTCAGGATGAGGACGTAGAGGGTGCGGCGCTCGCCCTGCTCATGAATGACGCTGAAGTCGTGGCCGTGGCTCAGGCGTTCGAGCGTGCTGCGGTGCATCGGGACTCCTTGCGGAAAACTGGAGGCACTATAACGGAAAATGCTTTAGCTTTTGTTTAATTTGATAATCAATATCAAGTATAAAGGGCCGCGCCGGGTACTATTTTTTGAGAAGGGTGCGGATCTCTTCGAGAAGTTCCGTCTGCCTCTTTGTCTCGTCCGCTTTGATGCGGTAGGTGCGCATGGTTTCGAGCAGCAGCAGCGCGATGAGCATCATAAAAGTGTAAAGCGCGGTAAAGAAGACGGCCAGGCCGGTGTCGAGAAGGGAAGCGATGTGGAAGACGACCCAGGCTCCGATGAGCCAGAACGCCCAGAAGACGCCCTGAAGGAAGCCGACGATTGCGTCAAAGGTGCTTCGCTTCATGGGCGGAAAACAGTGTTAATGATCGTCGTGAAGCAGAACCGCGCCGCCGAGGTAGACGTAGGTCAGCATCATGAAGATGAACGCCTGCAGGAACGCCATGAAGGTGAGCAGCGCGAAGGGGATCATCGGGAGCAGCCACGGAGCGAGCATGAGCAGAACCATGAGGAACATGTCGTCGCCCTTGACGTTACCGAAGAGACGGAAGCTCAGGGAGATGATCCGGGAGATGTGGGAGACGATCTCGATGGGGAACATCAGCCACGCCAGCCACCATACCGGGCCCATGAAGTGCTTGAAGTAGGCGATGACGCCGTTGCGGCGGATGCCTTCGAAGTTGTAGTAAACGAAGACGACCAGCGCCAGCGCAAGGGTAAAGTCGAGGAATGCGCTCGGAGACTCGAAGCCCGGAACGATACCGATCAGGTTCGCGATGCCGACGAAGAGGCCGATGGTAGCGACCAGCGGAAGGTAGCGGCGCGCTTCCTCTTTGCCCATAACGTCCGCGCCCATGGCGAGAACGCCGCCGAGGTAGGCTTCCATCAGGTTCTGTACACCGGTAGGTACGACACGGAGGTTGGAGGTGGCGACTTTCGCCAGTACGAGGACGATTGCCGCTGCCAGCAGCATGTGCGTCATGAAAATGAAGGAGTGGTCATGGCTTACCAGACCGAAAAAAGTAAACAAATCACCCATGGATGTGTCCCTTGCCTAAGAAAAGTTGACGTGATTCTACAGGAGGTAGCATTAAACTTTCATAAGAGGGCCCCGAAAAAGGGCGTTTCGTTGGGCAAAAATGTTACAGACTGAGATGTTCGAGGCGGTTTTTTGCCGCATTTATATCCATCGCGATCGCCTCTTTGAGGGCCTCGAGGGAGTCGAAACGGCGGTTTTCGCGGAGGAAGTCCACAAAGCCGATGGCAGCCTCTTTCTCGCAGTCGACCGTCGCGTCGAGGATGTGGGTCTCCACCGCGAAGGAGCCGTCGGTGGTGACCCGGTGGCCGATGAAGGAGACGGAGGGGTAGTAGTGTTCGTCCCCGTCGATGCGCGTCAGCGTCGCGTAGACCCCCTCTTTGGGCAGCAGGTAGTCGTCGACGGAGAGGTTGACCGTCGGCACCAGCTCCCGGCTCCCGATCCCCTGCCCTTTGACCACCCTGCCCCGGATGGTGTAGGTGTGCCCCAGGAAGGCGTTCGCCCCGGTGACGTCCCCGATCTGGATTTTCGCCCGGATTTTGTGGGAGTGGACCGAGTCGTTGCGGACGCAGACCTCTTCGATGACGACGACCTCCCCGTCGAAGATCCGTTTCAGGTCGGCGTGGGAGCAGCTGCGGTTCTTCCCGAAATGGAAGTCGTAGCCCACGACGATCTTCTTCAGCGCCGGGAACTGCGCCTTGAGGTGGGCGACGAACCCCTCGCCGTCGAGATGGCGGATGGCGTCGAGGGGGAAGTAGACGACGGGGTGTTTGGCGTAGTGCTCCCGTTCCCTCCCCGGCGTCAGGTTCGCGTACCCGGTCTCGATGGCGACGATGACGCCTCGCTCCCCCAGCGCCGCGAAGAGGTGCTGGTGGCCGATGTGCATGCCGTCGAAGCCGCCGATGGCGACGCTATCAACGTTTTTTGAAACAGTAGCAGTATTCAACATTTCCCTCTTTCCCCGCGAGTTTGGATTCTTCGGTGGCGATCTGCTCCCAGCCGCGCACCATGCAGGCGTCCTCGAAAGCGAGCATCGCCCTGACAACGGCCTTGTCGTCCTTGAGCACCCCGTTGCGGTCGCGCTTGGCGTCGCGCCCCACTTCGAACTGGGGCTTGAAGAGCAGGATGATCCACTTCGACGCCAGCCGGTCCACGGCGTCGAGGATGTGCAGCAGCGAGATGAACGAAACGTCGCTCACCACCAGTTCGTAGGCATGCCCCGGATCGAACTCGCGGATGTCCGTCCGTTCGAAGGAGCGAACCCGGGCGTCGCCGCGCAGCAGCGGGTGGAGCTGGTCGGAGCCGACGTCCACCGCGTCGACGCGGTTCGCCCCCGCTTCGAGCAGCACCTGGGTGAACCCTCCGGTGCTCGCGCCGATGTCGAGGGCGTCCATCCCCTCCGGGGTGAAGGGGAGCTTGGGCAGAAACCCCTTGAGCTTCTGCGCCGCCCGGCTGACGTACATCTCCGTCTGCTCGATCTCGACGGCCTCCCCCTCGCCCACCTTGTGGGAGGGTTTGGTGACGACGCTGCCCGCGACGCGCACCTTCCCCGCCTTGACGAGCTCCTGGGCCTTGTTGCGGCTCTGCACGCCGCACTGCTCCGCAAGGTACTGGTCCAGCCGCATCAGCGCGTCACACCGATGCGAGCATCGCCCGCATCTCCTCTTCGGTCAGGGTTGCCACCCCCAGCTCTACCGCCTTGTCGTACTTGCTCCCGGCGTCCTCGCCGTAGATGACGTAGTCGCTCTTCTTGGAGACGGAACCGGCCACCTTGGCGCCGAGTTCTTCGAGCATGGTCTTGATGGCGCCCCGGGACTCGCTCATGCTTCCCGTCAGTACCACGGTCTTCCCTTTGAAAGGGTTTTCGGCGGCCTCGGCCTTCGCTTCGGGTGCCGCGGGGCTTAGCACTTCCATCAGCTCGGCGACCCGTTCGCGGTTGACCCGGACGAACTCCACGAAAGACTCCGCCATCTCCTCCCCGAACCCGTCGAGGGCGATCACCTGCTCCTTGGTCGCTTCCATGAACGCCAGCCCAAAGGCGCCGCAGAGCGCCTTGGAAGCCACCTCGCCGATGTGCTCGATCCCCAGGCCGTTAAGCATCCGCCAGCAGTCGCACCCCTTGGCCTTCTCGATCGCTTCGAGGAGGTTGCGGCTCTTCTTCTCCTTGAACCCCTCCAGAACGATCAGGTCGTCGTAGGTCAGGCGGAAGAGATCGATGACGCTGTGCACCTTCCCCGCCGCGTAAAGCGCTTCGACGATCTTATCTCCCAATCCGTCGATGTTGAGGCAGGGTTTGGAGGCGAAGTAGATGATGGAGTTGACCACCCGGGCGTCACAGGCGAGATTCTGGCACTTGATGAGCGCCCCCTCGTCGAGCAGCTCGCCGCCGCAGACGGGGCAGTGCGTCGGACGTTCGACGGCCCGCTCGCTGCCGTCGCGCTCGGCGGTGATGACCTTGACGATCTTGGGGATGACGTCGCCGCTGCGCAGGATGATCACCTTGTCGCCGACGCGGATGTCCTTACGGTCGATCTCGTCGAAGTTGTGCAGGGTCGCCCGCTCCACCACCACCCCTTCGATGGGGGTGGGTTCGACGACGGCTACCGGGGTGACGACCCCGCTGCGCCCCACCTGCAGCACCACGTCGCGCAGCGTGGTGAGCTTCTCGACGGCGGGGAACTTATACGCCGCCGCCCAGCGGGGGTTTTTGACGGTGTACCCCATCTCCTCCTGGGCTTCGATTTGGTCCACCTTGATGACCATGCCGTCGAGCATCATCGCGTAGTCGTCGCGGTGGTTTTTCATCTCCTCGTAGACTTCTTCGATCTCCGCAAAGCCCTGACAGGTCCGGCGCACGGGAGGGGCGCGGAAACCGAGGTCGTAGACGAAGGCCATCCGCTCGCTGAGCAGTTTGATGTCGAGCGTGTTCTGCCCGATGCCGTAGGGGAGGAAAATCAGGTTGCGCGAGGCGGTGATGCGCGCGTCAAGCTGCCGAAGGCTTCCCGCCGCGGCGTTGCGCGGGTTGGCGAAGAGCGCCTCCCCCGCCGCGGAACGCTCGCGGTTGATCCGCTCGAACTCCTCCTTGAAGATCACCACCTCGCCCCGGATCTCGATGCGCCCCTCGTAGGGAATGGAGAGGGGAACGGTGTTGATGGTCTTCGTGTTCTGGGTCACCTCTTCGCCCACCACCCCGTCGCCGCGGGTGATGGCCTGCACCAGCTTCCCGCCGTCGTAGATGAGATTCAGACTCGCCCCGTCGTACTTGGGCTCGCAGTAAAAGGTGACGTTCTCGGAGAGCTTGGCGACCTTCTCCAGCCACTTCCGAAGCCCCTCGGCGTCGAAGATGTCCTCCAGACTCCACATCCGACTCAGATGCTTCGCCTTCTCATACCCCTCCAGCGGCACGTCCCCCACCCGCTGCGTCGGCGAGTCCGCCGCCACCTGCTCCGGGTGGGCCGTCTCGTAGTCGACGACCTCGTGGTAGAGCCGGTCGTAGGCGTCATCGGTGGTGATGGGATCGTCGAGAACGTAGTAGTGGTACGCCTGCTTGTTCAACAGGGCGACGTTTTCGAGGTACTCGGTGTGGGTCATGGGGTTGCTCGTTTTTGTTTGCTTATTGGGGGATTATTTTAGCAGGGGGTCGCTAAAGGGAGGTTTTAACCGACAATTTCCTGCTTTATTGGGTTTTGAACTTTTTATATTGTGATTTTATAGGCCCGAGTATTCTCTTTTTCCTTATTTCGGCAGAGCCGAAATCAATCCATTCTAAATACGATACCTTGTAGCTCGTTGCCGTGCTTTGGGTGGCTGTGGATTTGCTTCTCCTTCGCGTGAAGAAAATGCAACTGTTTGAGCGTGCGCGCCCGAGCGAAGCGACAAAGTGCCCTTGGGGTAAGTTTTATGTTTTTAGCGAAAAGGAA
>JBNKLF010000004.1:101165-142133 GCA_050292215.1 Sulfurimonadaceae bacterium | reverse complement strand
AGACGATAGCATTTGCTTTAAAGATCAATCAAAACAATGAGGGATCTTAACAAATCAGGGGAGACCAATCGAAAACCCGCAAGCGGCTTTTTGATCGCTCATTTTAAACGTAAGGAGTAAGCAATGACAACGGAACATAAAATAATCATGGCGACAGGCTATTGGAGAGATGAAGATAAAAAGGAATTCGTCAGCAATGAACACACTATCAATGAGCTCTTGCAAGACGGTTGGAAAGTGAAACAGATGACACCCATGGGCGCGTACGGATACGGCGGGTATGTCAGCGAACACAGCGGTCGGGTTATCGCACATGAGAACGATGCGGGATTTGCGGCACTGGTGTTGCTGGAGAAAGAGTCTTAAGGGCGACGTCGTGCTGAGGTAAAACCCCCGTTTAGCACACATCTTGCATACCTCCTTAAAACGCCTGTGTCGCAAAGGAGATGAAAATGCATGATGATCCGTACATGCTCGAAGACGAGTACATCATCTGGAACCCTACGCTGGGCATTCGCGATTTCGTGACGATAGAGCGCATCGAAGGGGAGGCAGAAGGCCGGGTCGGCTGGCTGGATGCGCCCTACGACATGGTGGGACCCTTCAATGTCGACGCGCTGGAACGCTCCGGGCGCATCGGCTTTGCCGAGTGTTTCGTGATGAGTCGGCAGCGCTGGCGGGAGGATCAGGCGGAGCTGCGCCGCGAAGCTTTTGAAGCACAGCGAAAGGCCCGGGAAAAAATCTACGAAGAGCTGCACCGGGCTAACCGCCGCAAGAGGGCGGGGCACGGAGCGGGCGAAGAGCGTTCACACCGCGAACTGCTCTGCCTTCCCGTGGAGGGTATGCTGGAAGTCGCCCAGGTTAAGGCCGCTTTCCGTCGGGCCGCCCGAACGGCCCACCCCGACGTCGGCGGCAGCCACGAACACTTCGTCCGGATCGCCGACGCGCGCGATGCGCTGCTCGAACGCCTCTTCTAGGCGTCGGCCGACTTCCCCTTTTCTTTCAAGGCATTTTTCTCCCGGTACATCGCCATGTCGGCGCAATGTATGACCTCCGAGGCCGACATAGAAGCGTCAGGATAGATGCACAGCCCGATGCTGGCGCGGATGCGGTGGTTTTCGGGCAGTCCCGGAATCGGCGCGTCAAGGCATTGCAACAGCTTGTCCGCAACGTTTCCCGCTTCACGGAGATCTTCGATGCCGATCGCCAGAACAAAAAATTCGTCACCCCCCATCCGGGCGACGGTGTCGGATTCGCGGACGCAGCCGCTCAACCTGCGCCCAACGAACTGCAGGACAAGATCGCCTGCCCGGTGCCCCAGGGTGTCATTGATCTCCTTGAAACCGTTGAGGTCCAGAAAATACCCACAATCGAGCCGTCCGGTGCGACGTGCCGTCAGAATGGCCTGTTCAAGCCGATCATGGAGTAGGTCGCGGTTGGGGAGGTCGGTTAACGGGTCGTGCAGTGCGCGGTGAAGGTGTTTTTGGCGTTCCGTGTCGAGTTCGTCTTCCCGGATGAAAAGCATGCGGCGCTGGCGTTCGGAAAGGTAGCCCGCCGCACCCCCTATGAGATTGGCGAAGACGATGATGAGATCGTGGGCGGCGAGAATGTCCCGGGGATACTCCAGGTAGAAGCCGAAGACGACGTTGTAGGCGATGAGCAGTAGCAGGTCGACGCCGAAGGCGTAGATGAATCGCGTGCCGATAAAATTGTAGGTGTAGAAGGTAACAAGCACCATCAAGGGATAGTAGTAGGCGGTGCTCTCCATGGGGAGGTGGACCTGTATGGCGATGAGACCCGTACCCGCCGCCAGGCCGGTGGATGCCAGAAGTAGGTTGCTGAAGCGTTCGTAAAACGCCGTTTTGGCAATCAGCAAAATGGTAATGGGAACCAGGATGGCGACGAAGCGGATGTTCCAGACGAGAGGGGAGAGCTCGGGAGGGAGAAACCAGAGGTCAAGCACGCCGCAGAGCAGGTAGACGACCGTGCCGACCATCATGGCAACGACCCCCTGCTGCCGCATTCTCGGCATCGTGGCATGATGGAAAGCGCGTTCAGTGCCGGGGTCGTCGAACGTCAATGTCAGGGGGTGGAACGCGTACATGAACCTTCCTTGTGCCGCACGGGTGGCAATATATCATTTTAACGAATATTTGTGCCGATATGCCGTGTCGTATCGCCGCACTTTTACGCACCGGAAACTTTATGCTGCCATATCGGTAAAAGTTTTTATATTACCGGCATTCATTTCTGATAAAATCTAGAGATATATGTGTGCGGTAAAGCCGTTGGACTAGAGATATCAAGATCCATGCGAGGATGGCGAAGATGGAACAGGAACGACTCCCTGAGCTTAGAAAGTTCGTTGTCCCGGAATTCGTATACGGCCCCGGTGCCATAAACCTTGTCGGGCGGTATGCCAAAAATTTTGGGGCACATCGAGCACTGATCGTCACCGACACCGGCGTCATCGACGCCGGATGGCTGGAACCGGTCACTGCTTCGTTGCAAAACGAAGGGGTGTTATGGGTCGTTTACAAGGATGTGACCCCGAATCCCAAGGACAGCGAAGTCTTTCCCGGCGTCGAGATGCTGCGCGAAAACGGGTGTGACATCATCATCGCCGTGGGCGGCGGCAGCCCCATCGACTGCGCCAAGGCGATCGGCATCGTACATGCCAACGGCGAAGATGTGCTCTCCTTCGAGGGGGTCGACGAGGTGCCGATGCCTGGCCCGCCGCTGATCTGCATTCCCACGACCGCCGGATCGTCGGCCGACGTCTCCCAGTTCGCGATCATCAACGATACGCATCGGCACCTGAAAGTCGCCATCATCAGCAAACTCGTCGTCCCCGACATCGCGTTGATCGACCCGGAGACGACCACCACGATGCCTGCAGACCTCACGGCCGTTACAGGCTTGGATGCGCTGGTTCATGCCATGGAAGCCTATGTCTCCAACGCCAGCTCGCCGATCACCGATCTGCATGCGCTCGAAGCCATCCCTTTGTTGAGCAACAATCTCTTGTGTGCTGTCCGTGAACCCCGAAACATGGCCTGCCGGAATCATATGATGACCGGAAGCCTGCTTGCAGGTATGGCGTTTTCCAACGCCAGTCTCGGGCTGGTGCATGCCATGGCTCACAGCCTCGGAGGAATGACCGGGCTGGCCCACGGTATCTGTAATGCGATCCTTGTAAAACATGTGGTGGCCTTTAACTATCCGGCTGTGCCGGAGCGGTACGACCGTATTGCGGAAGCGATGGGGGTGCGGATCGAAGAAGTCGATGCCGATGCGCGCAAAGATGCTCTGATCGCACGCCTTGAAGCACTGCTTCAGAGCGTGGAAACACCGCTTCGTCTCAGCCGGCAGGGGGTTCGTCGTTCAGATATCCCCCAGTTGGCCCTGCACGCGTTTCATGACCCGTGCCTGGCGACCAATCCCCGTAACGTGACGCAACAAGAGATCGAGGCGATTTATGAAGAAGCATTCTGATCATGATCCCGACGCTTCGCTGCGTGACAAGATCATCGGTCTCGGCGAACGCTCGATCCGTAAAAGCTACTATCCGCAGCTGAAGAAACAGTTGAGCGAGATGGAAGCGGTGCAGCGGAAGCTGGATAAAAGCCGGGAACGGTACCGTTCATTGGTGGAAAACATCAACGACGTGATCTTCAGCCTCGACAGGGAAGGAACCGTTGTTTATGTCAGTCCGGTTATTGAGATACTGGCAGGGTATAAGCCCGAGGAGGTCATCGGTAAATCCTTTAAAGCGTTTATCTGTCCGGAAGATATCGAAGAAGTCGTAGAGAATTTTGAACGTGTCATCGCCGGCACCATCGAGCCGAAGCGATTCCGCATCGTTACCAAAAGTGGGTCGCTTCGTTATGTTCGTTCTTCCAGCCGACCGTTGATTGAAAATGGTGAAGTCGTTGGCCTGACGGGCATTGCCAGCGACGTTACCGAACATGTCGAAGTGCAAAGAGAACGGGAAGCGAATGCCGAGCGGCTGAAGCAGTTTCTAATGCAGACCATTGAGGCGATCGCCGCTACGGTCGAAGCGCGCGATCCTTACACCGCCGGGCATGAGCAGCGCGTCGCCCAGCTTGCCAGCGCCATTGCTTCGTCAATGGGGTATTCGGAGGAGATGGTGCAGGGCGTGGCATTGGCTGCCAGCATTCACGATCTCGGGAAGCTGCGCGTTCCCGCCGAGATTCTCAGCAAACCCGGGCTGCTTAGCGAGATTGAATACGAACTGATCAAAGTACATCCGCAGGCAGGGTTTGACATCGTCAAAAGCATTGAGTTCGCCCAACCCATTGCACTGATGGTGCTGCAGCATCACGAACGCCTCGACGGTTCCGGCTACCCGCAGGGACTCAAGGGCGAGGAGATCCTTCCCGGCGCTCGGATCCTGGCGGTGGCCGACGTCGTCGAAGCGATGTCGTCGCACCGCCCCTACCGTCCCGGCCTTGGGATCGATGCGGCCCTTGAAGAGATCAGTCGGTACCGTGGTGTCTACTACGATCCGGACGTCGTCGATCACTGCATCGCACTGTTCCGGGAAGGGAGATTTGCTTTCCCGGACTAATGCCCGCTACAGCTGCGCCCTGACGATGCGGACCGCCTCGACCATGTTGGCCAGGCTCGGCTTGACCTCTTCCCATTTCCGGGTCTTGAGGCCGCAGTCGGGGTTGATCCAGAGTTGCGTTTCGGGCAGCACCTCCAACAGGGAGCGGATCTGCGCCGCCATCTCCTCGATGCCCGGCACCCGGGGGGAGTGGATGTCGTAGACGCCGGGGCCTACCTCCTGCTTGTACCCCACTTCTTTGAAGATCTTCAGCAGCCGGTTGCCGCTGCGCGCCGTCTCGATGGAGATGACGTCGGCGTCCATCGCCTCGATGGTGCCGATGATGTCATTGAAGTCGCTGTAGCACATGTGGGTATGGATCTGCGTGCGGGCCTCGGCGGGGGCGACGGCGATGCGGAAGCACTCTACCGCCCACGCCTCGTAGCCTTCGCGTTTCGCCGCGCGCAGGGGGTAGCCCTCTTTGAAGGCCGCTTCGTCCACCTGAACGATGCGGATGCCCGCGCGCTGCAGATCGTCGACCTCGTCCGCGATGGCCAGGGCGATCTGCCGGGCGACTTCGGGACGGGGGACGTCGTCGCGCACGAACGACCAGTTGAGAATGGTCACCGGCCCCGTCAGCATCCCCTTGACAATCTTTTCCGTGCGTCCCTGGGCGTAGGTCGTCCAGTCGACCGTCATCGGCTCGGGACGGCTGACGTCGCCGTAGATCATCGGCGGTTTGACACAGCGGCTGCCGTAGCTCTGTACCCAGCCGTTTTGGCTGAAGGCGCACCCCTTGAGGCGTTCCCCGAAGTACTCCACCATGTCATTGCGTTCGGGTTCGCCGTGGACCAGCACGTCCAGCCCGATCTCCTCCTGGAAAGCGATGCAGTCGTCGATGTAGTGACGGATCATCGCGTCGTAGGCTTCCTGCGTCAGGTCGCCCCGTTTGAAATCCCTGCGGACCTTTCGCAGCAGCGGCGTCTGGGGGAAAGAGCCGATGGTGGTCGTGGCGAGGTCCGGGTACTTCAGCGCCGCTTTTTGCAAGACGATGCGCTCCTCGTAGGGGGTGCAGCGCTCCGTCGGAAGAGGGTGAGCGAAGCGGGCGGCGACGGCGGCGTCGTGCACGCGCTGCGAACTGCGGCGCGAGGCGTTGGCCGCTCGGTTGACCTTCAGGGCTTCGAGATCGTCCGGGGTGAGCGGCGCGTTATGGAAGCGCTTGGTGATGAGGGCGATCTCGTCGAGCTTTTCAACGGCATAGCTGAGCCAGCTCCGCAGCTCCGCATCGAGCTGCATCTCGAACCGCAGGGTAAACGGGACGTGCAGCAAGGAAGAGGAGGAAGAGACGACGATGCGCTCCTTCGGGAGACGTTGGGCGATGCGTTCGAGCAGCGCGACCGTCGCGTCCGTGTCGTTGACCCAGACGTTGCGCCCGTCGACCACCCCGGCGATGAGGGTTTTCTCCCCGAGGCTTCCAAGCGCTTCAAGGTTTTCCGGTCCGTGGACGAAGTCCAGACCGATGGCCCAGATCGGTGTTTCAGCCAGCACCTTCGCCGCTTCGACGGCGTGGTCGAAGTAGGTGACGACGGCGATGCGCAGGCGTGGCGAGACCGCCGCGAGAGCGTCGTAGGCGGTTTTGAGCAGGGTCAGCATCGCCGGGTCGGTATCGCCGGCGAAGAGAGGTTCGTCGAACTGCACGATGAGGCCATCGTCGAGCCGGGAGATCGCCTCGACGAGCTCCGCGTAGACCCGAAGCAGGGCATGAAAACGGCCGAAACGGTCCGAGCCGTCGACGCTGCGGGAGAGGGCGAGGAAGGTGACGGGACCGATCAGGTTGATCTTGGGGGTGATGCCCGCCGCTTTGGCCTCCTTGTACTCGAAAAGCACCTTTTTCGCGTTGAGTGCGAAGGTGTCGGAGGCCGAGAGCTCGGGGACGATGTAGTGGTAGTTGCTGTTGAACCACTTGGTCATCGCCATTGCGGTTCGGTCGGCGTCGCCCCGGGCCATGGCGAAGTAGCGGCGGGTGTCGTCCTCGATGTCGCGAAAGCGTTCGGGGATGGCGCCGACCATGACGGCGGTGTCGAGCATGGCGTCGTAGTAGCTGAAGTCGTTGCAGCTGACCGCGTCGATGCCCGCGTCGCGTTGGTAATTCCAGTGGCGCAGCTTAAGTCGGCGGGCCGTCGTTTCAACGCTTGTGAAGGGCTCGCTGCCGCTCCAGTAGGCCTCGAGGGCGTGTTTGAGTTCGCGCTGTTCCCCGATGCGGGGGAATCCGATAACGTAATTTTTCGGCATGGGTAGATCCTTTGGTATCTGTCATAGGTGAAATAATGGTGACCTTGGATGGGAAAAAGGCGTAAAGCCAGGGAATCAGGGGGCCGGAGGATGCGTACCGGTACGTCGAAAGCTGTAGAAACGGCAGTTACACTGTTTGAAGCAGAGGAGTTTTGCGTGCAGGAGGGTGCGGCGGGTACGGCTTTTGAAGTAGCAGTCGCAGTGGCAGGGGGTGTCGCTGATCAGACACCCCGTCAGGGTCTCGGCTTCTTCCGGCGGGTCCTCGTCGGTTTCCCGAGCGGTGTCGTAGCGGTTGAGGAGCAGGGCGTGGGTGCGTGCGGAAAACCCGAGCAGTTTCGGTGCGACGCTGTGCGCCTGGATGGAAGCGAGGGTAAAGTAGCGTTTGCCGAAGCCTCTGACTTTCACGTCTCTCCTGCCCTTTTGGAATACGACATTATATTACAACACAGGCCAATACGCCAAGCAGGGAGGGATTACGATTTTTTTGCGTGTTCGTCTTCACGGTCGTTCCGGGATTCGTCCGTCCCGACGGGCGCGATGCGAACGTCGCAGATCGTCTCCTTGAGTTGCTCCGCCAGCGCTTCGAGCTCCTCTTTCGTATCGCGCAGGGCGACGCCTCGGGCGGAGCAGCCGTAGAGCTCTTTGTTGGAGTAGGTCATTCGCCATTTCATACCGCAGTTATACCACAGATCGCGCAAAATTGCACCACCCGTTGTAGCCGGTTCGTGGCCGGGACATGGTATGCTTTTGAGAAGAGAAGGAGAAACCATGGCACACTCTACGGCAGGTCACAAAGCGGAGGCGGCGATCCTCGAAAAGATTCCGGAGCTGGTGGCGGCATACTACACGCAGCGACCTTCGGCAGAAAACGCGACGGAGCGGGTCGCCTTCGGCACGTCGGGGCACCGCGGCAGTTCGGCGAAACGCAGTTTCAACGAAGATCACATCCTCGCCATCACCCAGGCGGTCTGCGAGTACCGTCGGGAGGAGGGGATCACCGGAACGCTCTTCATCGGCAAGGACACCCATGCGCTCTCCACGCCCGCGCAGATGACCGCACTGCAGGTGTGCGCCGCCAACGGCGTTGCGACATGCATCGCCGGGGCGGACGGCTATACGCCGACGCCGGTTATCTCCTTCACCATTCTCGAAGCCAACCGCCGGGGCGGTCCTGCATGTGACGGCATCGTCATCACTCCCTCGCACAATCCCCCCTCCGACGGCGGCTTCAAGTACAACCCGCCCAACGGCGGCCCGGCAGATACCGACGTGACTTCAAAGATTGAGCAGCGCGCGAACGAACTCCTTGCCAACGGGCTTTCCGGGGTAAAGACGCTCTCCCTCGATGCGGCCCTTGAGAGTGGTTATATTAAAGAATATGACTATATTTCCCCCTATGTCGAGGCCCTTGTCGACATCGTCGACATCGAGGCGATCCACAGCTCCGGGCTGAAGATCGGCGTCGACCCGATGGGCGGTTCTGGCATAGCCGTTTACGAGGCCATCAAGGCGCACTACGGCCTGAACATGGAGATCGTCAACCCGAATGTCGACCCGACCTTCTCCTTCATGACCTGCGACCACGACGGCAAGATCCGGATGGACTGCTCCTCTCCCTACGCCATGGCGTCGCTGATCGGTCTCAAGGAGCAGTACGACATCGCCTTCGGCAACGATCCCGACTTCGACCGCCACGGCATCGTTACCCCCAGCGTCGGGCTGATGAATCCCAACCACTACCTCTCCGTCGCCATCTGGTACCTCTTCGGCAACCGCGAAGGGTGGGGCGGGGAGCTGAAAGTCGGTAAAACCCTGGTCTCGAGCTCCATGATCGACCGCGTCGCGGCTTCGCTGGGCCGGGAGGTCGTCGAGGTTCCCGTCGGCTTCAAATGGTTTGTCGACGGTCTCATCGGCGGCACCCTGGGGTTCGGCGGCGAGGAGAGCGCGGGGGCGTCTTTCCTGCGCCGTGACGGTTCGGTCTGGTCGACGGACAAGGACGGCATCATCCTCAACCTGCTCGCCGCCGAGATGACGGCGAAACTCAACCGGGACCCGGGCCTGCTCTACGGCGATCTCGAAGCGCGTTTCGGCCGCTCCTACTACGCTCGCATCGACGCTCCGGCGAACCCGGAACAGAAGGCGAAGCTTAAAAAGCTCTCTCCCGACGACATCACCTCCGACACCCTGGCGGGGGAGGCGATCACCGACGTCTTTACGGCGGCGCCGGGCAACGGCGCGGCCATCGGCGGTCTGAAGGTCTGTACGGAAAACGGATGGTTCGCCGCCCGTCCCTCGGGTACGGAGGATATCTACAAAATCTACGCGGAGAGTTTCATCTCGCCCGAACACCTGGCAATCATTCAGGAGGAAGCGAGAACGATGGTGCTTTCGGTCATCTCCTGACCGGGCAGCGGGCGCTTAACGGGGGAGTTCGGGGCAGGGGTACATGCCGCGCAGCACGGCGAGGCTGGAACGGTGGTGTCTCAGAAGCTGGTGCATGGTCGTTTCGCCCGGGCGGCGGTTGATCTTCGCCAGGTCTTCGATGGTGCGGGCGTATTCGCCGACATCGTGCAAGTAGAGCAGCCGGGTGACGCCGACGAGGGAGTGGGCGAAGATGATGATGTTATCGAAGTCGCTGCGTTCCCAGGCCCCCAGCAGGCTGTCGACGATGGCCGGGGTGTCCTTGATGTACTGACAGATGATCTCTTCCATCTCGTCGTCATCGAAGTTGACGTGCCGCTGCGCTTTCTGCAGCCGACGTTCGATGTCGCTGCGTGTGTAAAGGGGCGGCAGAACGTCGCGTGAGCGTGCGTCGGGCATTGTCAACTCTCCTGGATTACCACTCTGTTCCGAAGGGGCCTTGCAGACCGGATGCATGTTCGGCTCGTATATGATGAAACACCCTCTAAACAGGGAGAATTATACCCGAAGGAAGCTGACAAACGAGTGACAATTTTCTACAATCCGTTCCCCTTGGCCGCCATTGTTTCAGCATGATACCGATCGTCGGCGGGAAAAGGGAGGTTTCCGGCGTTTCTTCAAGAGGGCATTAGCGGGGATTATTTTTGAGCATTCCCGCCAGGTGGCCGCTGGCAAAAGACCACTGCAGGTTGTATCCGCCGCAGGGACCGTCGAGGTCGACCACTTCGCCGCAGAAGTAGAGTCCTTCGAGCAGGCGGCTCTGCATGGTTTCGGGATCGATCTCTTTGAGGGAGACGCCGCCCCGGGTGATCATGGCCATGGTGAAACCGTCGTGGCCGGTGACGGTTAGGGGCGTTCGGGCCAGAATGCGAACGAGTCGATCCCGGGTCGCCCCGTCGAGGGCGTTGAACCGTTTCATCGTGTCGGCTCCCGCCTCGCCGCATAGCGCTTCGGCGACGCTGCGGGGCAGCAGGCTCTCAAGGGCGTCGAGTAGCGTTGCATCCGGTTTCGTCCGCATGAGCTCCTTGATATGATGTACGATGGCGTCTTCATGCATGCCGCCGGTCAGGTTGACCAGCAGGGGGACTTCGCCGTAACGCTCCAGGAGCGGTGTGATCTCCCGGGCGAAGTCGAGGACGACGGGGCCCCGGATGCCGGTTTTCGTAAAGATGAGATCTCCTATGGCCTTGAGTTTCCCGGCTTTTTTCAGGTCGATGCGCAGCTCCGCGCCGGGGATGGTGTCGGCACGGCAGGAGGCGACCCAGCGCTCTTTCGTATGGAGCGGCATCATGGCCGGGGAGAGTTCCGTGACACGATGCCCCGCCGCCTCCGCAAGGGCATAGCCGTCCCCCTCCGCGCCCAGCTGCGGGTACCCCAGTCCCCCGGTCGCGACGATGACGGCGGGTGCGGTGAAGGAACCGGCATCGGTCATGACCCCGGTCATCCGGGAGGCGTCATGCTCCAGACCCGTTACCCGGCTTGAGCAGCGCACGTCGACGCCGAGCCGCTCCATCTCCCGCTCCAGGGCATCGATGATCGTGGCGGAGTTGTGGGAATGGGGAAAGACGCGGTATCCGTCCGGGGCGTGACTCTCCACGCCGAGCTCCCGGAAGAAGGCCGTCAGGGCGTGGTGGTCGAAGCGTTCCAGCGCGGTGACCATAAAGCGGCCGTGGCGTCCGAAGCGCTCCATGAAGGCGTCGTTGGGGAGGGTGTTGGTCAGGTTGCACCGGCCGCCGCCCGTGGCCTTGAGCTTGGCGCCGATCTTGGAGAGTTTTTCGAGCAGCAGCACGCGTTTGCCGTTGCGCGCCGCCGTGATGGCGGCCATCATGCCGGCCGCGCCGGCACCGACGACGATCAGGTCGTATTGGGGTGTTTGCATGGGGGCATTATAGCGCGTTCAACGGGTTTTGTTCGTGGTGTTGTAGATGAAGATGAAGACCTCCGCGACGGCTTTGTAGAGGTTCTGGGGGATCTCCCGGTCGAGTTCGACCGCGGCGAGCATCTCGACGAGATCCCTGTCTTCCCGGATGGGAAGGTCGTGGAGTTTCGCGATCTTGATGATGTTCTCCGCCGCGACCCCCTTGCCCTTGGCGGTCACCTTCGGCGCGTTGTCTTTGAGCCGGTCATACTTCAGCGCGACGGCTTTTTTCATATGGTCACCTCGAATCCCATCTGCAGGTCCCCGTCGCCGCCGTCGTAGCCTTTTGTTTCAGAAGCCTGTTTCGGCAGGTCGTCGATGCGCAGTTTGCCCGGCAGCAGCCCCGCGTCGCGGAAAGCGGCGCGCAGCACCGGCAGGGCTTCGCCCAGGAGGCCGCGCAGCTCCCCGCTTTCGGTGTAGGCCTGCACGTCGATCTTCTTTTCGTCCTTGAGCGCGAGCATGAGATGGATCTCGCCGTAGGCTTTCAGCGTCAGGTTGATGCGGCAGTAGAAGGTGCGCTCTTTTCCCTTCTTGAAGAGCAGGGAGCCTTCGTCGAGCATCTCCCAGGAGTAGGGGAAGAAGAGGGCCGTGGTGTTGGAGAGGCAGGAGGAGAGCTGGTAGTAGTCGATCTGCAGCAGCATCCGGTCCACCTGGCGCGTCAGGTCGCTGGAAGAGGGCGTCGTTGCGAGCTGCTCCCGGCTTTGCAGGAGCACCGCCTTGAAGTCGTCGGCGATGCGTTCCCCGGCGGCGCCGGGCATCAGCCTCTCGGGTTGGCTAAAGGAGGCGAGTTCGCGCAGGACCCTGGACGCCTCCCTCCCGATCAGCGGATCGGAACGCTGGGCGAAGCTCTCAAGCCGTTCGGAGAGTGCGGCAAGGGTCCGGTTGAACCCTTCGTCTTGCAGGAGGGTCCGGAGGTCGGAAGATTTGGCGCCGAGTTTGAGAAAGAGCGTTCCCAGAAGATCGATCAGGCTGCGCGATTCGGGGCGGCTGCTCTCCAGGGTCAGGCCGTGCAGCTCGCCGACGAGCTCTTTGAGCGCGGTGAGGATGTAGCGTTCCGGGGCCGTTTGAAGTTCCGTTCTGACAGATTGCGGAGTTTCCGGGCGGGAGATGCGCTCTTTGACCCATGCAAAGTGCTGCAGCTCCTGCCGGGCGGGAAGGGCGAACTTTTCCGCGGCCAAAGAGGCGGCGCCGGTTTCGGGAGCGGAGGCTTCGGGTCGCACCATGCGGACGAACTGGCCGAGCCGTTCCGTAAGGGCCGCGGCTTTCTCCCCCTGCAGGACGTCGCTGCGCTGCTGCATCCCTTTTAGCGGCGCGAGAATCCGTTCCAGCGCGGCGGAGAGCTGCCGAAGCGTTTTGGGGTCCTCCGGAACGTTCGGGGAACGCATCACGGCGGTTTCGAGCAGTGCGGCGATCTCCCTGCGCAAGGCTGCGGCAACGGGTCGGTCGCTTCCGGCCAGCAGGGCATCGAGCTTCAGCAGCAGCGGTTTGAGCTCGCTCAGCGGCGCGGCCGAAGCGGCGAGTTTGGATTCGAGAAAGATCCCCGAGTCGTTGATGCGGCTGCGCAGCGCATCGGCGGGCAGGGTGTCGCCGAGGGGTTTCAGAAATGCGGCGAGACGGCTCTTGAGTTCGGGAAGGAGCTGGCGGGATTCAAGAACGGAGACCAGCTGTTTCAGGGTTTCGGGAAGGTTGCCCATCTCCTTGAAAGCGGGCGCATTGGCGAGAATCTCGCGCAAAACCGTGTGGGACTTCGTGCTGCGGGCCGCTTCCCCGGCGATGGCGTCGAGAACGCCGCGGATGTCCGTACCCTCTTTGAGAAGGGCCAGCTGTTCGGGGGTGGCGTGACGGATCGCTTCGGCAAGCGCCGTGTTGTTGCTGGTCAGCAGAATCCGTAAAGGGGTGTCCGTCGTGAGGTTGATCATCGCCGCGCCGTTTCGTCCGTTTCTTAGAAGTGTATCATAAGAACGGCAGGGCGGGGGTGCCCCGCATCAGGAGGAGGGGCGTTTTTTCTGTTCGTCGAGGCTGATGCGGCGGATGGGGGCTTTCTTGCTTTTGGAGCCTTTTTTGTGCTGCGGGAAGCTGTTCTCGCGTTCGTTTTTTGCTTTTGGCGGACGCTTTTTGGGCGGGCGTTTCCCCGTCGGTGCCGGTTTGAAACCCTTGGGAATCTCCTGGGGAATGGCACGGTTCATCGCTTTTTCAATGGCGTAGAGACGGCTGTTCTCTTCGGGGGCGACCAGGGTGACTGCCACGCCCTCTTCGGTGAGGCGTTCGAGCCGCAGAAGGTAGGCTTCGGGAGTCTCGGGGAGGTCGAAACCGATGACGAAGCTTCGGCTGCGGGCCTCCACGGAAGCGATGTCGCCGTCAGAGACGATGACAAAGCGGGTGCTTTCCGTTTCAGCGCCGTAAAGAGCGGCGGAAACATCCAGCTGCGTCAGCGCATCACAGAGCTGCTGCGGGTCGGCTGCGGTGACGATCAGTACGGCCGACGTTTCTTCGGCTGCCATCTGGACCAGCAGTTCGTGTTTTCTCGCCCCTTCGACAAGGTAGATTTTTTGCCGGGAGCGTTTGGCGGCGGCGGGGATGGAAGCGGACATGGCGGAGTTCCTTCTTTGTTTCTAAAAGCGTATTATACCTCCCTCTGCTCAAAAACGGATGGAGATCCGTCTCGGAACGCCGTTTGCTTGCTCATATCACTCTAACGAATACATGGAGGTGGATCATGAAGATCGAGAACTATTCGTTGTCGCTGCGTGCGGAGCACGCGACGACCTTTTCGAAAACCACCCTGTTCGAAACGCAACTGCAGACCCTGGATGTTGAACGGGAACAAGAACGCCTTCAGCTTCTTGAACAGGAGCGGCAGCTGGTCACCCGGCTGCAGTACGAACTTCTGAACCGTCTGCTGATGATGTTCGGCGGCTGCCGCTGCCGCCGGGAAGCGACGCCGCTCGCCGAGCTTCCGGAAACGGGTGTGCAAGTCAGCACGCTGCAGCGCACGGAAGTGCGCATTACGGAGCGCCGTTTCGAGTCCCAGCGCTTTGAAGCGTCGATGACCGGCTGCATTCAAACCGACAGCCGTTCCATCGCCATCGACGTGAACCTCTCGATGTCCCGCACCTTTGTTTCGGAGCGCGAGATCAGCAGCACGCTCTATTACGATCCTCTCGTCATCAACTTCGACGGGGAGATTCCGGAGCTTTCGTGCACCACCTTCTCCTTTGACATCGACAACGACGGTCGGGAGGATCAGATTTCGGAACTCGGCAGCGGCAGCGGCTTCCTGGCGCTGGACAAAAACGGCAACGGTACCATCGACGCCGGATGCGAACTCTTCGGGACGGAGCAGGGCAACGGTTTCGTTGAACTCTCCATGCACGATGCCGACGGCAATCACTGGATCGATGAGAACGACCCGGTCTTCGAACGTCTGCGCATCTGGACCGTCGAAGGGGAGACGCGTCGGCTGATAGGACTCGGGGAGGCGGGCATCGGCGCCATCTACCTCGCATCGGCCTATACGCCGATGGAGTACCGAAACGCGGAAAACGAAGCGCTCGGCAGACTGAAGGCTACGGGCCTTTTTCTCTATGAAGACGGAAGAAGCGGTACGGTCGGAGAAGTTGACTTCGCTGCGGAAAAAGCCGGTGAGAGAGAAGGCCTTGGGCGTGCGCTTGCCGCGCTGGAACCGAAGGCCGTCTAGGCGTTTGCGAGGGCGTCGGCGGCCCGTTCCATCAGCGCTTCCACGCTCTCGTCGTTGTCGTACTGGATGGTGCCGACCTTGATGGCGAAGGTTTCGGAAGTCTCTTCCACATGCTGCAGCAGCCGCTGGGCGAGGACACGGACCTGCTCCAGATCCGTCTGCGGCGTGACGATGAGGAAGAGGTTGTCGTCGTAGCGGCAGGCGACGTCGCTTTCGCGGACCGTCTTCAGTACCAGTTGTCCGAATTCGAAGAACGGCGCGTTGCCGTTTTCGGCGGTAATGCCCGATTCGAGAAGGTCGTAATCCTTCAGCGAGAACGCCAGCAGGGAGAGGGCGTGGCCGTGGCGGTTCGAGAGGGAGATGACCTTATGGATCTCCGCATTGAAGTAGTTGCGGTTGAAGAGACCGGTGGCGTTGTCGAACATGGAACGGCGGTCGAGCTGCAGTTTGATCTGGTTGCGAATGACGTAAATGATGGCAATCGTGATGATCATTGAGGCCAGCAGAATCAGGAAGAGGCCTTCGAAGCGGCGCTCCTGTTGCTGGGCGATCGCCTGATGCACGCCGTCATGGGCTTCGGCGGCCGGGGCCGTACATTCGCCCGAAGAGGCAACGGCGCCGTTTCGGTACCCCTGCCAGCAATCGGCGAGACGGGTGTAGAGCGGAGCGAGTTCGGGATGATCTTCGAACAGATCCGAGATCTCAAGATCGATGCGCGAGAGGGTGCGGTCGATTTCCCGGGTCGCGGGGGTATCGGTCCCCGTACGCTCGTCGAGGTGGCGAATCTGCGTCTCGAGCCGTGCAAAACGCTCCAGCACGGCAAACTCGTGGGCGGTGACGCCTTCCGCCCAGTGGGCATAGTAGATGCTGACGGGAAAGATCAGTGCCAGCAGGTAGAAGGCAAGGGTCATTTTCAACGTGGTAAAAGCGGTTCTCATTCAGGGCTCTTTTTCTTTGATTCTGAAGGCAGTTAAGATGCCTTCGGTGCTACTTTTTCCTGTAGTGGGAGAGAAAGTAGTTGAAAGAGTGTTTCAGCGCCTTCTGGGTCAGCAGGGCGAAGTCGCGGACCTCTTTCCACCCCTCTTCGGACTTTGCCTTGAGGACGTCATAGTTTTTCTGGGCTTCCCGGTAAAGTTCTTCGACCTCAACGGAGCGTTCGTCGAACTCTTTTTTCGCTTCCGTGCCGTAGTGCTTGGCTTTCTCCTTCAGTTCGTCCATCTCTTTCTTGAAGGTTTCGAGCTGCTTTTTCGTCTCTTCGAGAATCTCTTCGCGTGTCATCGGAACTCCTGATTTCAAGGGTATGGGAACATTATACCCCAACTGGATTAGGGGCGGGTCAAAGGTAGCGTTTTTTCGCTTCGCGGACTTTGACGACGTAGCGGCGCGTCTCCTCGTAGGGGAGGTCGCTTTTGAGTTTGGCGTAGACGGCTTCGGGGGACATGGCGTTAATGCGCTCGGCGGCCCGGGAGCGGTCGTCGTGGAAGGTGCGCAGGACGTTGCCGCTACCGGTGTTGTAGGCTGCGATCATGCAGTATTCGCGGCTGATCGGATTGGTGATCGCATCGAGGTAGCGATCATCGATGAGATGGAGGTAGGCCGTGCCCATCTCGATGTTGTTGTCCGGATCGTAGAGGTAGGCGGGCGTCGGTACGCGGTCCTGGCCGTGGAGGAACTGCCAGCTGTCCCGTCCCGCGGTCGTCGGTACGATCTGCATCAAACCGTAGGCCGGTGCGGCACTCAGTGCGTAGGGGTTGAAACTGCTTTCGACTTCGATGACGGCGTAGACCAGGGCGGGGTGGATGCCGAACTTCTCCGCATATTTCACAACCGGTTCCCGGTAGCGCGACGCGGTGTTGCCCAAGGTGGCGGGTTCCATGGCAAAAGTGACGTAGCGTACCGTTTTGCCGTTGAGCGTTTTCATTTTTAGCGCATCGGCTATGAGGGCGTCGGCGTAGCGCTCCGCCCGCCAGCGCCATCGGACGGGCTGCCGGTCGCGGTCGAGAACCTGTCGGTAAAGAAAGGGTTCGTCGCCGAGCTGTACCTCTGCGGCGGAGTGAAGATTGACTTTTTCCGGGTCGAAAGGGGTGAGCAGTGTGGTGGTGATGGCCTCTTTCAGGCTTTTGAGCGGGTGGCTTTGGTCAATGGTCTCCACGGTAACGCGCCGCTGTTCGAAGTCGACTTCGGCCCGGCTGCGGTAGTGCTGGGTATATTTGACATAGCGCTTCCGGCTCGCCTGTTTCGGGTCCTTTCCCCACTCCTTCGCCGCGTCCCGCAAGAATGCGGCCAGCTCTTTCGCCAGAAGGCTCTCGATGTCGGCATACTGGGAGAGGGTGGCGTCCTGGGAGGCGATGAATCGGACCTGCTGATAGGTATTCATATTTTTGAAGTTCGCGGCGCCGCGGGCGAAGTTGACGGTACGTTGTACTTCCGCGGGCGTACAGCCGCTTAGCAGTAAGAGCAAAAAGATGCCGGGGAAGAGGAGTTTCCTGTCCATGCCTCTGCAGAGCAAATTTCGGACCACTTTGGGGTATGTGTGCCGGGCCGGCACGGTCTCAGGGTTGGATTGCTTTCTGAAGTGCCCGGTACTCCTCCTGGGCGGCGGTTTCGACGTCGTACTCCAGACGCAGCGAATGATAGGTGAGTTTGAGGTCGATGTAATAGGTGTCGGGTTCGACGATCTCGTGGGTCATGTTGGTATTCCAGCGCCGGTCCCCGTGCTGGATCCTGACCGGGGACATGTGGCAGATGTCCGAAGTTTTGATGTAGGTTCCGTTTTGCAAAAACATGGGCTTTCCTGTGATATGTAAATCATTTGTTAATGAATTATAACGGAAAAAGACTCTAATGTGACATGAATACATCTGTTTTTGAGAAATTTGTAATTGCTTTATGGCTGTGATCAGGAAGAAATGAAACATAGGAGATGGTACCACCGGCCGGACTCGAACCGGCACGCCGTAGCAACGGATTTTGAATCCGTCGTGTCTACCGATTTCACCACGGTGGCATTTTGTGAAGGTCGAAATCATAATCATTTAATACTTAAGAGCAGATCAAAACCCGTGATCTGCGGCGGACGGCAGGGGCTAAAAAAAATAGCGGATCGGACGATATAGCAATTGGAACCTAAATTGCTTCCATACCCAATAACGACCCAGACGTCGGCCGGAGGTGCAGCGTGAGAATTACGACCAGCATGTACTACAACAATATGTACACCCAGAACAACCGCGTGAACGAAGAGCTCTTCGACGTCAACAAGCAGATCGCCTCGGGACTGCAGATTCAGTACGCCTACGAAGATACCGACACCTTCGTCAAGACCATGCGCCTCGATGACGAGATCACGACCCTCGAACAGATTCAGAAGAGTGCCGAAAGCGCTTTGAAATACAGCACCAACACCGACACGACGCTCAACGAGTTTACGACGACCCTGCAGTCTTTCAAGGTCAAGCTCATCGAAGCGGCCAACTCCGGCGTCAGTTCCGAATCAAAGCTCCAGGCGATCGCCGATGACCTCGAGAGCATGCGGAGCCACCTGGTCGACCTCGCCAACACCTCCGTCAACGGTCAGTTCCTTTTCTCCGGTACGGCCATCTCGACAAAACCGGTCAACGGCGACGGCAGCTACAACGGCAACGACGAAAGCATGACCGCGTTCCTCGGCTCCGGTGTCAGCCAGGCCTACAACATTACCGGATCGGCACTGCTCTACGGCGAGGAGAGCGGTACGAACCGCCAGGTGACCACCAACGTTCAAAACTACAATCTTTCCACGCAATACCCCGCGATCATGGGGAGTACGGAGAACCCGGACAACGTCGCCAACTCCAGTTATCTGCTCGCGACCGACACCATCCGCGACATGATGGGAGATACCGATGACGTCGTCGATACCGGCGTTTTGAAACACAACTTCTACATCAGCGGAACGACCCACGACGGCACGGCGTTCAAACAGCACATCACGATGAGCGACGATCAGACCGTCGGGGACCTGATGACCCAGATCGGTTCCCTGTACGGCAACAGCGCGACCGGCGACGTCGTCAGTGTCTCGCTGAACGAGTACGGGGAGATCGAGATTTACGACAAGCTTTCCGGGTCGAGCAAGCTCGATTTCCACATGGTCGGGGCGACCGACTTTGCCGGGGGTGCGGAAGCCGTTGTGACCGATATCGACGATCTCGACACCTCGGGGACCACTGCGACCGTCACCACGGATTTCGCCGAAATCGCCGCAGGGACGAAAACCCTCTACGTCAAAGAGTTCGTGAAAAGCGGGTTGACTTCGGAAGCCTCCGCCAGCGGCATCGAAGGGCTGGTCTACGACCGGACGCAGTTTGAGAAAACGGGGCCGTCCCTGACTTCCAACGCTTCGCAAATCGTCACGTCCGATAACAGCTACGCCGTCGATGCCACCCGCCTGGGCGCCGTCGCGTCGGGCACGACCTATGATGAGCTCACCGGTTACTACAGCGGGCTCGACGGCAAAGTGATCTCCCTCACCGGCACCGACATCTACGGCAACGCCTACGACCTCGACGTCACCCTCTCCGACGGCGGCTCGACGGTCACCGTCAACACGGCCAACGGCGTGGCGGGCGGCACGACCTTCAACCTTGAAGACGCCGCGGGTGCCGCTACCAACGCGGGCGACGTGACCTACCGGCAGCTGATGGACGTTGTCAACATGGCGGTCACCAACGAGATTCCGGGGACGCTCAGCAGCCCGACCTACACCGACGCGCTGAACAACTCCGGTGATCTCGGCAGCACCTATCTCGACGCCCGGGGGCAGATCGCTTTCACGGAGCAGAATGCGACGACCACATCGGCGACCATCAGCATGTACGACAGCGTTGCGGATGATTTTTCCGGAGCGACGCCGACGGCATCGGTCATGACCTTCAACGTCAACAACGCCCTGACCGTCAGTGACCCGAAAACCGACTTCTTCGCGGTCATCGACGAAGCCATCGAGGCGGTGCGCAGCGGCAAGTTCGGCGCCGACGCGCTCTCCGGTGACGGGGACCCGCGCAACGCCGGCATCGACAACGCAATCCAGAAGCTTGACGACCTGATGGACCATGTCGGACGGCAGCATACCAAGGCGGGGTCGCAGTCCCTGACGATGGAGTATGCCATCGAACGGACGGAGTCCCTCGTGATGAGCAGCGTCACCCTGCGTTCGGATGTCATCGACACCGACGTCGCCGAGGCCTCTTTGCGCCTGCAGCAGCTCTCATTGAACATGCAGGCGATCTACTCGCTCACCTCCAAGGTCGCGAATCTCTCCCTTGTGAACTACCTCTAGCGCACCGTGCCCTGAAAGGGCGCGGTTGGCACAAAAGATGCTATACTCCCGGTAACTGCTTTGAGATCTCTATCAGAAGGATGACGCATACTACGCGACACGCTTTTCATATCACTGCTCGGTATCCTGATCTATCTCGGCGCCGCGACCATCGTCGGGGACTCCGGCCTCATCGGCAGCTACGGCGCGGCATTCGCCAGCGAAAACCAGCTGCTTTTCGGTTACCTCTCCTACGCCTACCTGCTGATACTGCTGGTGCCGGTCTTTTACTGGTACCGCACGCCGGGCATCACCCAGCGCCGCGTCGAGCGCGCCATCGCCTACGTCCTGCTCTTTTTCGCGCTGCAGATTTTCCAGGCGCTTCTGGTTGCGGGAGAGGAACCGCTCCGGGGAAGCCTCGGCGGCAGCTTCGTCGATTTTCTCGCCCCCTACATCGGCCTGCTGGGCGTCTGGGTCTTCTGGGTCATCGCCACCTCCCTGGCCGCCGTGATCATCATGGACCGTTCCGTCGACGAACTCCTCGAACCCCTCGAAGCGCTCTTTCGTTCGGAATCCTCGCACACCGCGCAGCCTGTCGGCGGGGTTGAACCGGTTGCTTCCGAAACGGGGGAGACACCCCCGGAAGCGGATGAATTGGACGAATACGACGCCCCGGCCTACGAACGCTATGTCTCCAAGACGGCCAAAACAAGTGCCCCGGAGCCCGTCGCGGCGGAGGAAAAGCCGGAGGCGGGGGTGACGGCTTCCCCGGCCGCGGCAGAAGAGGCTCCTGCGGAAACGGCCAACACCATTGTCGGCCTCGCCCGAAAAGTCAAAGAGCAGAAGCAGGCGGTCATCGTCAGCGAACTCGAAGAGAACAAGAAACTGCTCAGCGAAATCGAACGGGGCAAGCGGGAGAAACCCAAGAACTTCAAACTCCCCTCCATCGACTTTCTGCAGAAGCCTTCCAAGTCGAAGAGCGGCATCGACGAGAATGAACTCGACGACAAGATCCGCGACCTGATCGACAAGCTTTCCCACTTCAAGATCGAGGGCGACGTCGTGCGGACCTATGCCGGTCCCGTCGTCTCCACCTTCGAGTTCAAGCCGGCCGCCAACATCAAGGTCTCCAAGATCATGACCCTGCAAGACGACCTCGCCATGGCGCTGCGCGCCGAGACCATCCGCATCCAGGCGCCCATCCCCGGCAAGGACGTCGTGGGGATCGAGATCCCCAACAAGAGCGTCGAGACCATCTACCTCCGCGAGATTTTCGAGAGCAAGCTTTTCCAGGAAGCCTCTTCGCCGCTGACCATCGCCCTGGGCAAGGACATCGTCGGCAAGCCCTTCATCACCGACCTCAAGAAGCTGCCCCACCTCCTCATCGCCGGGACGACCGGCAGCGGCAAGAGCGTCGGCATCAACGCGATGATTTTGAGCCTGCTCTACAAGAACTCCCCCGACCAGCTCAAACTGATGATGATCGACCCGAAGATGCTGGAGTTCTCCATCTACAACGACATACCGCACCTGCTCACCCCCGTCATCACCAAGGCCAAACAGGCCATCGTCGCGCTCAACAACATGGTCGGCGAGATGGAGCGGCGCTACCAGATGATGAGCGAGACCCGCACCAAGAACATCGAAACCTACAACGAGAAGATGAAGAAAGAGGGGGGCAAACCGCTTCCCTACATCGTCGTGATCATCGACGAGCTCGCCGACTTGATGATGACCAGCGGCAAGGATGTGGAGTACTCCATCGCCCGTCTGGCCCAGATGGCACGCGCCTCGGGCATTCACCTCATTGTCGCGACCCAGCGCCCCTCCGTCGACGTCGTCACCGGCCTCATCAAGGCGAACCTCCCCTCGCGCATCAGCTACCGCGTCGGCCAGAAGGTCGACAGCAAGATCATTCTCGACGCCCAGGGCGCCGAATCGCTCCTGGGGCGGGGCGACATGCTCTTCACCCCTCCGGGTACGACGGGGCTGATCCGTCTGCATGCGCCCTGGAGCAGCGAGGACGAGATCAACACCATCGTCGAATTCATCAAGGCCCAGCGCGCCGCCGAGTACGACAAGTCCTTCCTGGTCGACGACTCCGCCGCGCCGGCTCCGGGAGAGGAGGGGGTCATCGACGACGAGATCGATCCGCTCTACGACGAGGCGAAGAGCATCGTACTCGCGGAGAAGAAAACCTCCATCAGCTACCTGCAGCGTCGGCTGCAGATCGGCTACAACCGTTCGGCGCGCATTATCGAACAGCTCGAACAGCGCGGGGTGCTCTCCGAACCCAATGCCAAGGGCAACCGCGATATCGTGGGTGCCTGATGGCACTGCCGCTGCTCCGTTTCATCGCCTTCTACGACCACTGCAAGATCCGCGTCGAAAACCTCGAAGCTCTCAGCGTTCCCCAAATCCGGGAGCTTGAAGCGTTTGCCCTCCAGCGCCGCAGCCGTCTCGATTTCACTACCTCCGAGATGGTGATCTGGAAACGGATCGACTACGCCCACTTCAACCGTCTCGTTGAAGCCTCCGGGATCGCCGCCGATACCGTCGAATCGGAGATCCCAAAACCCGCGGCACCCTCCGAGGCGGTGACCCCCGACCCCGTCGTCGGCTTCGGCAAACACCGGGGGATGCGTTATCGCGACCTTCCCGAACACTACCTGATGTGGTTGAAAAGTAACTACAGCGGTCCCGAAAGGGGTTTCATCGAAGCCGAGCTTTCCCGCCGTCACCTGTAAGTGTTACCAATATAAACATATTTTGATGAATCATTTCTTTTTATGTAACCTTATGTAACATACCCCTTCCTTCCCTTGACGCATGTAGCTATAATCCTTCCAAACTAAAAATTTAGGAGTCACCATGGCCTTTATGGAAGAGTACAAAGCACACGTTGCCGAACGTGAAGCTCTCGGCGTCCCTCCGCTTCCGCTGAGTGCAGAGCAGACCGCCGCAGTCATCGAAATGATCAAATCAAACTGCACCGACGAGCTTCTTGACCTTCTTGAAAACCGGGTATCCCCGGGCGTCGACGATGCGGCTTACGTCAAAGCGGCATTTCTGAACGACATCATTCAGGGCAACGTCGCCGTTGCGGCCATCAGCGCCGAAAAAGCGGTCAAGATGCTGGGCACCATGCTGGGCGGCTACAACGTCAAACCGATGGTCGACGCGCTCTCCTCCGGCGACGCCGCGACCGTCGAAGCGGCCAAAACCGCGCTGAAACACACCCTGCTGGTCTACGACGCCTACAACGACGTCGAAGAGCTGCATAAAGCGGGCAACGCCGCTGCTACCGAAGTGATGACCTCCTGGGCCAACGGCGAATGGTTCACCTCCAAACCGGCCATTGCCGAAGAGATTACGGTGACCGTCTTCAAGGTACCCGGCGAAACCAACACCGACGACCTCTCTCCGGCCTCCGAAGCGTTCACCCGCTCCGATATTCCGCTGCACGCCAACTCCATGCTGCGCGCCAAGATGGACAACCCGCTCCAGACCATCAAAGAGCTGAAGCAAAAAGGCCACCCGGTTGCCTACGTCGGTGACGTCGTCGGTACCGGCTCTTCCCGCAAGTCCGGCGTCAACTCCGTTCAGTGGCACATGGGCGACGACATTCCGGGCGTTCCGAACAAGCGCACCGGCGGCGTCGTCATCGGCGGCATTATCGCACCGATCTTCTTCGCGACCTGTGAAGACTCCGGCGCTCTGCCGCTGGAGATGGACGTTACCGGCATGGAGACCGGCGACGTCATCACCATCTACCCCTACAAGGGCGAAGCGCACAAGGACGGCGCGTGCATTGCGACCTTCTCGCTGCGTCCGAACACCATCGTCGACGAAGTCCGCGCCGGCGGCCGGATCCCCCTCATCATCGGCCGCGGCCTGACGACGAAAGCCCGTGCGACCCTCGGTCTGGGCGCCACGGATCTCTTCATCGCTCCCGAACAGCCGGCCGACAGCGGTAAAGGGTACACCCTGGCCCAGAAAATGGTCGGTCGCGCCTGCGGCATGGAGGGCGTTCGCCCCGGCATGTACGTCGAGCCGATTACCTCCACCGTCGGTTCCCAGGACACCACCGGCCCGATGACCCGCGACGAGATCAAAGAGCTTGCGGCGCTGGGCTTCTCCGCCGACCTGGTGATGCAGTCCTTCTGTCACACGGCGGCCTACCCGAAACCCTCCGATGTGAAGCTGCACCACACGCTGCCCGACTTCATCGCAAACCGCTCCGGCGTTGCGCTGCGTCCGGGTGACGGCGTCATCCACTCCTGGCTCAACCGCATGGTGCTTCCCGACACGGTCGGTACCGGCGGCGACTCCCACACCCGTTTCCCCATCGGGGTCTCCTTCCCCGGCGGTTCGGGCATCGTCGCTTTCGCCGGCGTGACCGGTTCCATGCCGCTGAGCATGCCCGAGTCCGTACTGGTCCGCTTCAAGGGCGACCTGCAGCCGGGCATCACCCTGCGCGACCTGGTCAATGCGATCCCGTACTACGCGATCCAGCAGGGTCTGCTCACCGTCGAGAAAAAAGGCAAGAAGAACATCTTCAACGGCCGCATCCTCGAGATCGAAGGACTGCCGAACCTCAAAGCGGAGCAGGCCTTCGAACTCTCCGACGCCTCCGCGGAACGCTCTGCGGCGGCCTGTACGGTCCTTCTGAACAAAGAGCCGGTCATCGAGTACCTCAAGTCCAACGTCACGCTTCTTGAAGCGATGGTGGCCGACGGCTACGAAGATGCTCGCACCATCCAGCGCCGCGCCGACAAGATGAAAGAGTGGCTCAAAAACCCCGAACTGATGCAGCCCGATGCGGACGCGGAGTACGCGGCGGTCATCGAAATCGACCTGAACGAAGTGACCGAGCCCATCGTCGCCTGTCCGAACGACCCGGACAACGTCAAACTCCTCAGCGAAGTCGCCGGCGACAAGATCGACGAAGTCTTCCTCGGTTCGTGTATGACCAACATCGGCCACTACCGTGCGGCCGGCGAAGTGATGCGCGGCGAGGGCAAAGTTGCCGTCGAGAAGTTCTGGATCGTTCCCCCGACCCGTATGGACGAGCAGCAGCTCATCAACGAGGGCTACTACGACGTCTTCAAGGCCATCGAAGCGCAGACGGAAGTTCCGGGCTGTTCGCTCTGTATGGGCAACCAGGCGCAGGCCCGCGAAAACGCGACGGTCTTCTCGACCTCCACGCGTAACTTCGACAACCGCCTCGGCAAGAACACCCAGGTCTACCTCGGTTCCGCCGAACTGGCCGCCGTCTGTGCGAAACTCGGCCGCATCCCGACGGTTGCGGAGTACATGAGCATCGTTCCGCAGAAACTTGCGGGCAAAACCGACGATGTCTACAAGTACCTCAACTTCAACGAGATCGCCAACTACCACCTCGAAGCGCGCGACGCCGCCGAATCGGCGTACGGCGTGACCATCAAACCGGTATAACCCCGCGTTCCGGGCGTTTGCCCGGACCCCTTCCTCTTTCTCGCACCGATATTTTCGACCGGATCCGACCGTTTCTTTTTCTATCCTGACAATTCCGCGCGACAGTCTCCGTTTAAATCGATTTACATTAATGGGTGTATAATGGTTGTATAGTGATCAAAAAAGCCAGGTTATCGCATGACTGAATTACAGGATTTATTGCCTTTCACGAAAAAGCTTTCGCTGCTTTTCATCGATACGGACGAAGCGTTCCGGACACCGATGTGCGCGTCGCTAAGCAAGATATTTTCACTCGTGGACGAAGCGTCGGACGGATACGACGCCCTGAACCTTTACAAGATCAACCAGTACGACATCGTTGTCGTCGACGGCGTGGTTCCCAGCATGCCCGCCGCCCAGCTGATTAAGAACATGAAGGCGACGCGGGCGGGGCAGCAGGTCGTCTATACGGCGGCTTCGGCACCGGCGCCGGAGACAGTGATGGGACTGATGAATCTCGGTCTCCAGGGCATGCTTGTCAAGCCTTATACCCTGCAAAACCTTCTGGGAACGATCGCCGAAAGCGTGCAGGTCTGCTACCAGCGCATGCAGCAGGGCGAACTGATCGAACGGCTCAAAACCACCAAAGCGCAGCAGGAGAAACTGCTCGAGGACGTCAAGCTGACCCAGCAGAAGCTCAAGGACGAGCTCACCTACGAACGAAAACGTCTCGGACGGATGATGCAGGGGCAAAAAGAGCTGCAGTCCCAGGTGGAGGATTATGCCAAGAAGCTCGGGACCATCCGCAACGTCAACGAACTCACCGGCGCCGCAAGCAAGCATGCCCTTCAGGAAGCGCTGAAGGGGGAGGGACTCAAGGCGCTGCTCTATCTCAATATCGACAACTTCGATATGATCAACTCCATTTTCGGCATGGGGCAGGGGAACAAGGTGCTGCTGGAGACGGTCAAGCGTCTCAACGACTTCCTTCCCAACAATGCGCAGCTTTTCCACATCACCGCCGACGAGTTCGTCGTCCTTATCGACAAGCCCGTCACCGAGCAGGAGACGATGCTGGCCGAGCAGGTACAGGCGCTCTTCCGCGAAGCGCCCATCGAAGTTGAAGCCCACCGCTACAACATCCAGTTCTCCATCGGCATCGACCGCGGCAGCGGGAAGGGGCTCTTCGTCCACGCCATCGAGGCATCCAAAGAGGCGAAAGCCCACGGAGGCGGGTGCATTCGCACCTATCGGAGCGATTCGGACTATGTCATCGGACAGCGGCACAACCTCTACTGGATCAACGCGGTGCGCTCCGCCATCGAAGAGAACCGCGTCACGGCGTACTACCAGCCCATCATCAGCAACACCGACAACTCCGTGCTGCACTACGAGGTGCTGTGCCGGATTCTGGACGAGAACAACAAGGTCATCGATGCCGAGCGCTTCATCCAGGCGGCGGTCCTGGCGGGGCTCTCCACGCAGATCTCCCGGATCATCATCGACAAGGCGTTCAAACATTTTGCCGCGAACAGTTACCGCTTCTCCATCAACATCAACCGCAGCGACCTGGAGGAGGAGTATCTCGAATCCTTTCTCGCCTACAAATGCGACCGCTACAACATCGCACCCGACCGGGTCTACCTGGAACTGATCCAGGACGCCTCCCTGGATCGTTCCGCGACGATGATTCAGCAGATCGAGAAGCTGCGGTCCATCGGGTACCACATCGCCGTGGACGATTTCGGCGCCGAGCACTCCATGCTCAGCCGAATTCTGCAGTTCCAGGCGGATTTCATCAAGATCGACAGCAGTTTCATCCAGGACCTGCCCCACAACCCCTTCCACCGCCTCGTCGTCGAAAACATCGTGCAATTCGCGCAGAAAGCGGGGATGAAGACGGTGGCGGAACACGTCGACAGCGAGGAGCTGCACCGTATGGTGCACGATCTCGGCGTGGACTATTCCCAGGGGTACTACATCGGAAAGCCCGCCGCAAGCACGCGAGCGGAGTAGACGCTTTTAGCGGATGATGTCGTAGGTCGCCGGGATTTTCGCTTCGAAGGTTGTTTCGGGGACGGCGGCGTCGTAGACGGGGTGGCTGAAGCGGATTTCGACGCGGTTTTCGAAGGTGTCGCGGTAGCTAATGGAGCGCAGCAGGCCGTCGGTGACTTTGAGGGTGAAGCTCTGGTCGTTGTAACGGGCTTCGAACTGCTCCGGACCGGTTTTTTCGGCATGGGAGAGGATGGAGAAGAAGTCGATCTCCTCGCCCATCCAGCGGATAATGGCCTGCTCCATGTCCGGTTCGACGATGACCACCTCCTCGCCCACGATGTAGACCTCTTTCGCGACGGGAGCGTCATAGTGCCAGTAGGCCCGGTCGGGGCGCTTGGCGGTGACGCTGCCGCGGTAGACGATCTCTTTCCCGTCCGCATCGACGATGGACTGCTCGAAATCGGAGGAGAAGGTGGTGACCGACTCCGCAAATCCGTAGAGCGAAAGGGTTGTGAGAAGGGTCAGCAGGATCGCTCTGCGCATGGAAAGCCTTTTTTTGCCGGACATTATAGCAGAGCTTGGCAATCGGGTGACATATTATCCAATATGGAATCCGCTTCCTCCCCAAACAACGCCCCGGAAGGGCGGGGCGGGACGGTTATGAAGCCCCGCAGGCGGGATTTCCTCCGATCTTTATAAAAAGTATATATTTACTGTGATAAAATCCATGAATTTCAAACAGGGCGGTCTGCCGTCCTGCTCCCCCGACAAAGGTTTTTTTTATGCTCCAATCACTTTTCGGAAAAATTTTCGGAACCAGAAACGACAGAGAACTGAAAAAATATCACAAGCGCGTCAAACGCATCAACGCCCTCGAAGCGACCTATGAAGCGATGGACGACGAGGCCCTTAAAGCGGCTTTCGAAGGGCTGCGAAGCAGCGTAAAAGCCGGTGAAAAGAGTCTCGACGACGTGCTGGAGGACTCCTTCGCCATCACCCGCGAGGCGAGCAAGCGCGTTCTGAACATGCGTCACTTCGACGTACAGCTTATCGGCGGTATGGTGCTCCATGAGGGGCGCATCGCCGAGATGAAGACGGGGGAGGGTAAAACCCTGGTGGCGACACTCCCCGTCGCCCTGAACGCCATGGCGGGCAAAGGGGTTCACGTGGTCACGGTCAACGACTACCTCGCCCGCCGCGACGGTACGGAGATGGGGGAACTCTACGCGTTCCTCGGGTATGAAACGGGGATCATCCTCGAGTCGGAGCATGATGCGGCCGAGAAGCGTGCCCAGTACGCCGCGGACATCACGTACGGTACCAACAACCAGTTCGGTTTCGACTACCTGCGGGACAACATGAGCTACAGCCGTTCCCAGATGGTCCAGCGCGGCCACAACTTCGTCATCGTCGACGAGGTCGACTCCATCCTCATTGACGAAGCGCGGACCCCGCTGATCATCTCCGGTCCGACCAACCGGACCCTGGAGAACTACCAGCGTGCCAACGACGTCGCCCGCCAGCTGGTCAAGGACGAGCACTTCACCGTCGACGAGAAAGATCGCGTCGTCCTGCTGACCGAAACGGGAATCGCCCGGGCCGAGGAGCTTTTCGAAGTCGACAACCTCTACAGCCTGGAAAACTCCGCACTCTCCCACCACCTCGACCAGGCCCTCAAGGCGAACTACCTCTTCGAGATCGACGTCGATTACGTCGTGCGCGACGGGGAAGTCGTCATCGTCGACGAATTTACGGGCCGCCTCTCCGAGGGACGCCGCTTCTCCGAGGGGCTGCACCAGGCCCTTGAGGCCAAGGAACGCGTCGACATCAAGGAGGAGACCCAGACCCTGGCGGACATCACCTTCCAGAACTACTTCCGCATGTACGACAAACTGGCGGGTATGACCGGTACGGCCCAGACGGAAGCGACGGAGTTCTCCCAGATCTACAGCCTCGACGTCATCTCCATCCCGACCAACGTGCCGGTCGTACGCCAGGACCTCAACGACCTGATCTACAAAACGGAGAAGGAGAAGTTCGAAGCCGTCATCGGCATGATCCGGGAACTCAACGCCAAAGGACAGCCGATTCTTGTGGGCACGGCTTCCATCGAGAAGTCCGAGGCGCTCCACCTGCTGCTTAAAAGCGCCAAAATCCCCCATACGGTCCTCAACGCGAAGAACCATGAGCAAGAGGGCGAGATCATCAAACACGCCGGCGAGAAGGGGGCGGTCACCATCGCCACCAACATGGCCGGGCGGGGCGTCGACATCAAGGTCAACGACGAGATCAAGGGACTGGGCGGTCTCTACATCATCGGTACCGAGCGCCATGAAAACCGCCGGATCGACAATCAGCTCCGCGGCCGTTCCGGGCGCCAGGGCGACCCGGGGTCCAGCCAGTTCTACCTCAGTCTCGAAGACAACCTGCTGCGCATCTTCGGTTCGGATAAGATCAAGACCATCATGGACCGTCTCGGTGTCGAGGACGGCGAATACATCGAGTCCAAGATGGTGACCCGCGCCGTCGAAAAGGCGCAGAAGAAGGTGGAAAACCTTCACTTCGAAGGGCGGAAGCACATCGTCGAATACGACGACGTCGCCAACGAGCAGCGCAAGATCGTCTACAGGTTCCGTAACCAGCTGCTCGATCCGGAGTACGACATCTCCGAAAAGATCGTCCAGATCCGCGCCGAATACGTCGAGCGTACCCTCGGCCTCTGCGGCATCCTGGAAGGGGTGGCCCGCGAGGACTTCGACCTGGAACGGCTGGCCCTGAAGTTCCAGGAGGAGCTCAACTTCGAACTCGACGCGGAAGCGCTCTCCGCGCTGGACTACGATGCCCTGGCGGAAACCCTCGAAGCTTCCCTGGCGTCGGCTTACGACACGAAGATGTCGGTCCTTGAACCGCACATGCGCGCCGACATCGAGCGGGAGATCTACCTTAAGACCCTCGATAACGCCTGGCGGGAACACCTCTACCAGATGGACACCATGAAAACGGGCATCCGTCTGCGCGCCTACAACCAGAAAGACCCCCTGGTCGAGTACAAGAAAGAGAGCTTCAACCTCTTCAGCGAACTGGTCGAGAGCATCAAGTACGATACGGTGCGCACCCTGCAGATCATCCAGTTCCGCATGCAGTCCGCCGAGGAGGAGGCCGAAGCCTTTGCCCGGATGATGGAACAGCAGAAGCGTCAGGAGGAGGCCCGCATGAGCTTCAACCACAGCGACGGCGAGGGTGAGGGCGAGAAGAAGATCGCCCGCAACGACCCGTGCCCCTGCGGCAGCGGCAAGAAGTACAAGCAGTGCTGCGGCAAAAGCGGCCCGAAAAAGGGCGTTTTCGCATCGTGAAAAGCGCGCTGATCCCCTTCCTGGTCAAACGGTTCCTCCGTTTCGACCGGGAGCAGCCTTTCATCTTCCTCTCCGCCCTCCTGGCGTTTACCGGAATCACCCTCGGCGTGATGGTGCTCATGATCGCGATGGCCCTGATGAACGGTTTCGATCACGAGTTCAAAAAGAAACTGACGGTGATGAACTATCCGCTGACGGTGATGCCGAAGTTCTACGGCAGCGTCAACGAATCGCTGCTTTCGCAGCTGAGCACCGAACTTCCCGATCTGAAATTCAGCCCCTACGTCCTTTCCCCGGTGATCGCCCGTGACGGTTCCCGCCTGGAAGGGGGCTACCTCTTCGGCGTCGACTTCAAGGCCGAAGCAGCGGTCAACAGCATCGTTAAAACCGCCCTGGAAGGGGTGAAACCGGGACGCTTCGACGTCGTGGCGGGGGAGGCCCTGCTTGAAGAGTTCGGACTGGTTTCCGGCGACAAGATCACCTACATCTTTACGCAGATGGAACCCGGCGGGCTCGGCGTTACCCCGAAAATCAAGCGTTTCACGGTGCGGGGGAGTTTCGATTCGGGGCTCAACGCCTACGACCGCGCCTACAGCTACACCACCCTTGAATCGATGCAGCGGGTGATGCATATGCCTTCAAACCTCTACGACGGCATCCATATCCACTCCGATGATCCCCGTGCCGACATCGCCCGCATCCGCGCGCTGCTTCCCGAGACGGTCGCCGTCAAAGGGTGGTGGGAGGACAACCTCAACTTCTTCGCGGCCTTGGAGATGGAGAAAAAGGCGCTCTTCATCGTGCTGATGCTGATGATTCTCATCGCCTCGGTCAACATCATCTCCTCGCTTCTGATGACGGTGATGAACCGCCGCAGCGAGATCGCGTTGCTGATCTCCCTCGGCGCCCATCCGCAAGAGGTCAAAAAAGTCTTTCTCACCCTCGGCATCGTCATCGGCATCGGCGGCATCGTCGCGGGGTCGCTGCTGGGCTTCGGCGGCATCTGGGTGCTTGGCACCTTCGAGATCATCACGCTGCCCGAACACGTCTACCCGACCTCGACCCTGCCGGTGCGCTTCGAGTGGCTCGACTACCTTCTGACGGTCGCCGGGGGGATGCTGATCGTACTGCTCTCATCGTGGTACCCGGCGAAAAAAGCGAGTGAAGTCGACGTGTTGACGGTGCTGCGCAACGAGTAGCGCACTTTTTCAGGGCGTGGTGTTGGCGTCTTTGACCTTGCCGAAGAGGTTGAAGGGGAGGGTGATGGTCCGGATGAGCATCTTGAAAGGTGCCACGGCGATCCCCTTGGCGATGCCGGTACTGACTTTAGGGTCGTTCAGGTCGCCTTTGATCTCCAGCGTTGCCAGGACGTCCCCCTCGTTTCCGACAAGAATATACCCCACCAGCGGCACTTTGCCCACGTTGGTCCCCGCCCGGGTGATCAGGTTGAGATCCAGATCCACCGTTTCATCCTTGTAGTTGATCACGCCGTTGCCCGCGATGTCGAGCTCCGGCGAGTCGACCTTGACGCCGTCGATGGTGATGATGCCGTTTTTGTAGTTGAAGCTGGAGTAGGCGTCTTTCACCTCGAGCCCCTTGTCGGAGTAGTGGGGCAGGGAGAAAGTCGCCAGAGCGGGAACGGTGTTGACGAAGGCGAGCACGTTGTTGAGCAGCCGGTAGTCCCGCACGGTGGTGTTTTGAACCCGGACGATGCCGTGGGCCTCTTCGGTGGTGCCGCCGATGTCGAAGGACATGGTGCCGCCTTGGTATTTGGCCAGGGAGAGCAGGTGGCGCATGAAGAAGTCGCCGAAACGGCTGCCGTGGAGGAAGAAGCTCTCTCCGTGAAGCTCCAGGGTCGCCATGCCGCTTCGGTGCTTCAATACGCCGTTGAGGGTGTCGCCGCCGCCGTAAAGCCGAATGGAGTCGGCGATGGCCCGGCGCTCCGGTGTGAAGTAGAGAAAGCTGTTGGAGGCGTTGAGATTCAGATCCGGCAGCGTCGCGGAGGTGGCGTTGTGTTCGCTGTGGGCGGCCAGAACCTTCGAAATGGCGCCGAGGTGGTACCCCACGCCGTCGGAGATGACGGAGACCTTTTCGCCGATGTCGACGTGGAGTGCGTTGTTGACGGTGAAGCTGAGCCTGCCGTCGCCGTTATTGCCATGAAAGTCGAAATGGCCCGTCGGTACGTCGTTTTGAACGATGACGGGGTAGGGGTAGTCGACCGTTCCGTCGAAATTGAAGAGTTCGAAACCGTGGGCATGTCCGATGTGCAGACGCCCCTCGGTGAGGCTGTAGCGCTTGAGGAGGTCGGAGTGTTCGGAAAGCCGGCCCAGAGAGTTCAGTGCCAGGTCCCAGCGCGTTGCGTCGCCTTTGAGGTCCAGGGCCAGCGCCTCGCCGTGAAGCTCGAACCGGCCGTTGTCGTAACGGCCGTTAAAAGCGATGGGCGTCTGCGTATCGAAATAGGTGCCGACCCCCTCATGGCGGAGTGACAGCTTCTCGAGGTTCAAGAACGCCGTGCCTGCCGTCATGTTGGCATCCAGCGCAACGCTTCCGGCGGCGTTTGCCGTGTCAAAAGTGATCGGGGCGGTTGTGAGCCTTGAGTCGGCGAGGGTGGCGTCGATCCTGCCGAGGCGCAGCGGTGTGCCGGAAAGCTTCCAGGAGCTCGGTGCCGCCGTGCGCACCGTGACGGTGTCGCCAAGCTGCAGCCGCACCGTCATCGGCTCGGCGAGCGCGGCGGAGTTCTTGCGAAGGGCGTCGACGTTCAGCTGCAGGTCCGCCGTGCCGTCGAAGAGTGACGCGGTTCCGCTTATTTTCGCATGTCCCTCGGAAGCGTAGGTGAGGGGCAGAGCGTCGAGCGTCGCGGTACCGGTGGCGAAGTCGAAGGGAAACGAAGCCGCGTCCAGGGTAAATCGGTGCTCGCCGAAACGCCACGCGGAGGGGCGGATGCTGACCGTGTCGCTGCTGTGCCCGATTGCATAGTCCATATGCCAGGGCGTCTCCTGGTCGAGTTCGAGCATGCGTGTGCCTTCACCGAGGGTGACGCGCTCCGCGTCGATCTTCAGCAGCCCCTCATTTTTGACGGGATTTATCTCTCCGCGGACCCGGGCGTCGATATAGCCCGGCTTGGAGATGTGGAGTGCATCGATGGTGACGTCGGCGCCCTTCAAGGTGACGGAAGCATCTTTGATGTCGAAATCGGTCCCTTTGAAGCGGTAGACCCCGGATGTGACGCCGAATGTGCCCTCCGCATCGGTATGGCCGTTGGCGAGGGTCACGGCGAGGGTCAGGTCCCCGGTCGTCGTTCCCGCCGTCTGCACGAAGGGGAGGTCGATGTGGTAGGTATGCAGGAGGTGCAGCAGGTTCTCGTCGAGGATCGTTTCGGTCCGGACGTAGGCGGTGAGGATGATGGGGTGGGTGCTGAAGTCGATTTTCAGCCAGCTTTCGCCGCCGTCATGACCGTAGTAGCGTCCCTCTCTGGGGTGGATGTTCAAGATGCCGTCTGCGAAGACGACGTCGGTGTAGGCGGTTCGGATCGGTTCGGTCCGCTGGTTGAAGGTGTAGGCGAGATCATGGTAAACCGCTTCGCCGTAAAGCGTTTGCAGCAGCTGTTCAGGCGCCTTGTAGGGGAGGGTGCCGTGAAGGGTTTTGAGGGTCACGCCGCTTCCGACGGCGTAATCGACGATCCATTTGCTGATCTCGTGCGGCAGACCGAAGGGGTCGACGAGGGGTGCGAGATCCCGGATGGGCTCGGAGGCGCTCAGGGAGAAGGTGAGGGCGTCGCGGTCGGCGAATGCGTAGAGTCCCAGTCCCTTGACGTCGCCGGCCACGGGAAAGAGTCGGGCGAAGATCTCCGAGTCGCTCAGCCGTGCGACGACGCTGCCGCTGAGGGTCAGGCGGCGCTGAAAATCCTCGTAACGGTTGATATGGAGCAGAAAGTAGTCGCTGCCGAAGTCGATGCGGCACTTCAGGGCGTGGCGCGGGCCGGTCAGTTCGAAGAGGTTTTCGTCGCCGACGTTGTAGCTGAAGCGTCCCTCGGCTTCGCCGATGCGAAGCTCCTCGATGTTGACCGAGCCGACGAACCCTTCGAAGAGGCGTATCAGGTAGAAGGCATCGGAAACGGTGTCGTAGGTGAAGGGGGCGGGGCTCTTTGCCGCCTCTTTGGCGACATATGCCCGTTTGGCATAGAACGTGAGCTTCTTATCCCACTTAATGTATAATTCTTCCACATCCAGGCCGGCAAACGTGATCTCGTCGATCAGTACGCCGTCTTTCAGCAGAAAATAGGCGGAGGAGCCCACCAGAAAGATGAACAGCATGAAACTGACAATCGTTCTATGGAGCGTAGAGATCGCACTGGTTATCGTTATATCGTTCATCTATTATCTGACCTTGCCTGTGACGACCTCCAAGGTACTCTATATCCCTCATGGTTCAATCGCGAAAATTATAACATACCTCCACAACAAAAAATATGACCTTTCGCCCCTTGACGCGTTGATGCTCCGGGGGATGGGAATGCCGCAGCAGGGGTGGATTAATATGGAGCGCGAACGGCTGAGCCGCGCGGATTTTCTCTACCGGCTGACGACGGCCAAGGCGGCGATGCGCGATGTCACTCTTATCCCCGGCGAGACGACCCATATTTTTCTCGACCAGCTCGCGGCGGCCATGAACCTGGACCGGGTGAAGCTGCAGTACTGGTTCGAGACCCTGGCACCGGTGCCCGAAGGCGTCCTGGTCCCCGAAACCTACAAGCTCCCCCTGGGAATCTCCGAGGATGCGGCGGTACGTCTGCTGCTGAACCGGTCGCTCAAGCAGATGCGTACCTGGTCGGAGAAGATCTTCGGTACCTATAACGAGAAGAAGTGGTTCCAGTACCTTGTGATGGCCTCGGTCATCCAGAAAGAGGCCTCGGACGTCGGGGATATGGCCCTGGTCAGTTCCGTTATCTATAATAGATTGGAGAAGGGGATGGCGCTGCAGATGGACGGCACGCTCAACTACGGTCCCTATTCCCATGTCAAAATCACGGCAAAGCGGATCCGCGAAGACGACACGCACTACAACACCTACCGCTACAAGGGGCTTCCGCCGGCCCCCGTATGCAACGTCAGCCTCGACGCCATCAAGGCGGCCATCTTCCCGGCCAAGACCGATTACCTCTATTTCGTACGCGATAAAACGGGGCGTCACACCTACTCGCGTTACTATTCTACACATAGGAAAAACATAGCTAATGTTACGAAATGATACATAGCTCGAACTTTCTTTTCCCATCCCACGGAGTAATCAATAAAACCGTCTGCGAAGTGTTATGATGTTTCCATCAAAATATGACAGGAGAACCCGATGGCAAAAATCATTTGGTCAAAAATCGACGAAGCTCCGGCTTTGGCAACTTACTCTTTCTTCCCGATCGCTTCCAAGTTCTGTGCAGCGGGCGGTGTTGAGCTTGAACAAAGCGACATCTCTCTGGCAGGTCGCGTTCTTGCAGCAATGGGCAAGGCTGAAGATGAACTCTCCAAACTCGGAGAGCTGGTACTGAACCCGGAAGGCAACATCATCAAACTTCCGAACATCTCCGCTTCCGTCGGTCAGCTTAAAGATTGTATTGCGGAACTTCAAGGTCAGGGATACGACATCCCCAACTACCCGGAGAACCCCGCAAACGATGCGGAAAAAGAGATTCAGGCCAAATACGCCACCTGCCTCGGTTCCGCGGTCAACCCGGTACTTCGCGAAGGCAACTCCGACCGTCGTGCGGCCAAAGCGGTCAAGAACTTCGCTCAGAAAAACCCGCACCGTCTGAAACCTTACGCGGAAAACTCCAAAGCGTACGTCGCGCACATGGGCGGCAACGGCGACTTCTACGGCAACGAGCAGTCCGTCACCATGGATAAGGCACAAAAGGTGACGATCGCGCTCAACGGCAAAGAGCTAAAAACCATCGATGCCCTCGAAGGCGAAGTCCTCGACGGTACCTTCATGTCCGTCAAGGCGCTCCGCGCGTTCTACAAACAGACCATCGAAGACGCCAAGGCAAAAGGGGTTATCTGGTCGGTTCACCTTAAAGCGACCATGATGAAAATCTCCGACCCGATCATGTTCGGTCACGGCTTCGAGATCTTCTTCGAAGCGGTATTCGCCAAATACGCGGACCTCTTCAAAGAGCTGGGTGTCAACCCGAACCTCGGTATGTCCGACCTCGAGAAAAAGATCAAAGGTCATGCCAAAGAGGCTGAGATCAAAGCGGCTTTCCAGGCGGTTGTCGAAGCGGACGCTCCGAAAATCGCCATGGTCGATTCCGACAAAGGTACGACCAACTTCAATGCACCCAACGACATCATCATCGACGCCTCCATGCCGGTTGTCGTCCGCGAAGGCGGCAAACAGTGGGATCGTAACGGCGATGCACTTGAATGTGTCGCGGTCATTCCCGACTCCACTTACGGTATGTTCCACGAAGAGATGGTGGCGGACTGTGTCAAAAACGGCCAGTACGACGTCACCACGATGGGTACGATGCAAAACGTCGGCCTGATGGCGCAGAAAGCGGAAGAGTACGGCTCCCACCCGACGACGTTCGAACTGGCGGAAGACGGCAAAGTGACCGTAACCGCGGAAGACGGTACGGAACTGATGAGCTTCGATTGTGAAGCGGGCGACATCTGGCGGATGTCCCGTGCCAAAGACATCCCGATCAAAGACTGGATCCGTCTCGCCTTCGAACGCGGCCAGATCGAGCAGATCCCGGTTGTCTTCTGGCTGGACGAAAACCGCGCCCACGATGCGCAGATGATCGCAAAAGTTAAAAAGTATATGCCGGAGTTCAACACCGACGGTCTTGAGATCCACATTATGGACATCGCGGCCGCGACGCGTTTCACCAACGAGAGAATCCGTGCGGGCAAAGACACGATCGCCGTTACCGGCAACGTGCTTCGCGACCACCTGACCGACATGTACCCGATCCTCGAGCTCGGAACATCTGCTAAAATGCTCTCTATCGTTCCGTTGATCGCCGGCGGCGGTCTCTTCGAAACCGGTGCGGGCGGTTCCGCGCCGAAGCACGTCGACCAGTTCCTCGCAGAGGGCCACCTTCGCTGGGACTCCCTGGGCGAGTTCCTCGCTCTGGCCGAGTCTCTGCGCATGATCGAACAGAAAACTCCCAACGCGGCGCTCAAAGCGGTGACCGCGGCACTCGACGTCGCCAACCAGGGCTACCTCGACAACAACAAGGCCCCGGGCCGCAAATGCGGCGAGCCGGACAACAAAGCGTCCCACTTCTACGTGGCGCAGTACTGGGCCAACGCCCTTGCCAACTGCGGCGACGCGGCGCTTGAAGCAAAATTCGCTCCGGTAGCGAAAGCGCTGAGCGACAACGAAGAGAAGATCATGTCCGAACTGATGGCTGCCGCAGGAAAAGCCCAGGATATCGGCGGCTACTTCCACCCGGATGACGCGAAAGCGGAAAAAGCGATGCGCCCGAGCGCAACGCTCAACGCGATCATCGACGCCATCTAAAAACCCCTTTCTGACTGCAGCGCGCCGTTCCCGCGCCGCGGTCTTTTCCTCTTTTTTACGCTTCCCTCGGGAACCGGAAAAAAGACGAATGTGTCTTTAATAGAAACGGGCGCTTCGCCAATTATGCTTAAACGGCATGTGGATGCACATGGTACTTAAGTGTATTCGGCCGGAGTCGCCGTATAATATGATTTTTTTAAAGGAGCGTACATGAACAAGGGAAAAAGAGTCGGTATCGTCGGTGCGGGCAATGTAGGTTCCACTGTTGCCTATTCGCTGGCGATGCTCGGCTCCTGCCACGAAATCATCCTCCGCGACAACAAGATCGAGATCGCGAAGGGAAAAGCGCTTGACATGTCCCAGGCGGCCGCGGCGATCCGCAGCCACAGCGTGGTCAGCGTTGCGGAAAGCATGGAAGAGCTGGTCGACTGCGACGTCGTCGTTGTCACTGCCGGCAGCCCGCGTCTTCCCGGGATGAGCCGCGACGACCTGCTGATGACCAACGCGAAAATCACCCGCGACGTCATTCAGGGGATCGCCAAATACTCCCCCAACGCGATCATTATCATGGTCTCCAACCCCCTCGATGCGATGACCTACGTCGCGCTGCGCGAGAGCGGGTTCGACCGCAGCCGGGTTCTCGGCATGGCGGGCATCCTCGACAGCGCCCGCATGGCGGCGTTCATCCAGGAGAAACTGGGGTACGGCGGCGGCCAGATCCGCGCCTCCGTCATGGGCGGCCACGGCGACGACATGGTGCCGCTGCCGCGCTACTCGACGGTCGCCGGGGTACCGCTTTCGGACCTTCTCAGCGACGAAGAGATCGACGAAGTCGTTCACCGTACCCGCCACGGCGGGGCGGAGATCGTCTCCTTCCTCAAAAGCGGTTCCGCCTACTATGCGCCGGGCAAATCGACGGCCATCATGGTCGAGGCGATTCTCAAAGACACCAAGCAGATCCACCCCTGTGCGGTCTGCCTCGACGGCGAGTACGGCTACAGCGACGTCGTCTCCGGCGTTCCGGTCATGCTCGGCGCCAACGGTGCGGAGAAGATCATCGAGGTGACCCTCAACGAACGGGAGAAGGAGATGTTCGCCAACTCCTGTACGTCGGTCCAGACCCTGATCGACACCCTGAATGCCAACAAGTTCTTTGGAGCGTGAGATGCGTGAAATAGCCTACGAAGAGATTGTCAAATCGGTTCGCGACATCATCGTCTACTCGGCGTGCAATCTGCCCGCCGATGCCCTTGAAGCGATGAAAAAAGCGTATGAGGAAGAGAAGAGCCCCGTCAGCAAAGAGGTGCTCAAACAGCTTCTCGAGAATGCGGACATCGCCAGCTCCGAAGCGCGTCCGCTCTGCCAGGACACCGGCCTTGCGGTCTTTTTCGTCAAGGTCGGCGCGGACGTACGCGTCGTCGGCGGACTGCTCAAGGATGCGATCAACGAAGGGACCGAGAAGGGATACGTCGAGGGGTACCTGCGCGCTTCGACCTGCGAACCCTTTTCCCGGGCGAACCTGAAGGACACGGTCGGTTACAACCTCCCGGCCATCATCCACTTCGACATCGTCGAAGGCGACAAGATCGAGATTGAGTACGCGGCCAAGGGCGGCGGCAGCGAGAACGTCAGCAGGGCCCGGGTGTTCCCGCCCGCTGCGGGGAAAGAGGGCGTTATCGGTTTCGTGAAGGAGTGCATCTCCGACGCGGGTCCGAATCCCTGTCCGCCCCTGACCGTCGGCGTCGGCATCGGCGGCACTTTCGAAAAGGCGGCGATCTCCAGCAAGCATGCGCTCTTCCGCGACATCGGTTCGGTCAACGCCGACCCGGAGATGGCGGAGCTCGAGGCGACGATTCTCGAGGAGCTGAACAAACTCGGCATCGGCGCGATGGGCATGGGCGGCACCAAAACCGTTCTGGCCGTCCACATCGAAGCCAATCCCTGCCACATTGCGAGCCTGCCGGTCTCCGTGAACGTCCAGTGTCACAGCAGCCGCCACTCGCACATCACGATCTAAGGAGCCGCCGATGAGTACAACCTATCACCTGACGACGCCCCTGAGCAACGCCGACATCGAGCAGCTCAGAAGCGGGGACATCGTCTACCTGAGCGGGGTGATCTACACGGCGCGCGACGCGGCGCACAAGCGTCTCGTCGACCTGCTTGACGCAGGGAAGGAACTCCCCTTCGACATCAAAGGCGCCGTCATCTACTTCGTGGGCCCCACGCCTCCGAAGCCGGGCGACCCCATCGGCAGCGCGGGACCGACGACCAGCTACCGTATGGATAGCTACTCGCCCCGCCTCATCGCCGAAGGTCTCAAGGGGATGATCGGCAAGGGCAAACGGAATCAGGACGTCAAAGACGCCTGCGCCGAGCACAAAGCCGTCTACTTCGGCGCGACCGGCGGTGCCGGCGCGCTGCTGGGCAAACAGATCAAATCCGCCGAGGTGATCGCCTACGAAG
>JBNKLF010000004.1:0-101155 GCA_050292215.1 Sulfurimonadaceae bacterium | reverse complement strand
TCGTCGACTTCCCGGTGACGGTCATCAACGACGCTTACGGAGCGGACCTCTACCAGGCCGGCCGTGAGCAGTACGAAGTCAAATAACGTTTTCAATCTTAACTAAGGAGAGTAGATGAATATTCATGAGTATCAAGCAAAAGAATTATTCAAAAAATACAACGTGCCGACCCCGCGCGGTCACGTCGCATTTTCGCCGGAAGAGGCGGTAAGAGCGGCCCAGGAACTCGGCGGCGACATCTGGGTGGTCAAGGCCCAGATTCACGCTGGCGGCCGCGGCCTCGGCGGCGGCGTCAAACTGGCACGTTCCACGGACGAAGTCCGCGAACTGTCCAAGCAGATCATCGGCATGCAGCTGGTAACGCACCAGACGGGCCCCGAGGGCAAACTCGTACAGAAAGTCTACATCGAAGAGGGTGCGGACATTCAAAAAGAGTACTACCTCGGCATGGTCCTCGACCGTGCGTCCGAAATGCCGGTCATGATGGCATCTACCGAGGGCGGCATGGAGATCGAAGAGGTCGCCCATAAATCTCCCGATAAGATCATCAAGGTCGCCATCGACCCGCTGACGGGCTTCCAGGGCTTCCACGGCCGCAAGCTCGCCTTCGGTCTGGGCCTCCCGAAAGAGGAAGTCAACAGCTTCATCCGTTTCGCCGCGGCGCTTTACAACGTCTATATGGACCATGACGCGGAGATGATCGAGATCAACCCGCTCATCAAAACCGGCAAAGGGGAGTTCCTCGCTCTTGATGCGAAGATGGGCTTTGACAACAACGCCCTCTACCGCCAGAGCGCCGTCGCCGAAATGCGCGACCTCTCCGAAGAGGAACCGACGGAGATCGAAGCGGGCAAATACGGCCTGAGCTACGTCAAACTCGACGGCAACGTCGGCTGTATGGTCAACGGTGCCGGTCTGGCGATGGGGACCATGGATACCATCAACTACGAAGGCGGCGAACCTGCCAACTTCCTCGACGTGGGCGGCGGGGCGAACCCGGAAACCGTTGCGAAGGGCTTCGAGATCATTCTCGCGGACCCCAACGTCAAGGCGATCTTCGTCAACATCTTCGGCGGTATCGTCCGCTGCGACCGTGTCGCCAACGGCATCCTCGAAGCGACGAAACTGACCAAGGTCGACGTACCGGTCATCGTCCGTCTCGACGGCACCAACGCCGTGGAAGCGGCGGAGATCCTGAACAACGCCGGGATCGACAACATCATTGCGGCCACCGACCTCGAAGACGGTGCGAAAAAAGCCGTAGCTGCAGCGAAAGGAGCATAACTTATGAGTATTCTCGTTAACAAGGAGACCAAAGTCATCGTTCAGGGCTTTACCGGCAAGGAAGGCTCGTTCCACGCGGAGCAGTGTCTGGCTTACGGCACGAAGATCGTCGGCGGCGTCACGCCGGGCAAAGGGGGCCAGGAACATCTCGGCCAACCGGTCTTCAACACCGTTGATGAAGCGGTCGCGGCCACGGCTGCGACGGTATCGATGATCTTCGTTCCGCCGGCATTCGTTGCCGACGCGGTCATGGAAGCGGCGGACGCCGGCATCGAACTGGCGGTCATCATCACCGAAGGCGCGCCGGTCAAGGACATGATGTACGCCAAAGCCTATGCCATGAAGAAGAACATGATGACCATCGGGCCGAACTGCCCGGGCATCATTACTGCCGAAGAGTGCAAGATCGGCATCATGCCGGGCTTCATTTTCAAAAAGGGCAACGTCGGCCTGATTTCCAAATCCGGCACCCTGACCTACGAGGCCTCCAACCAGGTGGTCAAAGAGGGCTTCGGCATCACAACGGCCGTCGGCATCGGCGGTGACCCGATCATCGGCCTGAGCTACAAACAGCTGCTGCCGATGTTCGAAGCGGACCCGGAGACCGAGGCGATCGTCATGATCGGCGAGATCGGCGGGGACCTGGAGATCCAGGCGGCCGCCTACATCAAAGAGAACATCACGAAGCCCGTTGTCGCGTTCATCGCGGGACAGACGGCTCCGAAGGGTAAACGCATGGGCCACGCCGGTGCGATCATCTCCGGCAGTGCCGGTACCGCCCAGGAGAAGATGTCCGCCCTTGAAGCCGCGGGCGTCAAGGTCGTCGTATCTCCGGCAGATATCGGCAAAGCCGTTGCAGAGGTCATGAAGAAGTAACCATGCGTTACACCTACGAGGTAGCCAACATTCGTTGCGGCGGGTGCGCCGCGTCCATAAAACAGGCACTTTCCGAGGCCGGCTTCGCCGGTGTGGAGGTGGATCTATCGTGCGAGCCTCGAAAAGTAACATTCGAAGCGGATGATGAGGCGCAAACAGCACACTTTAGAGCGATATTACGCTCTCTTGGCTATCCTCTATATGACGAAGAGGTCGGGACGCTTGATGCGGCCGGTCTCAAAGCTAAGAGCTTTGTCTCCTGTGCAATCGGCAAGTTCCGTACTGCCGACGACACGGAGTAATTTAACTTAACCACGAGGAGAATATATGGCATCTGGGATGATTCCATATCCGGGCAATGTTCCGGTTTGGGTAAACAAAAGCAACTGTAAAGCGTGTGACATCTGTGTATCAGTCTGTCCTTCAGGTGTACTCGGTATGCGTTACGACTCTACGTCAACTCTGGGTGCGATGATCTCCATCGACCATCCGGAGTCCTGTATCGGGTGTAACGAGTGTGAGATTTCCTGTCCGGACTTCGCGATCTACGTGGCGGACAAATCACAATTCAAATTTGCGAAGCTGACCGACGAAGCCAAAGAGCGTCAGACGAAGATTGTAGCGAACAACTACATGTCTTTGGATCAGCAAGGAGTGAAGTAATATGGCAACAAGAGAAGTAATTTCAACCGGTAACGACCTGGCGGCAAAAGCAGCGGTCGACGCGGGATGCCGCTTTTTCGGCGGTTACCCGATCACACCTTCTTCCGAGGTAATGCACACGATTTCCGACCTGCTTCCCCGCATCGGCGGCGTTGCCATCCAGATGGAAGACGAGATCGCGGGCGTTGCGGCAGCGGCCGGCGCCGGTATGTCCGGTGTCCGTACCATGACGGCAACCTCCGGTCCCGGTATCTCCCTCAAAGCGGAGAACCTCGGTCTGGCGCAGATGGCGGAAGTTCCGCTCGTCGTCGTCAACGTTATGCGCGGCGGCCCCTCTACCGGTCTGCCGACCCGTGTTTCCCAGGGCGACGTCCGTCAGGCGAAAAACCCGTCTCACGGCGACTACCGCTCCATTACCCTCTGTGCGGGCAACCTGGCGGAGTGCTACACCGAGACGGTTCGCGCCTTCAACCTCGCCGACCGTTTCATGCAGCCGGTCTTCGTCCTTCTCGACGAGACCATCGGTCACATGCACGGCAAGGCGATCATCCCGACGGCGGAAGCCGTTGCGGAAGGGATCGTTCCGCGTAAAACCTTTGACGGGGCACCGGAAGATTACCGCCCGTACGAGTGCGAGTGGGACCAGCCGGCCGTTCTGAACCCGATGTTCAAAGGCTACCGCTACCACTTCACCGGTCTGCACCACGACGGCAAAGGCTTCCCGACCGAAGAGATCGAGACCTGCCGCAAGCTGATCCAGCGCCTTGAAGACAAGGTCATGGCGCACACCGACGAGCTCGAACTCAACGAAGAGTACATGCTTGACGACATGACGGGAGAAGAGGGCGAAGTCCTCATCATCGCCTACGGCTCCGTCTCCCTGGCGGCCAAAGAGGCGATCCGCCACCTGCGTGCCGACGGCATTAAAGCGGGTCTTTTCCGCCCGATCACACTCTGGCCGAGCCCGGCGGAGTCGATCAAGAAGTACACCGACATGATCAAGAACGTTCTCTGTGTCGAGCTGAACATCCGCCAGTACACCGAAGAGGTCGAACGCGTCTCCAGCAGACTCGACATCGAGGGCCTTTACAAGGTTAACGGCCGTGCGATTTCCCCGTACGAGATCGTCAATAAAGTAAAAGAGGTATTCTAAAATGGCATTTAACTACGATAAATATCTGAGACTTGAAAAGATGCCGACACTCTGGTGTTGGGGTTGTGGTGACGGTGTTATCCTGAAAGCGTTCGTCCGTGCCATCGACAAGCTCGGCATCGATCGCGACGACGTCTGTGTCGTTTCCGGGATCGGCTGTTCCGGCCGTTTCTCCTCCTACGTCGACTTCAACACGGTTCACACGACCCACGGTCGTACGATCGCGTTTGCGACGGGCATCAAACTGATGCACCCGGACAAATACGTCATCTGCGTCGGCGGCGACGGCGACGCGCTGGCGATCGGCGGCAACCACACCATTCACGGTGCGCGCCGCAACATCGACATTACGTTCATCATCATCAACAACTTCATCTACGGTCTGACCAACTCCCAGACCTCTCCGACCACGCCGCAGGGCATGTGGACGGTGTCACAGAAGTCCGGGAACATCGACCCGACCTTCGACGCGTGTAAACTGGGGATCGCCGCCGGCGCTTCTTTCGTTGCCCGCGAAACGATGCTCGACCCGAAAAAACTGGAAAAAGTGTTCGTGAAGGCGCTGCAGCACCGCGGTTTCTCCTTCCTCGACATCATGTCCAACTGTCACATCAACCTCGGCCGTAAAAACAAAATGGCCAACGCGATGGAGAACCTGCAGTGGATCGACAGCATCACGATGCCGAAGAAAAAATGGGATGCCCTTCCTGCCGAAGAGCAGAAGAACATCTTCCCGACCGGCATTTTGCATGAAGATACGGAAGCGCGCGAATACTGCGACATGTACTACGGTGAGGTCATCGGCTTCCACCAGGGCAAACGCGGTCCGATCACGCAAGACGACTTTGAGAAAAAGATCTAAGGAGGCACTATGGCAAGACAAATTATGAGATTTACCGGTGTAGGTGGTCAGGGTGTTCTTCTTGCGGGCGAGATCTTCGCAGCGGCCAAAATCGCCAAGGGCGGTTACGGTCTGAAAACCGCGACGTACACGTCGCAGGTTCGCGGCGGACCGACCGTCGTCGACATCACCCTCGACGACGACGAGATCTTCTACCCGTACGCCAACGACGGCGAAATCGGCTTTATGCTCTCCGTTGCGCAAAAAAGCTACGACCTCTTCAAAGAGGGTGTCACCAAGGGCGGTACGATCGTTGTCGACCCGAACCTGGTCCATCCGACGGACGAAGACCGCAAAAACTGGAACATCATCGAGATTCCGATCATTACCATCGCGAAAGAGGAAGTCGGCAACGTGATTACCCAATCCGTCGTCGCGCTCGCCATCGCAAATGCGCTTCAAAACGCCCTGGACAAAGAGACTCTGGTCAACACCATGCTCTCCAAAGTTCCGAAAAAGGTTCACGAAGCGAACCTCAAGGCGTTCGAACTCGGCGAAAAATACGCCAACGAAGCAAAAGCAGCCAGCTAATCCCGGCTGCAACGCGAAGCAGGGCGGTCTTCGGACCGCTTTTTTTTGGTACTATATAGTATATTATATAATATTAAATAATTTGACCCTTGTTTCAGGCCCGCTCCTGTAAAATAACGGCGGTACAACAGGCGGCTGCTTGGCGCATCGACGTCAAGAGGAAAGTCCGGGCTGCCGTAAGACAGGGTTCCATCTAACGGATGGCCGGCGCAAGCCGAGGGACAGTGCAACAGAAAGTAAACCGCCTCGCAAGAGGTGAGGGTGAAACGGTGGGGTAAGAGCCCACCAGTGCTTTGAGCAATCATCGCAGCTATGTAAACCCAACCCGGCAGCAAGAGACAGATGGTTAGCGTCTTACAATGCTATTGTCTCGCTTGAGGCGTGTCGCGAGATACGCAGTAGATTAATTGTCGTCACAAACAGAACCCGGCTTACGTTGTACCGCTATCTTCACTACGTTTAACCAAACACCTGCTACCATAAATCTTTCTCAAAGCAAATCATCATAAAGCAGTGACAGCCCATGAAATCCGCCGGAAACCTGAAAATCGTCTTCACCGTCTCGATCCTCCTGCTGATCCTTTCGCTCTCCATATCGCTCATCAACTACACCGTCTCCGTCCGTGCCACGCAGGAGGAACTCATCAACCGTTCCCTGCCGCTCTCCGTCGACAACATCTATACCGAGATACAGAGTCACATCATCGAGCCGGGCCTGGTCTCCTCCATGATGGCCGGGGACACCTTCGTCAAGGACTGGCTGCAAAACGATGAAAACGACCGGGAGAAGATCGCCCGGTACCTCGAAGCCGTCAAAAACCGGAATGGAATGTTCGTCACCTTCCTCGTTTCCGAGAAAACACAGAGCTATTACACCCATAACGGTTTTCTCGAGCACCTTCAAAAGGAGAACCCGGACAACCGCTGGTATTTCGACTTCAAACAGAGCCCGGAGGATCATGAGATCAATCTCGATTACAACGAGAATCTCGACAACTCCCTGATGATGTTCATCAATTACAAAATTTTCGATTCGGATTACCACCTTATCGGCGCCACGGGCATCGGGCACCGTATCTCGTACATCGACGAGATGCTCAGCCGCTTCCGCGAGCAGTTCAACTTTAACGTATACTTCATCGATCGGGACGGGAAGATCGTACTGGCGGAGCGGCGCGAGGGACAGATGACGTACCTGTCGGACAACCCGGCCCTGTACGCCCACAAAGAGGCGCTGCTCTCCCACACCTCGAAAATTTTGAAATATACCAGGAACGGGAAGGCGTACCTGGTCAATACCAAGTACATTCCCGAACTTCATCTTAGTCTTGTCGTCGAAGCAAAAATGGAGGACTTTACCCGTGACGTCAACCGGACCTTCTGGTTCAACCTGACAACCTCCCTGCTGATCACCCTGGCGGTGACGCTGATCATTCTGATGACCATTCGGGGGTACAACCGCAAACTCGAGTATCTTGCGACCCATGACGCGCTGACCGGATTGATGAACCGCAGGTCCTTTAACGAACGGCTGGAGCATGCGCATCTTCTGTCCCGGCGAAACGACACGCCGCTCTCCATCGTCTTTTTCGACCTTGACAACTTCAAGGCGGTCAATGACCTGCTGGGGCACCACGTCGGCGACCGCGTGCTCAAACGTCTGGCCGAGTTGATGATTCAGGACCTTCGGCACACCGATCTGATTTGCCGATGGGGCGGGGAGGAGTTCATCATCGGCCTGATCGAGACCGATGTGGAACACGCCGAAAAGATCGCGGAAAAGCTTCAGGGCATTTTTGAAAAGGACGCCGTATTGCAAAACATCGCCACGGCACCGGTGACGGCCAGCTTCGGCGTGACCCAGTGCCGCGCCGACGAGCCGCTGGAGGGTGTCATCGTCCGGGTGGACCGGGCGATGTATGAGGCTAAAGAGGGCGGAAAGAACCGCGTCAACCGTCTTTAGCGCCATATCGCGGGAGCATGATTGGATAAATCGATCATAGTTTGCCACTTTTTGACCGTATAATGAAAGCAATTTCAACAACGGAGTGGTTTCTGATGATGGAGCAGCTCTACAACGAACTCGAGGCTATGGCCCTGCAATACCACCAACTTGAGATGACCGCCGACCATACCATACGGCTCGAAGCATGCAACTGCGACACGCAATGCATCGAAGAGGTGATGCGCATCGCCAAACTTGCCGCCCTTTACGAAGTGATCATCCAGTGGGACGGGGAGAGCATCGAGATTCACTGATTCATATTGCTTGCGATCAATCTCTCTTCATGTTGATATGAAGTATAATCCCGCATCTATTTCATCAACGAGACCGCGCCTTTATGATTCGATTCCTGCTTCCCATCTGCTTTGTACTCCCCCTCTTGCTTCATGCAACCTCCGTCAACGACAAGGATTTCGGAACTGCCGTCGCCGAAGTCACCAGCATCTATGACGGCGATACCTTCCGGGCGGACATCGCCGGTTATCCGGATATCATCGGCGAGCGCATCGGCATCCGCATCAACGGCATCGATACTCCGGAGATGCGGGGGAAATGCGACCTGGAAAAGGCACTGGCCCGGCGGGCCAAGGAAGTGACGGTCTCCATATTGCGCAGTGCGAAACGGGTGGAGCTGCGTCATATGAAACGGGGAAAATATTTCCGAATCGTCGCCGACGTTTTTGCCGACGGGAAGAGTGTCGCCGAAGCATTGCTGGAGCAGGGGCTTGCCGTCCCCTACGACGGGGGAAAGAAAACGCGGGACTGGTGCCGTCCCTAGGTTGATATTTTAAAATATCAATACACTTTCATGGCCGGGGAGGGGCGTTAACGCGCAACGCTCTCCCAGAAAAACTCCACATGCTTCTCGAACTGGGTTGAGAGGGTGGTCGTCGATGCGCCGTCGATGCGCAGCAGGGTGACCTGGAGCCTCAGATAGAATAGGGGGGCCAGGAACTCGTTGGCCATCAGCATCGGGTCCGAAGAGCGTACCAGCCCCTCCTGCATCATGACGAAAAAAGCCTCCGAAAGCATCTTGACGTTGCGCTCGTGGTACTCCTGCATGAAATTCTTCCGCAGCTGCGCGTTTTGCAGCAGTTCGATCATCATAATGCGGAAGAGCCGCTCCTTGTGTTTGTCGAAGGTGACCAGTTTGTACTGGACGATAAAGCTCGAAAGGAACTTTTTGCCCCCCTTGACACGTTCCGATACGGGCGTGCGCTCGTCGGAGAAGGGGGTGGAGAAGATGGTCGAAGCGACGCTGTAGAAGATCTCCTCCTTGTTGGCGAAATGGTTGTAGAGCGCACTCTCGCGAATGCCGACTTTCCCCGCGATCTTCCGTACCGACGCCCCTTTGTACCCAAGCTCAGAAAAGAGCTCCATCGCCGCTTCCTGAATCAGCTCCTTCGTGTGTTTACCCTGTTTAAACTCCCTGTTTTCGGGCATTTCAAGCTCCTTTTATGAACAATCGTTAATAGATATACAACTATATATGAACAACTGTTAATATTGCCTTAATAGGGCATGAACAAATGTTCATACTTCTAATGTTCAAGGTGAACAACCGTTCTTTTTTCGACTGAAAAGAGGCTGCCCAATCGCATGCTTCAAACGCTAACGGCGTGGGTTTCAAAGCGGGGAAGGGCGTCGTGCCTTTAGGCGCGGTATGGCATAATCGGCAGAAGCTCAATAGGGTGATCGTATGACCATCGAAGGAGGGTGCGGCCATGGTTTACAGGGGCATTGCGGTCTATGGTAGTAAGATCGGTATCTCCTTACTCATACTAATTAATATGACATCCTGCGCATTTCCGTCCCCGGTGCCCGACGCAGAGGCTGCGGCACTATGCGGCGACGTTCTTATGTACGATGCTTCGGCGGAGGCGGCAGGCGCATACCCGATCCGCGTCATTCGGTATCGAAGTGCTGCCGTGCCCGATACACCTTGCGAAACGGTACGGCTGGCTCCGGGCTACCGTTTTGCCCGCAACGATCTTCGAACGGTCGACGCGATCTTTGAGGCGGCCCGTACGGATATGGTCGATCACAGCGGACCTTTGACGCTGCTGCAGGTGCGGCGTCGTGACGGCAGCCGCCTGGCGGTCATTGCCGTCATGGCGCCCGGACGTCACGCCATGCGTCTGATCTACGGCCCGAATACTTCCGTGATCTCAAAACGCTATGCCGAACTGACCGGCAGAACGACGCAGATGGCCATGCATCGCGATGCCGTAGCCGTCACGGCACGCTGGGACTATGCCATGACGTTCCTCTCGGGCATCATCGAGAGAGAACCGTTGTTCCATTCGCCGCTGCATCGTTAGAGCCGGGGGAGGCCCCTGGAGGGCTCCCTATTATTTTCAATAGAATCTACATTATGTTAATCAATATAAATATGGCATTAAAATCCTGCCCCTACGGGAAACTGTATACGGTGCTATTGCCTTACGTTTGCGAACTGCCTTTATGATGTCGATGCAACACGATGACGTTGCATGAGAGTGACTGACAAGGAGCGACGCCGAGATGGCCCTGAACAAACCCGAATATACCCTATGGAACAACACGCGCTATGCGCTCAACGGTCTCGCGGAGATCTGGAGCAACGAACCTTCGTTTCGTCGGCAGCTGCTCTTTTTTGTCGTAGCGGGAGTCATTGCCTGGGCCTGGCCGGGGCTCTCCTACGTACAGCATGCGGTGATGTTCGCCGCCCTCTTCCTTCCGGTGATGGCCGAAGTCGCCAACAGCGCGATCGAGCGCTGCGTCGATCTCAATACCCTGGAACACCACGAACTGGCCAAACGGGCCAAGGACGCCGGTGCGGCGCTGGTCTTTCTCTCCTTCGTGGTCGACGGGGTCGTCTGGCTGCTGGTCGTAGCGGCGTAAGGGGTGTGTTGATATGAATGTCCCGTTCGACTTCAAGCGGTTGATGCGGCCCGTCAGCCAGCAGCGCCTCACGCTTATGACCGCCCTCTTCCTGGCCCTGTTCGGCAACGGCGCGTTTTTCGCCAACGTCCTCAAGGTCTACCCCCTCAATTTCGCGAACGCCTTCTTCATCGCCTCGCTCTTTCTCGTCCTTGTCGCGGTGACGTATCTGCTTCTGACGCTCGTCAGCGGCCGCTATACGACCAAACCCGTGCTGATGACCGTCCTGGCCGTCTCCTCCGCGACCGGTTACTTTATGGGGACCTACAACGTCGTCATCGACGACGGGATGATACAAAACATCGTTCAGACTAACGTTGGTGAGTCGGCGGACCTGCTGAGCGTGTCGCTCTTTATGCGCCTGCTCTTTTTCGGCGCCCTTCCCGCACTCTACGTCTACCGCGTGCCGATCCGCTACCGCTCCTGGCGCAAGGAGCTCAAAGCGAAACTGCTCGGCGTCGGCATCTCCCTGGCGCTGATTGGGTTTCTGCTCTTTGCCTTCAGCCAGTTTTACGCCTCCTTTTTCCGGGAGCACAAGCCGCTGCGCTACTATACGAACCCGACCTACTGGATCTACAGCATTGGCCACTACCTGGCGAAGAACACGGCTTCGGGACCCGTCACGGTTCGCGCCATCGGCACCGACGCGAAGGTTGCGCCGGAGCCGGCGGACGAGGCCGATCTCAAGGAGCTGGTCGTGCTGGTCGTGGGCGAGGCCGCACGGGCGGACCGTTTCTCCCTTAACGGCTACCCAAGAGCAACCAACCCGATGCTCGAAAAGGAGGGTGGCCTGGTCAACTTCACCAACATGAGCTCCTGCGGGACCTCGACCGCCGTCTCCGTGCCCTGCATGTTCTCCCTCTTCGGTAAGGAGGAGTACGACGAGGAGAAGGGGCGTTTCACGGAGAACATTCTCGACGTCCTGGTGCACACCGGCTCCGTCGAGGTATTGTGGCGTGACAACAACTCCGACTCCAAGGGGGTTGCGCTGCGGGTCCCCTTCGAAGATTTCAGAACCCCCGCCAAAAACCCCGTCTGCGACGAGGAGTGCCGTGACGAGGGGATGCTGGCGGGCCTGGACGACTACATTGCCCGACATCGGGACAAGGACATGCTGATCGTACTGCACATGATGGGCAACCACGGCCCCGCCTACTATAAAAGGTACCCGAAATCCTTCGAGGTCTTTACGCCGGTGTGCGAGACGAACCAGCTCGAGGAGTGCACACCCGAATCGATCGGCAACGCCTACGACAACGCCATCCGCTACACCGACTACTTCCTGGCCAAGGTGATCGCTTTTTTGAAACCCTATTCGAAGAGTTATGAGACGGCGATGTTCTACATCAGCGACCACGGCGAGAGCCTGGGGGAGAGCGGGCTCTACCTGCACGGGCTCCCCTACTTCATGGCGCCCGAGACCCAGACGCACGTGGCGTCGATGGTCTGGTTCGACGGGGCCATCGCGGAGGATGTCGACCGCGATGCGCTTCGAGGCTACCGGACACGGGCATTCACCCAGGACAACCTCTTCCACTCCCTGCTGGGGCTCTTCGAGGTCGAGACCGATCTTTACGATCCCGAACAGGATATGCTGCATGATGCCACGATCCCGGAGTAGGCAGCTGGCGGCGACGGGGGCGCTGATCGTCGTGACTCTCGCCCTCTTCCAGATGACGGATCTCGACCTGCTGCTTCAGGATCTTTTCTACGACAGCCGGTCGCATCGCTGGCTGATCGATCGCAGTGAACCGGTGGCCGCCTGGATCTTTTACGACGGCATCAAGGCGTTTCTGACGCTCTTCGCGGTGGCGCTGCTCGCGCTCCTGACGCTGTTTCGCCGCAGCGCCGCGGTGCGCCGTTCCCGAAAGGGACTGCTGACGCTGCTGCTGGCGCTCATCGCGGTGCCCGCTCTGGTCGGCACGCTCAAGTCACTTACCAATACCCCCTGCCCCCGGCAGATCGAACACTACGGCGGCCCCTACCCCGAGGTCAAGGTGCTCGACACGTTCCCGGAGGGAACCCGCCCCGAATGCCGGCTGCGCTGCTGGCCCGCCGGTCACGCCAGCGGCGGGTTCGCCATGATGGCCCTCTTCTTCCTCTTCCGCCGTCGCGCATGGCGCATCGGCGGACTCGCTACCGGGATGGTGCTGGGGTGGAGCATGGGCATCTACAAGATGGCGATCGGGGACCATTTTTTCAGCCATACGCTGATGACCATGCTGATTGCGTGGGAGGTAATCCTGCTCATCCGGTGGGCGCAGGAGCGCTATGAAAAAGATTCTGGAAAAGCCGCTGAGGCGGCGTAGGGGGGCTGTCAGGCGCTTTGCGCCGGCGGTTCGTTGACGGCGGACGCCGACGTACCGGAGGGCTGCAGCCCCTGCTCCGCGTAGCGCCGCGCTCCGTCGATCTCCGCCTGGAGTTCGCGCATCTGCTCGATGCGCGCCTGCATCTCCATCATCGTCGCCGTAGCGGCGACCTTGTAGTCCTGTGGGCTGGGATCAGATGGGGCCAGGGCGGCGGTGCGGATGCGCTGCGCCTTGGCAATGGTGGCTTCGGGAGTGTTCCCCTCGCTCATATCGATGGGAACTTCGCCGCCGACGGCGTACATCCTGCCGTCGGGGCCCCGCTCGTAGGTGAAATTCGCCCCGCCCGTGACCACGCCGCCGCCCGCCGACATATGCGCCGCTTCGTGGGCGCGGACGTGGGTGTCCGCAGCCTGCAGTTCCCTCACTTTCGGGTCGCTCGCTTTTTGAAGCGCTTCGGAACCGGTGTCCGACTCCTCCGCTTCCCGTGCGCTCCCCTGAGCGGTTTCACGGCTCTGGCCTGCGACAATGGGTACCGGCTGGCGATAGCTGTACGTGGGTGTCAGTTCCATAATAGCCCATTATACTCCATCTGCCCTTCGAATGCGAACGGTGCAAGCTAAAGCGCCCCGGCCGCCGCGAACGGTTTAGTTGCGATTAATGCGAACTGCTATACTATGTTTTCCAATCCCATGCCCCCGGAGTGCCTCATGGACACGATTACCCTGACCGACAACCGAAACGGCAAAACCTACGAATTCAGCATTTTGCACCCGACGCGGGGCGAGGATGTCATCGACTTCCGGAGCCTCTACAAGGAGACGGGGATGTTCACCTACGACCCCGGCTTTACCTCGACGGCGAGCTGCAGCTCCGCCATCACCTTCATCGATGGGGGCAAGGGGGAATTGCGTTACCGCGGCTACGACATCAGCGATCTGGCGCTGAAAAAGAGCTACCTCGACACCTGCCACCTGATGCTGACCGGAGAACTCCCCTCCCGCGACGAACTCTACGCTTTCGACCAGGAGCTGCGCAAGCGCGCCTTCGTTCACGAAGGGATCAAGCAGCTCTACAACGCCTTCCCCTGCCAGGCGCACCCCATGGCGATGATGGCGTCAGCCGTCTCCGCCCTCTCGACGTTTTACTTCGAACATCTCAACATAACGACCGACGAGGAGTTTCAGGAGATGGCCCGGCGCATCATTGCCAAGATGCCGACCCTGGCGGCGTTCACCTACCGCCACAAAATGGGCATCCCCTACATCTACCCGGACCTCGAACGCTCCTATACCGAAAATTTTCTCTATATGATGCGGGCCTACCCGGGAGAGAACCCTCCCATCTCCGAACTGGAGGTGCGGGCCCTGGATACCATATTCACCCTCCACGCCGATCATGAGCAGAACGCCTCGACCTCCACGGTACGCAGTGTCGCCTCGACGGGCGCGCACCCCTACGCCGCCATCTCCGCGGGCATCAACGCCCTCTGGGGCCGGGCCCACGGCGGTGCCAACGAGTCGGTGATCGCCCAGCTGCAGTACATTGGCAGCGTCGACAATGTGGACGAGTTCATCAAGCGGACCAAGGACCCCAACGACAGCTTCAAGCTGATGGGATTCGGCCACCGGGTCTACAAGAACTTCGATCCCAGGGCGCGGATCCTCAAAGGGCTGCTGGATGATCTCAAGGACGAACTGGGAGTCGATTCGGAGCTGCTGCACATCGCCCACCGCATTGAGAAGATCGCCCTCGAGGACGACTATTTCATCTCCCGCAAACTCTACCCCAACATCGACTTCTATTCGGGACTGATTCTCACGGCGCTCAAGATTCCCAAAGAGATGTTTACCATCATGTTCGTACTCGGGCGCACTGTCGGGTGGATTACCCAGTGGATCGAACTGAAGCAGGATAAGGAGATGAAGATCGCCCGCCCCCGCCAGCGCTACATCGGTCCCCAATCGCGTCCGTTGTAACACGTTCTTTTCAGCCTTGCACGGCCGCTGTTTTCGCCGGAGAGAAAACGGCATGCCGGATTCGCGGGATTTCGCCCCTTTATGGTAGGATGCCTTCCATGGAATCAAACAAACGACAACTTATCAGCGATATCGAAAATCTTCTCAACGGCTATGAAGGCGGCTCCGTGACCCATATCAACCCCGATATGCTGGAGTTTATGGATGAAGCGACACTGAAGGCGATCATCGACTCCTTGCTGCGACAGAAGGAGCGTACGGTGGAATCCAACCATGAGTGGCTGGAGCAGTTTAAAAAGTATTGACCCCATTTTGTCATACTTTTTGTCCCAAAACGAAAATAAACATATTTTTTAAGCCATATGTAATTGTGTCGCTCCTATAATTTCAACATTATCTAACACAGAGGTAGACGAAACTCTCCTGGGGGCACGTAAACGCTCCGGTCGGGCTGACGGTTACCGATGAAGGAAAAACAGAATGTCAAACATCGATTTGGTCCAACTTACGGAACAGACAAAAAAACTGACGGCGATGGTCGTCGAGGATGAAGGCGTTGCGAACGAACTGCTCAGTTCAACCTTCAGCAACTTTTTCAGTGAAGTAACATCGGCGTTCAACGGCGAAGAAGCGCTCAAGCTCTTCCAGGAGAACAAGCCCGACATCGTTTTCGTCGACATCATCATGCCGGTTATGGACGGTATCGAACTCTCCCGCCGTATCCGCGAGATCAACCCGAACCAGATCATCATCGTTATCTCCGCGAGCAATGACATCCAGAAGATCTCCGAGTCTATCGAGATCGGCGTCAACAGCTTCATCCAGAAGCCGATCGACACCAAAAAGATTATTGAACTCCTGACCAACGTCACCGCGATGATCTCCAAAAAGAAAAAGATCGAGACCAAGACCTTCTCCATCTCTCTTCCCCTGGATCTCTACGAGCAGGTTGATGAAAACGCGAAGGCGGAGAGCATCTCCAAAAACGCCGTTATCATCCGCGCACTGCGCGACTTCTACACCGACTAAACCTCTGCGCTCCCCCGCTTTTCTCCTCTTCGGCGAAAAGCGGTCTTTTTAAAGATTTTATAAGTCTTCCATCCGTATAATTTCGACTCAACAAACAAAGTGGCCCCATCATCTAATGGTTAGGATTGCGGGTTTTCATTCCGTCCATAGGGGTTCGAATCCCCTTGGGGTCACCACTTTCCCACTTTTTTCTCCCTTTTAACTTTAAGAAAAATCTGTTACCATTGCGTCAAAAATCAGAGGATTTCTATGTTACGTTTTGCCCCGAGTCCGACCGGAGAGATGCAGATCGAAAACCTTCGGATCGCCCTCTTCAACGCCCTGCTCTCCCGGCAGAGAAACGAGCCGCTTCTGATCCGCATCGAAGATACCGATGCGCAGCGCAACGTCGAGGGCAAAGACAAGGAGATTCTGGAGATTCTGAATCTCTTCGGCATCGAGTACAGCGACGCCGTTTACCAGAGCGCCCATCTGCGTTTTCACCGGGGCATGGCCATTCAGCTGCTGCAGGAGAAGCGCGCCTTCAACTGCTTCTGCACCCCCCGGGAGCTCGACCGCAAGCGCAAACGCGCCGAGGAGGAGCACCTCCCCTTCCGGTACGACGACGTCTGTACCCACCTGCGCCCCGAAGAGACGATCGACAACGAAAACCCCTTTACTATCCGCCTGAAGCGGCCGGAAACCGCCATCGCTTTCACCGATCTGATCCGGGGCGAGAGCCGTTTCGCGCCCGAAGATGTCGACAGCTTCGTGATCATGGACACCGAGAAGCTCCCTGCCTACAACTTCGCCTGCGCCGTCGACGACATGCTGACCGACGTCTCCCTGGTGATCCGCGGCGAAGAGCATTTTGCCGATACCCCGAAACAGATCGCCGTGCGCAATGCGCTGGGTTACGACAAGGAGATCACGTACGCCCACCTGCCCGCCGTTCTCAATGATGCCGGCGAAAAGATGAGCGAAGGCGACGACGCGTCAAGCGTCAGATGGCTGCTTGAGCAGGGGTTCCTCCCCGAAGCGATCGGAAACTACCTGATTCTCCTCGGCAACGAGACTCCGACGGAGATCTTCACCATTGCCGAAGCAGTCGCGTGGTTCGATCTCAAGGCGATCTCCCCCTCCCCGGTCCGTTTCGACCTCGAGAAACTCCGTGTCGTCAACCGCGAGCACTTGAGGCGTCTCGATGCCAAAGAGCTCTCCCGCTACGTCGGTTTTGCCGATGCGGACATCGGCGAAGTGGCCAAAATCTACCTCGAAGAGGCGGCGACAACGCAGGAACTTCGTGCCAGGATCGCGCCGATTTTCGCGCCCAAGGTGATTCCCGACGCATATGCCGAAGCCGCCGGGAAGATTCGCGCCGTCATTAAAGCCGCCCCCTTCTTCGAAACCTTCGACGGCTTCAAGGCGCATATCATGCAAGAGAGCGGCCTGAACGACGAGAACCTCACCGCGCCTCTGCGTATTCTACTCACGGGTGCCGAAGATGGACCGGAACTTGCTGGCCTCTACACATATCTGAAAAACTATCTTGGGGAGATCGTCAAATGAGTACGCTCGGAAGCATCATCCTGGGGCTGGGCGGCATTTTGCACACCCTGCTCAACGTCTACATCTGGGTCATTATCATCGCCGCATTGCTGAGCTGGGTCCGTCCCGACCCCTACAACCCCATCGTCCAGATCCTCGGGCGCCTGACCGAACCGGCCTACGCGCTGGTGCGCCGCTTCATTCCGACGGTCTTCAACGGGATCGACCTCGCTCCCATCATCATCATCATCGCGCTGCAGGTTGTCGATGTGATCTTCGTCAACCTTCTTAACGCCTTCGCGACAACATTATGATCCGTCCTCTGACGATCGGCATCCTGCTGGCCGCGGGATCGCTGTTCGCCCTCTCCCTGGACGAGATTGCCCGCAAGCCCGAAGGGCATGTGCGAAATTTCCAGCTCTGGGAGTACCTCCAGCAAGAGCAGGTCACTCCCGCGGAAGCGGAGCGGGCTTTTACGCTCTTCGACGGCGTCAACTACAAGCTCTACATGGCCTATGCCGCCCGCTCCGACGACCCTTACGTCAAAGAGACGGCGCGCTGCTGGTCCCTCGGAGGCGCTCAGCTCCTCACGGAATCCTCCGACGACTGCGTCCGCATGGCTCTCTCCCCCGGGCGGGTCGCCGGCCTTTCGCAGGAGTCCAAAACAGCGCTCTACCGCCGTTTCGATCAGACGCCGGACGCTCCCTGGCTTAAAGCGATGTCCGAGCTGACGCCCGAAAGCGACCTGACGAAGCTCGCCCCCAAACTCTTTGTCAAAATCGCCCTCTCGGCGGGCTCAAGCTACCGCCATGACATGTTCGACCGCGACTACCCCGCGGCATTCGTTCGGGAGCTCTCCGGTGCGAACGGTTTCGACCGCCTGGTCAAGCTCGTCGTGACCGATGACGAGATGGGGCGTTTCCAGCGCGCCCTGCTGGCCGTGCAACCGGAGCGCGTCGCATCGCAATGCGCCTTCTTCCTCGCGCTGAACCAGCTGCGTTACGGCCACGAAGAGGCAACGCTCAGGCTGCTGCAGCGCGCCTACGACACCTTCTACTATCGTATGGACAAGGACAAGTCGCTCTTCTGGCAGTACCTGGTGACGGAAAAGCCGCAGCTGCTGCGTCTGCTGGCGCAGAGCGTCGACATCAACATCTATTCGCTCTACGCCAACGAGCTTCTGGAGCGACGGGTCGACAACTACTTCATCACCCTCAACGTCTCTCCCCGCAAAAAGCCCGACGTCGACATCACCGACCCTTTCGAGTGGGAGGGCCTGGTCGACGCGATCCGCGGGACGCCCAAAGAGGCGCTGTTCGACCTGGCCCGGCGCTACCGGAGCGAGCCGATGCTTCCGGTGCAGGCGTTTATCCTCGAACGGGCCTACGGCTACAAGATGCACAGCTACATCGCCCCCTACGGCGACGCGATGTACGGCATGAAGAGCGACAAGCGCGCCATGATGCTCTCGCTCATGCGTCAGGAGAGCCGTTTCATCCCCTCGGCCCTCTCGCGCTCTTACGCTCTGGGGCTGATGCAGATGATGCCCTTTCTCGTCAAAGCCATGGACAAGGAGCAGGAGGTGCCTACCGGGTCGCTGGAGAAGATGTTCGACCCCCAGACCAACATCGCCTACGCGTCACGCCACCTGGACTACCTCGAGAAGTACCTCTATCACCCCCTGCTGATCGCTTATGCCTACAACGGGGGCATCGGTTTTACGAAACGCTATCTACTTGACGGGGCCTTTGAAAAAAGCTCATACGAGCCGTTTTGGAGCATGGAGATGATGGCCAACAGCGAGAGCCGGGAGTACGGAAAGAAGGTGTTGGCGAACTACATTGTCTATAAGCGGATTTTCGGGGAGCGGGTCTCTATCGGTCGTCTTTTCGATAATCTAAAGCACCCGTCCCGATCCGACCGTTTTCGGGCGTCAAGGTAAGCTTGTCGCCCGACTGCATCGCAAAACGCACCAGGAAACTGCGCTGCCAGCGGTTGCGTGCCGGCATGATGGAGTAGAGCTGGTCCGTCTGTTCGAGCTCGCGAACCTCTTCGGGTGCCGCGCTCTTGTTGAGCCGGAGACCCTGAAGGGCCGCTTCCGGGTCTTCGTGGTAGAGGGCAATGTAGAAGTATTCGCCCCCCTTGTAGCGTTTGGGATAGACCGCGTTGAGATAGACCGTCGAGATGACGGCTTCAGTGGCGCCTTCCCGGACGAAGGTTGCGGTGCGGAGGTAGGTCAGAACCCGCTCGCTGCGGCTGTCCATCTCGAAGGCGTCGTAGGCGCTTTTGGTGGAACATCCGCTTCCGCCGACGAGCGCCGCGGCCAGAAGAATGGAAAAAGTGATGCGCATGGGCACTCCCGCTCTTTTAATGGCTGCATTATACCAAAGACCGGGCCCGGTGGTGCCGGGTCGCTTCTTTTGGCGCGCTTTATTTGCCGGTGCGGCACTTTTGCGGCAGGCTCTAAATATTCTTTTACCATTTCTTCACTATAATCTACGAAAACTTGAAGACGCTCTTGCAGCGTCTGTAAATACGGATAGTGATGGCAAAACGACTCGCAGTAGCCTTTACCGGACCCTCGAACAGCGGCAAGACGACGCTGATTCTGAAGGTCGCGCGCAAACTGATTCACGAACACGGCAAAGAGGTCGCGATTATCAAGAACGATCCCAAAGATAAAGCCCGTTTCGACGTCCCCGGGAAAGACAGCTACCGCTTTACCGACACCGGGGCCGAGGTGGTAGTCACCTCCCCGACCCGCACGACAATGTTCTCCCATCGCCACAAGGAGCTCGACGAGATCGTCGCGATGTTCGGACGTTTCGACATCCTGCTCGTCGAAGGGCTGAAAAACCTTCCCCTTCCCCGCATCAGCATCTTCCGAGATGCCGTGGACGAGGAGTACTTTCCCTACATGGACGCCCTGGCCGTCGACGACAGCGTCGACCTTGATCTGTATACCCTGCCCGAGGGCATTTCCGTTCTTGACCTGAACGACCCCGACGCCGTCATCGGCTGGATCTTCCAACACGCCAAGGAGATATCGTGACCCTAGAACCCGTATTCAACGCCATCGAGACCTGCGCCCTGCGCATCCGCGAGGCGATCACCAACGAAGACGTCGACTATTCGAACAACCTGAACCAGTCCGGCGACATCCAGCTCAAACTCGACATCCAGAGCGACCTGATCATCGCCGAGGAGTTCTCCAAGATCGAACTCATCAAAGCGATCGCCAGCGAAGAGAAGGAGGAGTCCGAAATCCTCCACGAAAACGGCCGTCTCATGATCGCATACGACCCGCTGGACGGCTCCAGCCTGATCGACGTGGACCTGAGTGTCGGTTCCATCTTCGGCATCTACGACGGGGCGTGGGACGCCCAGAAGATGATCGCCGCCGTCTACGTCGTCTACGGTCCGCGCACCGAGCTGGTCACCGCCTACAAGGGTCAGGTGCGCCACTTCATCTACCGCCACGGACGCTTCAAGGAGCAGGAGGTGCTCAAGCTGGGCGAAAAGGGAAAACTCAACGCTCCCGGCGGCACCCAGCAGCATTGGCCCTCGCACCATAAAGCGATGGTCGACGGCCTTTTTGCCGAAGGCTACCGTCTGCGCTACTCCGGCGGCATGGTGCCCGACCTGCATCAGATCCTCATCAAGGGCGGCGGCCTCTTCAGCTACCCCGGCACCACCGACAAGCCCGACGGCAAGCTGCGAAAGCTCTTTGAAGTCTTCCCCTTCGCCTTCGTCTACGAGATGGCGGGCGGCGAAGCGATCGACGGCGCCACGGGACGTCTGCTGGACCTCCCCTGCGGCGATCCCCACGAGACGTCGCCCTGCTTCTTCGGCTCCAAGTACGAGATCGGACGGGTAAAAGATGCCTACGGCGTCTGACGACATCTTCGAAAAGCGCCTCGACGAGGCGCTGGAGCGGGTTCAGTCGTGCCAGCGGGAGCGGCAGGTCGAGAGCTGCGGCGACTGCGAGCGGATGATCGGCTGCGAGGTCCGTCAGGCGTACGTTCAGACGGTCTACGACAGCATGTCCAAGGGCGAGACCGGCGGATTTGAATTCTAGGACACAAATTTAACCATTACGGAAGAGAGTATGAGCAACTACATTACCACCCCCATCTACTACGTCAACGGCGAAGCCCACATCGGCCATGCCTACACGACCTTCATCGCCGACATGATGGCGCGCTACTCCCGTCTGCGGGGCGAGGAGACCTACTTCCTCACCGGCACCGACGAACACGGCCAGAAGATCGAGGAATCGGCGATGAAGCACGGCAAATCCTCCCAGGCCTTCGCCGACGAGATCTCCGCGCTCTTTAAAAACCTTTGGGACGAATTCGGCATCAGTTACGACCAGTTCATCCGCACTACCGACGCCGACCACAAGCGCGGCGTCCAGAAAGCGTTCGAGACCATGATGGCCAAGGGCGACATCTACAAGGGCGAATACGAGGGGCACTACTGCGTCAGCTGCGAGACCTTTTTCCCCGAAACCCAGCTGATCGACGGCGAGTTCTGCCCCGACTGCGGCCGTACGACCAGCATCGTCAAGGAGGAGAGCTACTTCTTCCGTCTCTCCGACTACGGCCAGAAACTGCTCGACTACTACGACGCCCACCCCGATTTTATCCTGCCGAAATCCCGCCGGAACGAAGTGATCAACTTCGTCAAGGGGGGACTGAACGACCTCTCCGTCACCCGCACCAGCTTCAGCTGGGGGGTCAAACTCCCCGAGTCGGTCAATGACGAGAAGCACGTGATGTACGTCTGGCTCGACGCGCTGCTCAACTACATCACCGCACTGGGATACGGCGGCGACGAATCGAAAATGCATTTCTGGCCCGCGACCATGCAGCTGGTCGGCAAGGACATCCTCCGTTTCCACGCCATCTACTGGCCGGCCTTCCTGATGAGCCTGGAGCTTCCGCTTCCCAAGCACATCGGCGCCCATGGCTGGTGGACCCGCGACGGGGAGAAAATGTCCAAGTCCAAAGGCAACGTCGTCCTTCCCCGGGAGGTCGCCGACGCCTACGGACTGGAAAACTTCCGCTACTTCATGATGCGCGAAGTCCCCTTCGGCCAGGACGGCGACTTCTCCCAGCGCGCCTTTATCGACCGCATCAACTCCGACCTCTCCAACGACCTGGGGAACCTCCTCAACCGCATCATCGGGATGAGCGGCAAGTACAGCGATTTCGCCATCGACAGCGCTGACGTTGCCAAGTACCACAGCCGCGAGCTCGAGGAGGCGCACGCCGTACTTGACCGTCTCGAAGCCTACCTTGACGAAGTGCAGACCCACCGCTACCTCGAAGAGCTCTGGAAGGTCTTCACCATCGGCAACAAGGCGATCGAAGAGCATGCCCCCTGGGTCAAGATGAAAGAGGGGAAAAAGGAGGAGGCGCTAGCAACGGTCGCGCTCGTCGCCAATCTGCTGGCCAAAGCCTCGGTAATGCTGCACCCCTTTATGCCGAAGACCACCGCGACCATCGCCGACGCCCTCGGTTTCGAAATCAATACTGCGAGCTATCTTACGCTTGTGAAGGAGAAAGGGCTGCTCGTTCCTTTCGTCATCAAGCAGGTGCCGCCCCTCTTCCCCCGGGTCGAGGAACCCCTGATGCCCGAAGCGCCCAAGGCGATGTCTGAAGCGCCGAAAGAGGAGAAGAAGCCGGAGAAGAAAGAGGAGAAGGCGGCAGAGCCGGACAACCTGATCACCTTCGACAAGTTCTTCGAAACGACCCTGAAAATCGGCACCGTCGTCGAAGCGGAAGAGGTGCCGAAAAGCAAGAAACTGCTGAAACTCCAGGTCGATCTGGGGGAAGAGAAACCCCGCCAGATCGTTGCCGGTATCAAGGACTTCTACAGCGCCGAGTCGCTGCTGGGTACCCAGGTGTGCGTCGTGGCGAACCTCAAACCGGCGAAACTGATGGGCATTCTCTCCGAGGGAATGCTTCTTGCTGCAAAGGATGACAACGGCCTGTGTTTGATCCGGCCGGAATCTTCACGAGCAGCAGGCAGCAGTATTGGATGAGACTTGAAAACACCCTGGCGCTGATCCAGGGAACGTTGCAAAACGACCCGGCCATCACCGCCTTCGATCATATCGCTTTCGAACCCAAACGGGTCAACCGGGGCAACCTCTTTATCACCAGCGACGTGGATGGCATTCCCGAAGCCGTCGCCAACGGTGCCTACGGTATCGTCTGCGACAAGGAAGTGGAGATCACCGACCCGGAAATCGCATGGATCCGCGTCGATTCCGTCACCTCCGCGCTGCTGCGCCTGCTCCGTTTCCGCCTCATTGAAAAAGAGCCCGAAGTCTTCCGGTGCGACCCCATCACCCTGAAACTCGCTGCCCAGATCGAAACCCCCGGCGCCTTTATCGTACTGCAGGGGAACATTCTCGACATCTTCAAGCAGCTCTGGGTCTGCGAAAAGCATGTGCGGATACTCTTCTCGCCGGCGCTGACCAATGAGAGCCTCTTTACACGGGTCCAGGAGCTGCCGACGAGCTCCGGGGAGGAGATCGCCATCATCGAGCAGACCCTTTTCGAGACCTCGTTTATCTACGACAACCACTTTTACGAGCGTCAGCTTCTCTCCCCGTTTTTCATCCCCTACCTCGAACGGCTGCTCCACTTTTTCAAAAGCCGCAAGATCGCCTTTCGTCTCAAGGCGTTCGCCCCGATTCCCCACTTCGAGGCGATCTTCACCAACAGCAGTCTTGAGCGCAAAGAGTTCGGCGCCAGCGACAAAGTGCTCATCTTTGAACCGAGCTTCGAGCTGGTCGCGTCGCAGATCGCTTTTCTTCAGCGCCAGGCCAACTGGGCGAAAATCATCTACATCATTCCCGAATACAAGCGTGAAAGCTTCAATGACGCTCCTAATATCTTTACTTATCGCACCAAGCGCGATATAATTGACGTCCTGAAAAACGGGAGCTTCCATTTCGCACTGATTGCGGAACAGGACAAGTCGCTTCTTGACGAAGCGAAACGTGCCGAACCCGTTCAACTTACACTATTCTAGGAGACCGATTGAATTCCGACTCTTCTCCCTCGTCGAGGAGTACCTTTGACCTTCTGGTGGAGTACCACCGCACCTCTCTTGCCGGACTCGTTTTCGCCGTTCTGGCCATCGCCGTTCATTTTCTGCACAACCCCTATCTGGCAACGCTGACCGCCGCCATCGCGATCGCCCTGCTCTCCATGACCGTTTCCGAAGTCGCAGAGGTCCTTGCAGAGCGTCTTGAGGAGCCTTACGGCAGCTTTGTACTGACCTTCAGCGCCGTCGTCGTGGAGATCATCCTTCTCTTTATGATCCTGATGACCGCCTCGAACAGTGCCAGCGCCATGGAGACCGTCAAGGGAGGCATCATTTCCGCCGTCCTGGTCGACATGAACGTGCTGCTCGGGATCGCCGTCTTTATCGGGGGACTCGCCTTCAAGGAGCAGGAGCACAACAAAGCTACCTCCAGCTCCTACACCACGATTCTGCTGGTAGCCGCTTCGGCGCTTCTGGTGCCGAGCATCCTGCACCACACCAACCGCTCCGAAGCGGACCTGCTGATGTCGAGCATCATCATTGCCTTCGTTCTTTTCGCTTTTTACATCATCATCTTTATCTTTCAGACGAAGACCCACTCCCACTTCTTCAAATCCACGGCGCGCAGCCGGATTTTCCGCTTCCAGCGCAAGTTTCAGCAAGACAGCGAAGATGCGGAAGACGAGTATGACATGTTCGACACCCTCTCGACGGGCTGGAACTTCGTCATGCTTTTTATTCTGATCGCCGTGATCGGTTTCGTCGCGGAGGTCTTCGCCTCCGAGGGGATGGAGCTGGTCAACGCCTACGAGTTCCCCGTCGGCCTGGCGGGCCTCATCATCGCGATTATCTCCGTCGCACCGGAGATCGCCACGGCCGTCAAGGCGGCCAAAAATGACCAGATTCAACGGGTCGTCAACATCGCCATGGGGGCTTCAACGGCATCCATCATGCTTGCCGTACCGATTCTGATGGCCCTCTCTTTCGCCACGGGAACGCCGTTGACGCTGGATTTCAACACCCTCCAGATCGGCGGGTTGATCCTGACGATCATCCTGGCGTGGAAAACGACGGACGACGGCAATACCAACTACTTCGAGGGGACCTCGCACCTGATCTTTTTCGTCTGCTACGCCATCATTACCGCGTTTCATTAAGGGGCGTACCGCCCCGCGGAACGCGGCTCTTCCGGCAAGCTGTTCCTAAGCATCCCCTGTGCTATAATCAGTACCAACAGCTCGTGACAAAAAAGAGACAATGTTTCTGATGTCAAATCTTCTGAGGCGGTTTTCGGCCGGTTCTTGACTTTGGGCCGACGGAGAGAGAGACCTATATGGTGCAACAAACCTATATACTGGCTGTTGATGACGAAGAGTTCAATCTCGACCTTGTCGATCTGGCATTTATGGAGCACCCGGACGTCACGGTAACACGGGCTTATAACGGACTGGAAGCGCTGAAATATCTTGATGAAGGCGGCACCTGCGACGTGGTGCTGCTTGATCTGGCGATGCCGATCATGAACGGTCTGGAGACGCTGCGTCGTCTGCGGGAGGATGCGCGGTACGCTCAGTTGCCCGTGATTGTCGTGACGGCGAATAGCGAGGAGAAGAACCGGGCGTTTCAGGTCGGGGCCAATGACTTTCTCGGGAAACCGGTGGATGTCGACGAGTTGCGCCACCGGACGCTCAACTATGCCCGCATCTCCCACTACCAAAATCGTCTCAATGAAGTCGTTGACGCCCGGACCCGGGCACTTCAGGAGGCGCTGACTCTTGCCAAGGCGACCGAATACGAAATCTCGAGCCGCCTGGGGAAGGCTTCGGAATATCGCGATCTTGAAACGGGTATGCACATCAAGAGAATGAGTCACTTCTCCGCAAAACTCGGTGAGTTGGCGGGACTGAGCCCCGAAGAGGTGGAGCTGCTGCTGTACGCCTCTCCGCTTCACGATATCGGAAAAGTCGGCATCCCCGACCAAATTCTGCTCAAGCCGGGGCGTTTTACCCCCGAAGAGTTCGAAATCATGAAGCTGCATGCCGAACTCGGCGCGCAGATTCTTGCCGACGCCGAGCAGTTTCCCGTGGTGGAGACTGGGCGGGTCATCGCCCGTGAACATCATGAAAAGTACGACGGCAGCGGGTACCCCCGAGGCCTGCGCGGAGACGGGATTCACCTCTTTGCCCGTATCGTCGCCATCGCCGACGTTTTTGATGCCTTGACCTCGAAACGCGTCTACAAAGAGGCCATGCCTCTTGAAAAGGCCCTGGGGATCATGAAGGAGGGAAGCGGAACCCATTTCGATCCGCATCTGCTGACCCTTTTCCTGGAGAACCTGCATCAGTTCCTGGAGATTCAGGAACAGTTCCCCGACGACGACGAACACCCCTCGATCCTGCAGCTCATTCAAAACCTGGGGAAGGAGTAGCCATGGCGCATATTCTCATCGCCGAAGACGACGAGTTCAACCAGATCGTAACCGAAGACATTCTGAAACTTCTCTTCCCGGGTACGACAACCGTCATCGCGGACAACGGGCAGGAGGCGCTTGAACGTCTTTCTGAGGAGAAGTTCGACCTGGTACTTTCCGACGTCGACATGCCCCTGGTTGACGGCTATGAACTGGTCCGACGGATCAAAAACGAGCTGAAACTGGAGATGCCGATCATCTGCATTACGGCGTTTGCCATCAGCGGCGACCGCGAGAAACTCCTGATGCACGGCTTTGATGCCTATATCTCCAAGCCCGTCGACATCGACGAGATACGCAGCGTGCTGGGGCGTTATCTCGGCAGCGAAGCGTAAGGCGGCCCCGTGACGGCCCAGCAGATATTTGAAGCCTTCAACGTCACCGGCGAGGAACTGGAACAGCGGCGTAAAATAGGCGGCTACATCCGTTCCTTCTCCGGGTTGATCGTCGACCGCTTTTACAACCGCTACCTGGTGCACGAACACCAGTTCCAGCCCTACATCTCCACCTCCGACGTCCCCCGGTTGAGGCGTACCCTTTCGGAGTACTTGAGCGATCTCTTCGAAAAAGAGTTTGACGAAGAGATGATCGCCAAAATCGCCAAGGTCGGGCAAATCCATTACGCCATACGTCTCAAGCCGGTGCATCTTTCCCGGGGATACAACATCCTCGCCGAGATCATTTTAGACCTCTCTTCGGTCAACAGCCAAATCGCCGAGGACCTGCGGATCATTCTGAAGTTTCTGAGGATTTCAGAATTTATGATGCACTACATGCAAGACCACTGGGCCCGCCACGAAGAGGTTCAGATCGGCGAGAACAGTGCGATGAAGCTGATCGACACCCTCTACAGGGGATATGCCTTCCATGCGGACGCCCATCTCGCCCTGGAGGCGTTTCGAAAAGGAAGGATCGATGTCGATACCCTCCGCTCACGCATTGCCCCGGACGCGGAGTCATGCCGCGTCAATCGCGTCATTCAGGAGCTGTATGGGCAGCGAAAGGAACTTGAAGCCTTTTCAATCGATCTGACCGAGATCGACCTGCGCCATCAGGAGTATCATGCCGTCATGACGAAGATGATGACGGCGCTGGAGGAATCCGACGTCTCCGGGAACGAACGTGTCGCGGTCTATTTCAAGCGTCTCGACGCCATTACCGGCCAGCTCAACGAACTGATCAACAAGCCGCTGAAAGATAGTGTCACGTCCGCTTTTTTTGCGGTTCAGTCCAGTATGCGCTTTTTGCGACACTGGTCCGATACGCTCTATGAAAAGCGCGTTTCCGACAGCTGCCGCACGGAACACGAATGCGTCGCCGAAGAGATCCGTTCCATGCTGCTCGAAACTATGGGATGGTCGATTGAACGCCTCGACATCGGCCTCGATGCACCCGAAACGGAACCCAACGTCGTATCGATGATGATCATCAACGACAACCGTCTCTATGTCAGCATCTTCCTTAAAGAGCTTCCCGACCGTGCCTACGTTGCCGAAATGATGGGGATTCTGCTGGAAATCGTCAAAATCAACTACATGAACAAGGAGCGCGAAGCCGCATTGATCCGCCTGGCGGACCGTGCCGAGGAGGCCAACAATGCCAAGGACGTCTTCCTGGCCAACATGAGCCATGAACTGCGTACGCCGCTCAATGCCATCATCGGCTTCTCCCAGATTCTTTCGACCAACCGGGAGATCCCCGAAAAGCTGCGCCCCTACATCGACAAAATCGGGATTGCGGGCAAAAACCTGTTGAACCTCGTCAATACGATTCTCGACTTTGCTAAGCTGGAAGCAGGGAAAATCACCTTCAAGCCGGAGATGACCATCATCTCCACGCTGGTGCAGGAGGTCATCGCCCTGACCGAGCCGATGGCGCAAAAAAAAGATCTGCAGCTGCACTACAATAACGACATCTCGCCGGTACTCTATCTCGATGCTCAGTTGATCCGCCAGGTGCTGCTCAACCTGCTGAGCAACGCCGTCAAATTCACCGATCCCGGCGGTGAAGTCCGCCTCGAGATCGCCTATGACACTCTGACAAAATCCTACCGTTTCACCGTCTGCGATACCGGCGTCGGCATCAAACCTGAAGATATGAACCTGCTGTTTCAGCCCTTCTCGCAGGTGGAAAACCCCATGCAGAAATCGACCAAGGGGACCGGTCTGGGATTGGTGATCACAAAAAAGATCGTCGAAGACCTTCACAAGGGCAAGATGTGGGTGGAGAGCCGTCCCGGGGAAGGGAGCTGTTTCCATTTCACCCTGCCCGTTCCGGAGACGCAGAACCGTGTCGAGCGGCATGTTTCGCCCAAAGAGAGCGCCAAACGCCTGCTGATCGTCGAGGATACCGAGGAGTATCAGAAGATGCTTCTCGAGGATCTGCTGCCCCATTTCCATATCACCCTGACCAACTCCGTCAACAAGGCAAAAGAGCTTCTGGAGCACGAATATTTCGATGTTTTGATTCTCGACTTCTTCCTAGTGGACGGCATCAGTTCCGAGGTGGTTGACTTCATGGAGTCCAATGACCTCCAGATACCGACGGTCATCATCTCCGCCGAAGACGATCAGAAGATCATCAGCCATATTCAGCAAAGCGACTCCATCGAGGGAATTTTCAACAAGTCCGACATCAAAACCATTACCGCCTTTTTGCAGTCTTTCGCGGGAGTTTCCCCGTGATCTCCGATCTCATCGGGCACATCAAAGCCCTGCCGCCGCTTCCGGAAACGCTGCAGAAGATGCAACTTGTTCTTGCGGCGCCGGAAGTCGACATCGGTGCGTTGGTCCGTCTCGTAGAAGCCGACCCTATGCTCTGTGCGGACCTTTTAAAAGCCGCGAACTCCCCGCTTTACGGAAGCGCTCGCGAGGTTCGAACCATTCAGCAGGCGGTCATGATCTTCGGTACGGCGATGATCCGGGGGTTCGTTTCGGCCATCATGATCCGCAAGGCGGTACCCGGCGATCTCTCCCCCTACGGCATGTCCGTGGCGCAGCTTGGAGAACTCTCCGCGCTTCAGAGTGCCTTCGCCGCGCGATGGATGCAGCGGGTCAGCCCCGGTATGGTTCCGCTGGTCCAGAGTGCAGCCTTTCTGATGGAGAGCGGCAAACTGATAATCGCCCAGGAGCTGATCCGATCGGAGAATGCCGCCGCCTTTTCCGAAAAACTGCGCGAGGTTACGGTCGACGAGGCAGAGCGCGCCTTTGTCGGAATGACTTCCTGTGAAGCGAGCGCGATGATTTTTGAGTCGTGGCACTTCGATGCAGCGTTTGTCTCGCTGCTTCGCGCCGTATATGCCCCCATGGAAGCAGAGCCCCATGCAATTCTTCCGGCGCAGATGCTGCACGTTGTCAGAGAACTGTTTGGCGTCACGTCACTCCAAACAGGACCGACAATCGAACGGGCCGAAGCGGCACTCGATCTTTTCGGCTTCGAAAAAATGGCGTTTCGGCACGCCCTTGCCGACCTCCATGCCGTTGACGGCTCCCCCCCCTGAACCGTGCATCGCATTGCCGGAGCCTTGCTGCAATCCATTGTCCGTTTCTATGTCGGCAGAAACGTGGTTTTGGTATCATACGTTCTTCATAATCCGCACGTTTTCCACCTGACGCGGATACATAGTATGTTATATAGTGATTTGACTGCAACCAGGAGGTGACATGAACCGCAGAGACTTTATCGGGGCGGCGGCAGCCACATCGGCGGCTGCAATGCTTGGAGGATGCAATGAAAGCAACCGCCAGGCAATCGACTATTCCAAACATCCGGGAAAGCGTGCAGCGGACGAAGGCGTCTCGGCCAATGTCAACCGCAGTCGCAAAGTGACGTTGAAACTGGCCACCAGCTGGCCGGCGCATTTTCCCATCATGGGAACCGGCATCGAACGTTTTGCCGAAAACGTCGCCAAAGCGAGCGGCGGAAGCCTTGAGATCAAGCTCTATCCGAAAAACACTTTGGTCCCGGCGCTGGCAGTGTTTGACGCGGCCAGCAGCGGCCAAATAGACATGTTCCACTCCGGCCCCTACTACTGGAAAGGAAAAAACAGCGCCTTTTCCCTCTTCAGCGGCGTGCCTTTCGGTTTCACCGCGGAGGAGATCAACTCCTGGATGTATTTCGGCAACGGGCTGTCGCTCTGGCGCGAGATGTACGAACGCTACAACCTCTACCCCTTTCCCGGAGGCAACACCAACATTCAGATGGGGGGATGGTTCCGCAAGCCGATCCGCACCCTCGAGGACATGCAGGGGCTGAAGATGCGCATTCCCGGTCTGGGAGGCGAAGTCTACGCCAAACTCGGGGTCAACCCCATTTTGCTGCCTGCGGGAGAGATCTACACGTCGCTGGAGCGCGGCGTCATCGATGCGACCGAGTGGGTCGGGCCGGCCCTGGATATGAAAATGGGCTTCTACAAGGTCGCACCCTACTACTACTCCGGATGGCACGAACCGGGTTCCATCCTGGAGATGACCTTCAACAAGCGCTCCTGGGAGCGTCTGGGAGCGGAGCATCAGGCGATTCTCGAGATGGCCATCAGCGACCTCAATGCCCGGATGACCTACGAATTCCACGCCGAGAACATCAAGGCCCTCGATGCGCTCAAGTCCCATGGGGTTACCCTTTCAAAATATCCGGACGAGGTCATCGATGCGGGGAAGAAAGCGCTGAAAGAGGTGTTGGAGGAGCAGAGTGCGGCCAGCGAAGACTTTGCGAGGGTTCAGGCCGATATTGCCGCCTACATGGAGCAGTGCCGCCGCTGGAGCGACGTCAGCCTCGGCTACTTCCTCAATATCCGCTAGACGACCTTGATGTGCCAGGGTTCGTAGCGGACCCCGAAAGGATTGTCACGGGTGTAGCGGATCTGGATGTAGCCCGAATCCATCAACCGTTTGAACTCATCGGTATGGGCGAACGCGGAGGTGAAGTTCCGGGTTCCCATGCCAACCTTGCCGACGTCAAAATCGCCGATGCCGTGGTAGGAGTAGCCCGCCGGTGCGAGGGAACGCGAAGCGACGGATACGTTGCCGCGGCTGCGCACGATCTTTGTCAGGAAGAGGTCCATCTGCTTGACGATGCTGCGTACTCCGGAGGTCAGGATGACGGAATCACCGATGTCCCTGCGGATCTGCTCGTAGGTCTCCTGTGCCCTGCCCCGGTAGAGATAGTGACCGGTGTATGGAACTTTGAGCGTCTCCCGCTCGTTGATCTCGCTGGTCAGGGAGGTCAGGACTTTTTCGCCGTAGAAGCCGTAGCTGGAAGCATTTTCGTAAAAGAGCGATTCGAAGAGCGCAATCTCCTCCGGCGTCAGCGCGCCGACCTTCGAGTAGCTTTTTCCGATCCTCAGGAGATCGTCAAAGCCCAGAAGGTTGAAATTGCCGTATCCGACGATTTTTCTGGCGCGGTGGAGTTTTGCGGAGAGTGCAGCGACGGCCTTGAGGGAGGCGCCGTCGAGAATGACGTCGCTCCGCGCCACGCTCACACTGCGACGGAACGCTTCGCACTCTTGGTAGTCCAGTGTTTCGAAAGGGAGATGCATCGGCGCCGCAGCCGCGGCGGCAGTCGTACCGATCCATCCCAAAAACGTGCGTCTGTCCACGAAAGTGCCTCTCCCGGGTGTTATTGACGCAATTATAGCAACAATCCTCATTAAATTCGGATCAAATGCCGATCTGATTTGTCAAAGAGTGGCTACAATGCCGTAAAAACAACCGATACATTTTTAAACTGACGGATTAATGATGCAACGCTATTTCATCCTCCTTTTTACGCCACTGCTTCTGCTGGCCACCTCCACGATCACCGTATTTGACGAGGCATCCCTGCGTCCGGTTCCAAACGCCTGCGTCATCGATACGCGGGGAGAGTGTCACCGTACGGACGCCGACGGGACGGTACGACTCGCCGACGCGGTCGATGAAATCCGCGTCAAAGCCTGCGGATACCGCCCGTATCACGCTCGTTTGGAGAGCGACAGCACCTACTCCGTCGTAACCGTCGAACCCATCCGCGTCAAGGCACTCTATCTCTCATTTTGGGGTGCTTCCATGAGCGGCGAGCGGTTCGAGGAGGTCCTGACCCTGGCGAAACAGACAGAAATCAACGCCGTTGTCGTAGACGTCAAAAACGAGTACGGCCTCACCTCCTACAAAACCTCCGTCGCTGACGCCGCACGCTGCAAAGCCCACTGCAGCCGAACGATCCGAAACCTGCCGGAGTTTCTGAAACGATGGAAAAAAGAGGGCATCTACACCATTGCGAGGATTGTCGTTTTCAAAGATCCCAAGCGCGCCGCGGCGATGCCGGAGATGGCACTCAAACGCACCGACGGCACCCTCTGGCAGAACAATGAAGGGCTCTCCTGGGTCGACCCGTTTTTGGAGGCCAACCGGCGCTATAACGTCGATATCGCCGAAGATGCCGCCAGGATGGGGTTTGACGAGATCAATTTCGACTACATTCGTTTTCCCGAAACGCCCGGACTGCAGTTTTCTCAGGAGAATCGTCTCGAAAACCGCGTCGCGACCGTCGCCGCCTTTCTGAAAAGCGCACGCGACCGTCTGCAGCCCTACGGCGTGTTCATCTCCGTCGACACCTTCGGGCAGGTCTCCTGGGACAAAGGCGATACGGGGATCGGCCAGACCGTCGCCTCCATGGCGCAGTATGCCGACTACATCAGTCCGATGCTCTACCCCTCCGGGTTCAGCAGCGGATGGATGGGCCTGAAGGATCCGACCAGCGACGTCTCAAAAGTCGTCTACGGCAGCCTGGAGCGCCTAGGAATCGAGCCGGTAAGGGTCCGGCCGTGGCTGCAGGCCTTTCGTGACTATGCTCACGGTAAGAGCCGTTTCGGCGCGACGAAGATTCGTGCGCAGATCGATGCGGCGGAGCGTTACGGCAGCGGCGGATGGCTGCTCTGGAACCCCAGGAGCCGCTACACCCATGCCGGTCTGCGCCCGGCACGCACACCGGGCTTCAGCGTCGCGGGCATGCCGGAGCTCTCCACACCTAAAGCAGCCCGTAGTTTTTGATGGCGGCTTCCCGGCGCCGATGGTCGGGAAGCACACGGGCCAGCGCCGCGTAAAAGGCACGGGAGTGGTTCATGTGGTGCAGGTGGGTCAGTTCGTGGACGACGATGTAGTCGATCAGGGTTTCGGGAAGCTGCATCACCCGGCTGTTGAACGTCACGAGACCGCGGGCGGTGCAGCTTCCCCAGCGGCTGCGCATCTTCCGGACGCTCAAAGCGGAGGCGTTGCAGCCGCAAAGGGGCTCGAAATGGGCAAGACGTTCCGCAAGGTGGTCCGCCGCGCGCTCGCGGTAAAACCGCTCATAGCATCTCAGCATTGCAGCCTCACTCCGTTTTCTGAGCCGCCCGAGGGCCGCCTCCAGGTCGTCAAACGCGGGGTTCTCTCCCAGTGGATGCATCGCTCCCATGTAGTAGATCTCCTCGCCAAGCCGCGGTTCCGGACGGATTTTTTCGCTCTGTAGTTCGAGCTTTTTCAAAATCCATGCCATCCTTTCGCCGATGATCCGGTGCGCTTCCGCTTCGGAAATACGGGGCGAGGTCAGCAGCACCCTCCCCTCCCCATCAATACGGATGTAGCTGTGGCGGTTACGCGGTGAAACACGATGAATGATTTCGACATTCTCATAGACGAAACGCTTATCCAAGGGCATCCTTTACGGCCCGGTAGGCGTCGCATTTGGCTTCGAAGGAGAGCACGGCGTAGGCGGGAGACGTCGAGGGGAGAAGCCGTACCTCCGCATTGAGCCGAGGAAATGCCCGCCGCAGGCCGTCATACGCTTTTTTGCCGGTACAGAATACGGTACGGATTTTCGGATGTTTTTGAAGCAGCCCAGGGATGTCGTTGGGCACCAGGTCGGCGAGATTGGCGTCACTGGAATTTCCTGACGTACGGGTCAATGCGCCGTAGACGTCCCAGAGGGCGATGCCGCGCTCCAGGCAGAAGCATCGGCGGGCCTCTATCGTCTCCAGCACGACACCGAAGAGGTCCGACATGATGGGCCAGAACTGGTTGCGGGGATGGGCGTAATAAAACCCGTTCTCGAAGGATTTCAGACTCGGAAAGCTGCCGAGAATAAGCAGTTCCGACTTCGAGTCGATGATGGGTTCAAAGGGATGGGTCTGTCGCATAGGGAATGGGATCTTTCGTCCCGGCGGCGGCGAAACCCTTGAGACGGAGCCGGCAGCTGTCACAGACACCGCAGGCGCGCTCCTCGTCCCGGTAGCAGCTCCATGTCAGTTCCAGCGGAACCTCCTGGCGGAGTGCTTCGGCAACGATCTCCTCCTTTTTCATATGAACCAGCGGCATGGCGATGGCAAGTCGCGTCTCGTCCCGGGTGCCGAGATTGATACTCGATTCCATGCTCCGAATGTAGGCTTCACGACAATCCGGGTAACCGCTGCTGTCCTCTTCGACGACGCCGATGGCGATCGCTTCCGCTCCCTCTTTTTCGGCAATGGCGGCGGCGATACTGAGGAAAATTCCGTTGCGAAACGGCACATAGGTGACGGGAATTCCCGCTTCAATGCCCCCGGTCGGAACCTCTATGGCGGCATCGGTCAGCGCCGAAGCGCCGATCTGGCCGAAAAAGTCGAGATCGATCTCGTAACGGCCGTCGACACCGAGGGCGTCGACGATCTTTTCGTAGCACGCCAGCTCCTTTTTCCATGTGCGCTGGCCGTAGTTGAAATGGACGGCGACAATCTCGTACCCCCGGGACTTCATCATGTAGGCGCTCAGGGTCGAGTCCATCCCCCCGCTCATGATGCAGACGGCTCTTTTACTCATGGGGCTCCTTTGTTTTGCAGGCGGATTTTAGCACATCGTAGGCGCTCCTGATGCGCAGAAAACGTTCATGGTCGCCTTCGGGGGCGTCCGGATGGCTCTGTCGGCTCAGTTCATGAAAGCGGCGTCGGATCGCTTCAAAATCGGCGTCGGGACCGAGGCCAAGCACCTCCAGGGCATCCAGCTCGCCCGTCTCCCATCCGTAACGCCCCTCCAGGTAGGCGCTGCGCGTCTCCCGGGCGATGCGAGCGATGCGGGACGAAAGGGATTCGAACAATTGCGGCCTCCGAAGCGGCGGTACACCGCCGGGTATCTCTGGGATTATTCTAGCATAGCCCCGCCTTATCTGGTACAATACGGCCATGATTGACATGGATAACAGAACCGATGCCGATATCGATACAAAGCGCCTGGAGCGGATCGCCGAGAGTCTGACCGACCGGGAGATCGAACTCATTGTCACCGACGACGGGGAGATCCGCGAAATGAACCGCGACTTCCGCGGCATCGACAGAGCGACGGATGTGCTGAGCTTTCCCCTCGACCCGATGCCGATGGCGCCCCTGGGGAGCATCGTCGTCTCGCTGGACCATGTCCGCAGCGGGGCGGAGCGCTTCGGCCATACGGAGGCCGACGAAACCGCCCTGCTCTTCATCCACGGCCTGCTGCATCTGCTGGGATTCGACCATGAGTGCGACGACGGCGAGATGCGGCGCGAAGAGGAGCGGATCATCGCCGATTTCGGCCTCCCTGAAAGCCTGATTGTCCGAACGGAAGGAGCATAATGGAATTCGTCATCTTTATCGCGGCGATGGCGGCGCTGATCTACGGAGCGGGCTTCGTCGTCAAGGAGTCCGAGCGCATCGCCTTTCACTTCCGGATTCCCCATTTCGTTATCGGCGCGACCCTGATTGCCTTCGGGACGTCATTGCCGGAGATGGCCGCGTCGATGATGGCCAGCTACAAGGGAACCAGCGACATGGCGGTGGCCAATGTCGTGGGCAGCGTCATTTTCAACATCACCCTCATCCTCGGAGCCGTCTTCCTCCTGGCCCCTGCCCTGAAGCCCGAACGGGACCTCTTTGCCAAAGACAGTGCCTGGGTGCTGATTCCCGTCGTGATCTTCCTGGTGATGATCCAAGACGGCGTTATCGGCCGTTTCGACGGGCTGCTCTTCCTTTTGCTGATGGCGGCTTACCTTGTTTTCCTCTTTACCTCCTCCAAAGAGGATCTTGTCGGTGAACTTGACGAAACACTTGTCAAAGAGCCTTTCGGCTGGGGCAAGACGGTGTCTCTTCTGGCCGTCGGCTTCATCCTGACCATCGGCGGTGCCCATTTCGTGATCGAAAGCGGCTCTTCCATCGCAGGCCGCTTCGGCGTCAGCGAATGGGTTATCGGCCTGCTGATGATCTCGCTGGGCACCTCCCTGCCGGAACTGGTCGTATCGCTCGTCGCCATCCGCAAGGGCAATGCCGACATGAGCATCGGCAACATCATCGGTTCGAACGTCGCGAACTTTTCCATGGTCCTCGGTGCAGCCTCGCTGGTCTCCCCCCTGCCGGTGGACATCACCCTGAGTCTCTTCGACATCACGATCATGGTTGCCGCCTCCTTCGCCCTGCTTTTGATTCTTTCGAACAAGCTCTACAACCGGGCCGGAGCCGTCATCCTTTTTATCCTCCTCGCCCTCTTCTTCCAAAACAGCCTGGCATCCCTCTAGCGGCGCCGGGAGGGTGTATTTTGACTTGCACCTGACTCGAAGGCGTGATATACTCATTCCTATCTATTCGCCCCCTCGGGAAAGGAGGACGCCATCGACACCGAACTGGTAGAGACCACCCGATCGGCACTGTATGAGATCGTCTCCCCCGAGCTCTATGCCCGTGACTTCTCCCAGGAAGATTACGAAGCGCTGCTCAAACAGCTTGAGGAGCAGTGCCCCGACAAGGATCTCGAAAACCGGCGCGGCGCGATCAAACAGGGGATCGTCGAATTCTTCGCCGACAGCTTCCAGGAGATCGAAATCTCCGTCATCGAAGGGCGCGTACGGATCGTCAAGCCCTTTGTCTACCCGGCCAAGGGCGAGGCATTCGACCGTCTTGTGCACGAGCTCTACCTCGACCTGCTGAGCCTGGTCGAGGATGAGGAGACATACCGCAGAGCCGCCTTTATGTGGATCTTTCCCGATGCGATACGCGAGGCCCTCTTCTCCCGTTTCGACGCCCTCTCCGAAGCGGCGGCGCGCACCGTCGTGCGGCAGGGGATTGAGAAAATCTTCGAACTCGACGGAAAAGATATTATTCTCTTCCTTCGCAGCCGGATCTTCATCCGCACCTATCAACCGCCGCGTCCGCTTGCCGAAGGGGTGGAACGCCGCTTTGCCGGAGAAGATCCCGCGGAGATGGAGGCGATGTTCGACGCCTATTTTCCCGAGGGCGCCTCGGAATTTATCGAGGATTACCTGCCGGAAATTCTCGAAGAACGTCTCAACTTCACCCAGATCGACAACCACACCTTTAACCGCAACTATATTCAGGTCTTCCGTTCGATGATCGAGATCATCGTCGTCGAAGCGGCGGGAACCGCTTTCCCCGAGGAGAAGGTCGAAGGGTTTACCGGGTATGTGCTACGGCGCTATTTCGACGAGATACTGCTCCGTACCGCCACCGAACTGATGCGCCACGTGGAGGCACGGGACCGTAACGCCGAGAAGTTTGTCAAATACTACAAGGATGAAGTCGTCATCGATCCTGCGGACGGACGAAAAATCCAGAAATACGCCATCATAGACGACAGTAACCAGGCCTGGCACTACAGTGCCATCCTGGCCGTTTTGCTTCAGCATACCCAGGCGAAAAAACGGGTGCAGCAGCAAGAGGAGAAACTTGTCGCGATCACGTCGCGGATCGCCGACGTAGAGCGCGAGGCCGCCTATGAAAACCGGGAACGCCGACGGCTTGAGGAGAAATCCCGGGACATCAACGAAACCGTCTCCATCCAGAAAAGCGCCTACGAGCGGACGGGGAAAATTTCCGATGCCATCTCCCACGCCCAGCAGGCCAAAGCCTACTCGGACCTGCTCGACCGCCAGAAGATCGCCAAGGAGGAGGCCGTTTACGCGCAGCGGCGTTACCGCAACCGGCTGACGGAGCTGGAGAACTGGAAAAAGCAGCTGACGATGCAGGAGAAGGTTCTCGACGAGATCCACCAGCAAAATGCCGGGATCGTCAGGACGATCGCGCAGATCACCCGTGCGCTGGCAGTCGTTTTCGCCAAGCGCTAGCGCCGGGAGTGGATGTACCCCAGGTCGTAAAGGCGGTCGTAGAGGCGCGAAACGATCTCCCCCGCCGCGGCACCCCCGTGACCGCCATGCTCCACCAGCACCGTAATGACGTATTCGGGGCGGCTGACGGGGGCATAGGTGGTAAACCAGGCGTGGGAACGCTTGTAGTACTCCATCTCATGCTCCTTGAGCCGCTCCTTGGTCTCCTGGGAGATGCCGACGACCTGGGCCGTCCCCGTTTTCCCCGCCATCTTTACCTTTGAAGAGAGATAGGAGGTCGCCGTCCCTTTGGGGTGGTTACAGACTTCGACCATCGCCCTTTGAATCACCGGCAGCATCTTGCGCTCCTCATCGTTGAGCACCGTGTCGTCGACCTGGGCGACAAAGGGCTGCTCGCCGATGCGGTCGACGACATGGGGCGTGGGGCGCTTCCCCGTCGCCATCAGGGCGGTAAACTGGGAGATCTGCAGCGGTGTCGTCAGGAAATCCCCCTGCCCGATCGAGGTGTTGAGGGTTTCGCCGATGTACCACGCCTGGTTGTAGCGCCGCCGCTTCCATTCGCGGCTGGGTACGGTACCGATGAACTCGTTGGGGAGGTCCACGCCGGTCTTCTGTCCCAGACCGTAATGTATGAGCCTGGAACTCATCGTGGCGATGCCGACCTTCAGGCTCCCCTTGTAGAAGTAGTCGTCGCAACTCTCGCGGATCGCCTTGAGAAGGTCGGTTCGGCCGTGCCCCGTATGTTTCCAGCAGCGGAAATTCCGCTTGCCGAGTTCCATTGACCCGGTACAGTCGACATGCCACCAGCGGCTGATGCCCGAGGTGACGTAGACCAGTCCCAGTCCGGTCTTGATGGTCGAACCCGGCGGGTAAAGGCCGTTGATAAGCTTGTTGGTAAAGGGGGCATCGATGTTGTTGATGAGATCGTTCCAGCGATCGACGGAGATGCCGGACACAAAGGTGTTGAGATCGTATTCGGGATAGCTTCCCGCCGCCAGTACGCTGCCGTCGACCCCCATGATGACCACGGCCCCCGCCTGCCCCTTGAAAAGCTCGGAGATGTAGCGCTGCAGGCGCATGTCGATGGTCAGGGTCAGCTGCTGGTTCTCCACCGGGGGGACGTAGTCGAGTTCGCTGATCTCCTCGTTATAGGCGCTGACCTTGATGGTCCGTTTCCCCGGAATTCCCTGCAGGTAGTCGTTGTAGTACTTTTCGATGCCGTTCTTGCCGACGGAACCGACCAGCTTGAGTTCGGGGTTGTCGTCGATCTCCTTCTGGTTCGCCTTGGCGACGTAACCGATGACGTGGGCCGCCGTCGCCCCGAAGGGGTAGTAGCGTTTCGGCGCCGAAAAGACACAGACGTTTTCACTCTGAATCAGTTTCGAATAGACCGGCAGAATGTCTTCGTAGGAGACGAAGTCGATGATGTCGATGTCGTGATGGTTGTAGTAGGAGTCGCTGGAGCGGTACGCCTTCAGCAGGCTTTCGCGGTCAAGCCAGGGAAGCAGCGCGATCACCGCATCGACCTCCTCCTCAAGCTTGGAATCGTCCTTGCCCCGCGTCAGGTGCGGACTGAGCTGGATCTTGAAACCGAGCTTGTTGATGGCGATCGGCTTGCCGGTCCGGTCCAGGATGTCGCCGCGGACCGGGGCGACCAGTTCGGTTTTGATGGTGTTCTGGTCCGAGAGGGTCTCATAGTAGTTGTTGGACTGGATGGAGAGGTAGTAAATACGCACCAGCAGGGAGAACCAGACCGCCGTGAAGAGGAAAACGATCAGTTTCGCTCTCATATGAAGGCCGCCACAATGAGAAATTCAACCACGATATAAACCGCGACGTGCCAATCGATCGACGGGGCGCTCATCCAGAAGATTTTGCTGATCAGCAGGGAGAAGAGCCAGTAGCCGATATAGCCGATGACGATGTAAAAGAGCTCCAGGCAGGGTTTGCAGTCGATGTACTGGCGCAGTTTCGGGATGATGAAATGGTAGACAAGCCCGAAAAAGACCAGCGAACTAATCATCAGGTGTCCCTTGTCGATTTCGTAGAGCACCAGCATCACCGACAGCAGGAGCAGCCTGGGGATCTGCTCCCGGTCCAGGGCCCGGATGAAGAGCACGAACAGCAGGCCGAAAAGGGGCGGAAGCAGCGGGTAGATGCTGCTCAGGCTGACGTAGATCGCATAGGCGATCAGCCAGACGAAGCCTAGGAGAGACGTTTGATAAGTGCGATTTCGTTGCATACCGGAAAGTGTTTGCACTTAATGCAGTCTGCCCATATCTTATGCTCGGGAATGGACTCCTTGGGGATCTCGGAAAAGCCGAGCTTTTCAAAAAAACGGCTCTGGTAGGTCAGCGCGAGCACCTCTTCAAGTCCCAATGCGGCCGCTTCCTCGATACACAGGCGGATCAGGTCGGAGCCGATCTGACGCCCGCGGTGGGACTCTTTGATCACCAGCGAACGGGTCTCCGCCAGTTGGGGCGTGTGAATATGCAGTGCGACGAACCCGACCAGCATCTCATCGTCGAATGCAAGTCTGTAGGATCGGATGTTGGTGGCGATCTCGTTGTCGCTGCGTACGAGAATGACCCCCGAATCGATCTCGGGCCTCACCAGCGTCTGCATGGCCGGGATGTCCGCCAGGGTGGCTTTTCGGTAACTGTAGGCCATTTACGCTTCGCTCAGGAGCGTATGGATGGTTTCCGTCAACCGCTCCATGCCCCGTTTTTTGGTATTTGAGACCATCAGCGCGCCGGGATCGGTCCGCTTCAGCGCGGAGAGTTCCTTCTGGTTGAGCTTGTCGATCTTGGTGTAGACCCGCAGTACATGCTGATCGGGACGGCAGATCTCCTCAAGGAAAGCCGCCACAGAGCGGTCGATCTCCAGATCCGGGTGCCGGGCATCGACCAGATGGATGAAAATCTTGATCTGCTGCCGCTGGGCGACATAGGCGGTCAGGTTCTTTTCCCAATCGGACTTGATCGATTTCGAGACCCTGGCGTAGCCGAAACCGGGAAGGTCGACAAACATTGCCGAAGACTTTTCCCCGCAGTCGCGGTCAAGAAAGGTGACGTCGAAAAAGTTGATCAACCGGGTTTTCCCGGGCGTCGCAGAGACTTTTGCCAGCCCTTTGCGGCGTGTCAGCGCGTTGAGCAGGGAACTTTTGCCCGTATTTGAGCGGGCCATAAAGGCGACCTCGTTGCAGACCTCGTTGTCCGGGGCGCGCCCGACATCGGGTGCGGAGGTCAGAAAGACGGCGTCGACGATCTCAGTCATGGCTCTGGTTAACGTCTTCGATATTGAAGATCATCATGACCGGCTTCGCATCTCCGCCCTTGGCGTAGGCCTTGCCTTCGGTCACGTCGACAACCACTTCGTCGCCGTTGATCTCTTTGGGCTTGTTAAGCTGTTCGAGATGGACGTCCGTGTAGAAATGGTACGCTTTTTTCTTGGGGAAAAAACGTACCTCCTGGGCCGTACCGCTGTAGATATCCTTCGTTTCGGTCGTCACGAGGAACGAAACGTCTCCCTGGGCCACGAATTTCGTCGGCTTGCGGTCGGCATCGACGTAAACCGTCACCTTGGAAGCGTTGAATTCATCGGAACCTTTGACGATTTTAACGTTCCCCGTAAACACGGTAAACCCCCGTTTTTCGTCCGCTTCAAAGGTCTTGGCGGTGACTTTGAGCTCTTCGGCGCAAAGCATCAGCCCCGTCAGTATCGCCAAAGAGGCCGTAAAGTATTTCATGCTTATTTTCCTTCCTGATTCAGCTCATAGATGGCTTCGATTTGCGCGGCTTTGCCGTGTCCCTTCTCCGTCAGGTAGATAAGATCGGTCCCCGTAACGCGGTTGGGCCCCTGGGTGATCTTGAAATCTCCATAACTCCGGATGACGTTTCGGGCCTGATCGTAGGCCATCTTCTCGCCGCGGATTTTAACCCCGTCGCTGCGGTCGATGGCAACACTGCCCGTCAGGGTCAGAATGTCGCGGTAATATTTTCCCTCGCGGGCGGTAATGTCCTGGGTCACCTCGTCGCGTCGGTCGGAGTAGACGATGTTCTCGACGATGTAGCGCGATGAACCGAAACGCTGCCCCTGCTCCCCGAACATGATCCGTTTCAGCCCTTCCCGATCGAGTTCGTAGATGGTAAAACGCTGGAGATCGAGCTGGGGAACTTCCTGGTCGGCTCCCCGTTCGACGTCGATGGGACGTATGAAGAAGTAGAGCCCTGCCAGAAGCAGCGCCAGCGCCGTGAAAAAAAAGTTGACGTTCATTTCCAGAACGCCAGAAACGCGTGCTCTTCACCCTGCTCTTTGACGATGGATTCAATCATCTCGCGCACGGCCGCGTCCCCGCCTTTTCGCTGCAGTACCGTTCCGACGATCCCGGTAATATAGCCCGAGGCGTCACTGGGGGCGAAGGAGGCGCCCACGCTTTGGAGCATCCGGTAGTCGTTAAGATCGTCACCGATCGCCGCAACCTGCTCCATGGCGATGCCCAGCTCCGCCGTCAGTGTTTCGAGACGCTCCAGCTTATCCTTGACCCCCTGGTAGAGGTAGGTGATCCCCAGCTCTTCGGCCCGTCGGCGCACGATGTCGGAGCGCCGCCCGGTGATGATGGCCGCCTGCTTGCCCAGGCGAAGCCACGACTTGACGGCGAGCCCGTCCTTGACGTTGAAGGCCTTGATCTCGTCACCTTGTTCCGAGTAGACGATTTTACCGTCCGTAAGACAACCGTCAACGTCGAGCACGATCAATTCGATCATAAAACGCCTTTGGTGCTGGGGACGGCCAGGCGCTCATTGGGGGTCAATGCGCGGCGCAGCGCCACGGCAAGGGCCTTGAACGCTCCCTCGACGATGTGGTGGCGGTTTTTCCCGCGCTCCATGACGATGTGGGCGCTGATGCGGGCGTTGAAGACGATGGCCCGGAAAAACTCCTCCGCCAGTTCGCTGTCGAACTGCCCGATTTTGCCGTCGACGGGAAGGTCGTAGACCAGGAACGGGCGGTTGCTCAGGTCGAGATCGCAGCGAACGCATGCTTCATCCATGACGATGGAAGCGCTGCCGAAGCGTTCCACCTTTTCAACGGGATAGAGCGCTTCGCAGATGGCGCTTCCGAGGACGATGCCGATATCTTCTACCGTGTGGTGATCGTCGATGTGCGTATCGCCGCTGCAGGTGATCTCGAGGTCGAAAAGCGCGTGTTTCGCGAAACTTTCGAGCATGTGGTCAAAAAATCCCACGCCGGTCTCGATACGGCTCTTTCCGCTGCCGCGGACGTCAAGCTTTACGGTGATGTCGGTCTCTTTGGTGGTGCGACGTTTTTCTATCATGCTACTCCCTTACTATAAATGCGTGGGCAAAACGGCCCGAATCATTGAAATCGCGGGCTTCGGCTTCGCTTTTGAAACCCGTCAGCCATACCCGGAAAAGTCGTTTGCCATTATACTCCGTATCTTTGATAACCGTGCGATACCCTTCGGTATTGTCGAACTTCTGCTGGGTAACCATGGCCCCCTCGATGCGCGCAAAGGAGCCGATCTGCACGGCGAAGGAGTCCATCACCTGCTCGGAAGGCCCCTGTTTCAGGGTCTCCAGGTCCGCAATGCGCGTCGTCCCCTGCTTGGCGAAACCGAGAATCTCCAGCTGGACCGGCGCGGTTCCGGTACCGATCATCCCGATGTCGGCCGCGGCTTTCTTGGAGAGGTCGATGATGCGGCTTTCAACGAAGGGGCCCCGGTCGTTGATGCGTACCAGGGTGCTCTTGCCGTTGCTTTTATTGGTGACGCGCACGATGGTGTTCATCGGCAGGGTCTTGTGGGCCGCGGTCTGGTCATACATGTTGTAGGTCTCGCCGTTGGAGGTCAGCTTGCCGTGGAACTTCGGGCCGTACCAGCTCGCACGGCCGTGGAAGGTCTCGCCGACGTGCACGACGCTGGGATAGTAGCGCTTTCCGTGAACCGTATAGGGACGCATCGTGGCATGGTTGTAGGTCTTGGCGGGCTTGGTGTAGCCGCCGGAGCTGTAGGTGTGCGTACTGCGGGTGCTGCACCCCGTTGCCAGCAGCACAACGGCCAGGAGCGGCAGACTTTTGCGTGTCAGATCAGTCATAAAGCGAAAGTTTCTCCCCGATGCGAATCACGTTGGATTCGAGATGGTTCAGCCGCTTGAGCTGACGGATGCTGACGCGGAACTCCTGGGCGATGGAACCGAGGGTATCGCCGGCCTTGACCGTGTAGCGGCGGTCGCTGGCGGGGATAAAGTCTTTTGCGACGGGGATGATGAGCTGCTGCTTGAGAGAGAGGCGATCGCTCTTGAGGCGGTTGAAGTCCATAATCGCCCGGTAGGAGACGCCGTAGCGCTTCCCGAGCAGGGAGAGGTTGTCGCCGGATTTGACGGTATGGACGAGGTAGAGCGTCTGTAGCGGAGCCGGTGTGTATCTCTGCTTGAAATCCGCCAGTTTGACGTAGGGGATGTAGACTTCATAGCTCTCCGCATAGGGCGGCGTGAAGTCATGCTTGAGATGCCGGTTGTATTTTTTGAGATCGCCCAGCGGAACGTTAATGGTTGCGGCGACTCTGGAGAGCGTTTCCCCCCGCGGCACTTTGACGGTCGCCAGGGAGTAGGCGTTGGCACGATTGAGCAGGTAGTCGTATTCGCGGTCCACCAGGTAGGACTCGTCCGTACCCAGCAGTGCCAGCGCGATAATTTTCCGGATGTAGTTGCGGCTCTCCCGCGGGATGTAGCGCTGTTTCGGGTCCAGAAGGACGGCAAGGTCGTCGCTGCCGGCTTTGGTGATCGCCCGGGAGAGTCTCCCCTCGCCGCAGTTGTAGGCAATGGCGGCAAGGTACCACTTGCCGAATCGCTCGTGCAGGTAGCTCAGGTAGCGCAGCGCGGCCCGGGTCGACTTGACGAGGTCGCGCCGTTCGTCGACGTAGTCGTCGATTCTCAGGCCGTAGAGGCGGCCGGTATCGGACATGAACTGCCAGAGTCCGGAGGCGTTCTTGCGGGAGTAGGCCTTGGTGGAGAAGTTGGACTCCGCCATGGCGAGGAAAAGGAACTCCGCCGGGACGCCCGATTCGGAAAGGAGCTGTTTGATCAGCGGAATAAAGAGGTAGGCCTCGTCCATCACCTCGAAGAAATGCTGCCGCTGGTACTGGGCGCTTTTCTGCGCCTTGACGGCGTTAAGCAGAGGATCTTTCAGAAACGAGGGATCGATGTCGAAGGTCCGGAGTACCGTCATCTCCTTCTGGTGGTTCGAATCGAAGGTCAGGGCTCCGAACAGCAGTGCCGGAACCGTCAGTAATGCGAAAAAGAGTCGTAGCATGTCACCATCCAAGCCATGGGTCGGTCACGCACCGCGCATCCGGGCGGTCGCCACCGTTTGTGGGGTTCATTTTACCCAATATCGGCTGATTTTCGGGTTAACTGCCCTGAAAAGGCGCAAAATACGCCGTTGGCGCGGGGAGATATCAGGCGATACGGAAGAGCTTTTTGGCGTTTTCCGTCGTCTGGCGCTCCAGTTCCGCAGACTCCGTGCCCAGAAGTTCGGCCATCTTTTCGAGGATGAAAACGGTGTAGGCGGGTTCATTCCGCTTGCCCCGGTGGGGGTGCGGGGTCAGGTAGGGTCCGTCGGTCTCCACGAGTAATCGGCTGCGCGGGATTTTCGGCAGGACTTCCACGAGTTTGCGGGCGTTTTTGAAGGTCAATACGCCGCCGATGCCGAAACAGAACCCTTCGTCTGCGAGCGAGAGCAGCTGGGCGTCGGCATTGTAGCAGTGCAGCACCCCGCCGAACTCTCCGGCCCCCTCTTCGAGCAGAATCGTTTTGGAGTCGGCACTCGCATCGCGGATGTGGACGATCAGCGGTTTGCCGAGTCGTTTCGCCAGCCGTATCTGCTCCCGGAAAATACGCTGCTGCTCCTCTTTTTCCGCGGCTTTCTCCTCCGGCGTTCCCTCCAGACGGTAGTAGTCCAGGCCGCACTCGCCGACGGCGACGCATTTGGGGTGGCGGGCGTAGGCCTCGTAATCGAGGCCGTCATGCTGGGTCCGGTCGTAGGGGTGGATGCCGACGGCGAAGAAGATGCCCGGGTGCGACTCGCTCAGCGCCACCGCGCGCTCAAGGGTACGGGCGTCCGCGCCGGGAATGATGAAGCGTTCGACTCCGGCCGCCTCGGCCCGCTGCATCACCGCTTCGAAATCATCGGCGTAACGGGCGTCGTCAAGATGAATGTGGGTGTCAATGATCACCGTTCTCGCGCTCCTTTCGGGTACGAAGGATGTTGCGGGCCATCAGGGCCGCGAAAATAAGCGCCGCTGCGGAAGCGGCCAGCGCCGCGACGATGTTGTCCGAGCGGTAGAGGACGTAAGCCGCCGCCGCACTGACGAAGGTCAGGACGAAACACATCGGGCGTTTTCCAGAAGCTCCCGGGCCAGCTGGCGCGCCTCGGTGGTGACGGTGTCGCCGCTCACCATCCGGGCGATCTCCGCGATCCGCGCCTCGTCGTCGAGCTCGGCTACCGTCGAACTCCCCTCGCGGCTGACCAGGAAGTGCTGTTCGCCCATGGAGGTGAGCTGGGGCTGATGGGAGATGACGAAGATCTGGTAGAACCGGCTCAGGCGCCGCAAAACGCGGGCGACGCTCATCGACTCCTCGCCGCTGAGATTGGCGTCGATTTCGTCAAGCATCAAGACGCCGCCCTGCCCCTTCATGGTCTCCGCTTTGACGGCCAGCAGCGCGAGCCGCAGCCGGTTGAACTCCCCGGCGCTGACCTTGTCGAGGGAAGCCCCCTTGAGATCGAAGGCGATGCCGTCCTGGCCGTCGGGACCGAAATCTCCATGGGAGAGGGAGAGTTCGGCGCCTTCGAGGTAGAGCTGCGAGAGGTAGCCGTTGATGGCGGCATTGACGTCGAACATCACCCCCGTGCGCCCCAGGGAGATCTCCCGCGCCAGTGCGGCGAGCTGCCCGTAGAGAGATTCGCTCCGTTCGCTCAGAAGACGCTTCTCCTCCTCGAAATTCTCATACTTCTCGACCTCCCTGGCTTTCTGCTCCCGGTAGACGATCGCCTCTTCGATGCTGCCGTAGCGGCGTTTGAGATCGGAGAGCTGTTCGATGCGGTCGAGAACCGCTTCGATGTCGCTCTCCTCCGCTTCCGCGAAACTGTTGCGCGCCTCGTCGAAGCGGACGCGGAGCTCGTTCATGGCGTCGTCGAAAAAGCCGCTGTCGAGTTCGAGGCTCGAAAGCGCGTCGGCAACCGCGTGCTCGAAGTCGAAGATCGTCTCCGCCGCGGCGATCTTCTCTTCGGATTTCTCCTTGCGGGAGAGGGATTTCTTGATCGCGATCATCTCGTCGTACTCACCGGGTTTGGGGTCGATCGCGTCGATCTTCGCCAGTTCGAAGGCGGCGAACTCCTTCAGGTCGAGGATGCGGTTCTCCTCCTCCTGCAGCTTCGCAAGCTCCGCGGTAACGCGGCGATGGTCGGCATAGCACTGTCGGTATTCGGCAACTTTTCGGCCATGTTCCGCATCCGAAGCCGTGACGAAGCTGTCGACCAGCGCCAGCAGTTCCGCCTGTTCGAAATCGCTGTAATCCTTGAGGCTCAGATGCCGCAGATGGCGTGCGGCAATCGCCTGCAGCGCTTTTTTGGAGATGCTCTGGTTGTTGATGAAGTAGCGCACCTTGTCGCGCTTCACCTGACGAAAAACGTTGGGCTCCTCATTGGCAATGCCCGTCTCCTCCTCGTCGATGCTCCAGTTCAGGGTCGATTCGGCAACGTCGGCCAGGGCGTCGGCGAAACCGACGGATGCGAGGATGGAGCGCATCAGGACCGACTTGCCGCTGCCGCTGGGGCCGGTAAAGACGATAAGGCCGGGATGAAAATCGAGGCTGGCCTCCTCGAAAGTGAGGCACGATTTGAGATAAAAGCGTTCGATCATCAGGCGCCCCACCCCAGCTTCTGCTTCAGCACGTCGAAATAGCTGAAGTCTTTGCGGTGGACCAGCTGCGCCTCTTCGGCGGCAAGGTGGATGGTGATGGAATCCCCCTCGCCGAACTCGTACATATCCTGCCCGTCGACGACGACCAGGGCGCTCTTGTCCGGCGTCTTCATCTCGATGGGGAAGTGGCCGGGCATCACCACGGGACGCTGGGTCAGAGAGTGCGGGCTGATGGGCGTCAGGGCAAAGACCTGCGCCATCGGAAAGAGCACCGGCCCGCCGGCGGAGAGGTTGTAGGCGGTCGAACCCGTCGGCGTGGAGACGATCACCCCGTCCCCGTAATAGGTATTGAACGCCTTGCCGTTGACGTAGGTGTCGAGATGGATCATTTTGGAGATGGAGGGACGGGTAATGACGATGTCGTTGAAGGCGATGACGCTGTTCTCTCCCCGGCTCGTGGTGATGGTGGCCTGGAGCAGCGCCCTGCGGTCGATGCGGTACTCCCCTTTCTTGATGCACCCCACAAACCGGTCGAGCTCCTCCATGGAGACGTCGGCCATGAAACCGAGTTTTCCCGCATGCACCCCCAAAACGGGAATCTGGTAGGCGTAGGAGCGGCGTACGGCGGAGATGAGCGTGCCGTCGCCGCCGATGCAGACCAGAAGGTCGCACTCCTGGCAAAGGAAGTCGAACTGCTGTCCCAGCACGTCGATCATCGCGCCGCTGTTGTGATCGATCAGCACCTCGATGCCGTGGGATTCGAAAATCTCCTTCGCCCGGTAAAACATATCTTTGAGTTCCGGGGTGGAGGGTCGAAGCAAAATGCCTACTTTGCGCGTCTCTTCTAGTTTCACGTTCCGCTCTGTCATGAAAATTTTCCTCCATTATAGCGAAACCCGGCGACGCTGCCGTCAAATCTGGCAACGGCCGCGTTGGGGAGCGCTTAAGTATGACTGCGATATAATCGCGAAAATCTTTTGTCAGAGGACTCAGTGTTGCGAAGCCATTACTGTACAGAACTAAGCGAGAACAACGTCGGTGACACGGTGGAACTGGCCGGTTGGGCCAACAGCTACCGCGATCACGGCGGCATTATCTTTATCGACCTGCGCGACAAGACGGGGCTGATCCAGCTCGTCTGCGACCCCGCGGACAACGAACAGGCCCACCATGTCGCCAACGAAGTGCGCGACGAATTCGTGCTCATCGCCAAAGGAAAGGTCCGCCTTCGCGGCGAAGGCCTCACCAACCCGCGCCTTAAAACCGGTGCCATTGAAGTCATCGTCAGCGAGCTTGTCATCGAGAACCGCAGCGAGCCGGTCCCCTTCGTCATCGGCGACGAAAAAGTCGGTGAAGAGACCAAGCTCAAGTACCGCTACCTCGACCTTCGGAACCCCGCCTCCTACGAGACCTTCAAGCTCCGCTCCAAAGTCGCCATCGCGGCGCGCAACGTCCTTGACGGCCTGGGCTTCCTTGAAGTCGAGACCCCGATCTTGACCAAGTCCACACCGGAAGGGGCGCGGGACTACCTGGTACCCAGCCGCGTTCACGACGGCGAGTTCTATGCCCTCCCCCAGTCCCCGCAGATCTTTAAGCAGCTGCTGATGGTCGGCGGCTTCGACCGCTACTTCCAGATTGCCAAATGTTTCCGCGACGAGGACCTGCGTGCCGACCGTCAGCCGGAGTTCACCCAGATCGACGTCGAGATGAGTTTTTGCAACCAGGAGGATGTTATCGGGGTTGCCGAGCAGCTTATCCACGGCATGTTCACCGCCTGCGGCCACGACGTGCAGACCCCCTTCCCCCGCATGACCTATGCCGACGCCATGGAAAAATACGGTTCGGACAAACCCGACCTGCGCTACGGCCTGGAGATGGTCGACGTCATCGACATCTTCGAGCGCTGCGACAACGAGATCTTCACCGCCGTCGCCGCCAACCCCCGCATGAACCGCATCAAGGCGCTGCGCGTCCCCAAGGGCGACGAGATCTTCTCCAAGCGGGAGATGAAGGGCTTCGAGGATTACGTCCGCAAATTCGGCGCCAAGGGCCTGGGCTACTTCCAGCTTAAAGAGGACGGCCTCAAAGGACCGCTGACCAAGTTCTTCTCCGAAGAGGACCTGCAGGCGATCATCGACCGCACCGAACTCGAAGTGGGCGACGTCGTCTTCTTCGGCGCCGGCGACAAAAAGACCGTCTGCGACTACATGGGCCGCTTCCGTATCTTCCTCGCCGAACATGAAAAAATGGATCTGATCGACCGCGACGCCTTCGTCTTCACCTGGGTCGTCGACTTCCCGATGTTCGAGATCGAGGATGGCCGGGTCAAAGCCCTGCACCACCCCTTCACCATGCCCAAAGATCTCAACCACGAGCATGTCGAGGATATCGAGTCCATCGCCTACGACATCGTCCTCAACGGCGTCGAACTCGGCGGCGGCTCCATCCGTATTCACAAGCAGGACGTTCAGGAGAAGATCTTCGAACTCCTCGGCATCGGCGAAGAGCAGGCGCAGGCGGAGTTCGGCTTCCTCCTCGACGCCCTCAAATTCGGTGCGCCGCCGCACGGCGGTTTCGCCATCGGTTTCGACCGTCTTATCATGCTGCTGACAAAAAAAGAGAGCATCCGCGACGTCATCGCCTTCCCGAAAACCCAGAAGGCCTCCTGTCTGCTCTCCCGCGCTCCGAGCCCGGTCTCCGTCGAGCAGCTTCGCGACCTTCACATCCGTCTGCGCGAAACACCCAAACAGGCGTAAGCCTTCCGCGGCGCTTCGCCGCACCCGCCATTCCCACCAGAGAGGATTTTTCCCATGAAACGACTCTTTTTGATCATCGGCGCCCCCGGTTCGGGCAAGACGACCGACGCCGAACGCATTGCCGAACGCAATGACGTCATCACCCACTACTCCGCAGGCGAAATGTTCCGCGCCGAAGTCGCCAGCGGCAGCGAACGGGGCAAAATCATCGACAGCTTTATCAGCAAAGGCAACATCGTTCCCATCGAGATCGCCATCGAAACCATCGTCGGCGCCATCAAAAAGGCCCCGACGGACGCCGTCATCATCGACGGCTACCCCCGCAGCATCGAGCAGATGACGGAGCTCGACGCCTACCTTGCCGACGAGCCGGAGGTGACCCTTGAAAACGTCATTGAAGTCGCCGTCGGCGAAGCGGTCGCCCGCGAGCGCGTACTGGGCCGGGCCCGGGGAGCCGACGACAATGACGCGGTTTTCGAAAACCGCATGAAGGTCTACAACGGGCCCCTTGCGGCGATTCGCGAATTCTATACGCAGCGCGGCCTTCTCACCGTCATCGACGGGGAGCGCAGCATCGAGGCGATCGTCGACGACATGGAAGCGCGCATCGTCGCCGCCGTGAACGCCTGAAATCGGCCGGTTTAAACCGCTTATGAGGTGGCATGCACTAAAATGCCGCAACCCTGAGCGCCCCGCGCTCGCAGCCACAATCACATCACAGCAAGAGGATAGAAGATGAAGATTATTCTACTGGGCGCACCCGGTGCCGGCAAAGGTACCCAGGCGCAATTTCTGACCAAAACGTTCGACATTCCGCAGATCTCCACGGGCGACATGCTCCGTGCGGCCATCAAGGCCGGCACCGAGCTGGGAAAACTGGCCAAATCCTTCATGGACGAAGGCAAGCTGGTGACCGACGAGATCATCATCGGACTGGTCAAAGAGCGCATCACCCAGGAGGATTGCAAAAACGGCTTCCTGCTTGACGGGTTCCCTCGCACCGTTCCCCAGGCCGACGCACTTAAAGAGGCGGGTGTGGCCATTGACGCCGTTATCGAAATCGACGTTCCCGACAGCGAAATCGTCAAACGGATGTCCGGCCGCCGCGCCCACCTCGCTTCCGGGCGCACCTACCACGTGGTCTTCAACCCGCCGAAGATCGAAGGCAAAGACGACCTGACCGGCGAAGATCTTGTGCAGCGCGACGACGACAAAGAGGAGGTTGTTCTCGACCGCCTCCGGGTCTACCACGAACAGACGGCTCCGCTGATCGGCTACTACAGCGCGGAAGCCGCTTCCAATGCCGCGGTCAAATACATTCGCGTCGACGGTACCCAGCCCATCGACACCGTCGAATCCGAAATCGTTTCGGCACTGAAATAGTTCTTCGGAGCCCTTCGGCTCCGCCTCTCCCATGAAGACGCCCTACTTCGTCTATATCCTCCGCTGCAGCGACGGCACACTCTACACCGGCATCACCACCGATCTTGAACGGCGCGTCGAAGAGCACAACGATTCCGTCAAAGGGGCCAAATACACCCGCTCCCGACGTCCGGTGACACTGGTCTACAGCGAGACCTGCCCCGACAAAAGCGAAGCGAGCCGCCGCGAATACCGCATCAAACGAATGACGCGGCAGCAGAAAGAGCGCATGATCGCCGCCCGGGACTAAACCTCTTCTTCTACCTGCATTACCGTCAGAAGCTCCGCTTCCGGTTTCCCCAGGTAAAATCCCTGGAAGCGATCGACCCCGAGGCTTTTAGCCGTCTCGAAAACCGCTTCACTGTGGATGTACTCGGCGACGGTCTGAATCTTCAGTTTTTTGGCGAACCCGACGACGGTCTCGACGACGACCCGGGCGTTGGCATCGACGTCGAGATTGCGGATGAGCGAACCGTCGATCTTGATGTAGTCGATGTCGAGCTGCATCAGATGCTCGAAGTTGGAGTAGCCCGATCCGAAGTCATCGATGGCAATCCGGCATCCCAGCACCTTCATCTCCGCAATAAAACGCCCTACTTCCCTGTAGTTTTCGATCCCTTCGGATTCGAGGATCTCAAACACGATGCGATCGGCCACATTGTATTCGAGAACGCTCTTTTTGATGTAGGCGACCACATGGTCGTCAAGCATGTCCTGGACCGACAGGTTGACGGAAAAGAGCGTATCGTTCTGCGCGAAATAGGCACAGCACTTGCGTACCATGATGCGGGTCAGTTCGGCGGCATGCCGGCTCTGCTTGGCAACTTCGAGAAAACTGCCGGGCAGTGCGAGTTCTCCCTCGCTGTCAATGAGGCGCACCAGACACTCATATCCCGCCAGGGTGCCGTCGGCGGAGAAAAAGGGTTGAAAATAGGGCTGTACGGTGTCGTTTTCTATGGCGTAGCGCAGCGTACTGACCCAGGCCATATTCTCCTGGTAGAGCTTTTCGATCTTCATTTCCTTGCTGTAGACGGCGTAGGGCCTGCGGGCCTTGCGGGCGACTTTCAGGGCGATATCGGCTTTTTCCAGTACTCCCTTGACCTGAAGGGCCGCGCCGATGGTGACACGAATACCGATATCGTTCTGCTCGTAGGAAAAAAGCATCCCCTCGACATTGTGAACCAGTGCCTTCGCAAAGCTTTCGAGCTCCTCATGCCGCATCTCCTGGGCGATCAGGAGTGCGAACTCGTCTCCGGAGAGACGGTAGAGCGTGACGTTGCTGTCAATGTGGATCAGGTTGTTCAGACGTTCTCCGAGTTCGATAAGAATCGCATCCCCGGCAACGTGCCCGAAAAAGTCGTTAATCTCCTTGAACGCATCGATATTCAAAATCAGCAGTGCCCCCTGCTCCATCCTGCCGATCTCCTCGACAAGACTCTGACGGTTCGCCAATCCCGTCAGAGTATCGGTATAGAGCTGCCGACGCAGCTCTTCGGTCTTTTCATCGACCTTCTGCTCGAGCAGAAGATTCATCTCTTTCTGCTGGCGGTCGTATGCCGCAATGGCGGACTGCATGTCGTGAAGGGCATCGGAAATCAGGCCGATTTCGTTATCTTCACCGGCGGAAGGAAAGTGGATGGTCGTCTCCGGCGTATAACGCCCCACCAGCGAAGCGATCTCCCGAAGGGGCGAAAGCAGACGCTTGATGTAGACGCCGTACAGGACGAACAGTGCCGCGAGAATGAGCGTCAGGTAGAGACTCATCGACGTATATTTGTCCAACAGATCCTTGTAGTGAAGGTTTGAATAGGTCAGTTCGAGCAGACCGATTTTCCGCGGCGAGTTGGGCTGAAGAATCTCTTTACTGACTTTGAAGGCATCCAGCGTGCCGGCACTTCCCGTTTTCGTGACGTCATAGACGGTCTCGTTGCCGCGGACGATTTTCACTCCGAGAACATTCGGGTTGTCGATAAGCTGACGGGCCGTCTGGGCGATCTTGTCATCCAGTCCCAGGTAGATATTCAACGCCAGGGTCGGAGCGATCGTATCGGCGATCAGACGCGCCTTTTCCACTTCGATGTCGTAGAATGCTTTCCTGTTGGTCTTCTCGTAAACCGCGAATACGGCGATAATGACCATCAGGGAGATCAGAACGATCGACCAGACAATATTACGGGAGAGCGAACTACTGCGCTTATTCATCAATAAACCTCACTATCTGATAGAGCTCGTCGACAAAGTCCACTTTATAATGTTCCAGTTCGCTTTTGTTCAGGTAGAGCACCGCATTTTTCTCCAGCATCAACGAGAAAAGCATCCGCTGTTTCAGGTCGGTGAGATCGTAGGTAAAAGTAATAATCGCATGGCGCATGGCGATCTCTCCGATACGTGCGATCTGGCTTTCCGAACGCAATGTGTATATTGCCGTGGCACGGGTCTCGCCGTCAATAGCGTCATAAGGCATCGCAATCACATCCAGCGCAATGCCGCCGCCACCCGCTCTGCGCATCAGCTCCACAAGCTTTAACGCTACCGCCTCGTCGGAGGGTTCGTAGGCAATAAGGCATCGCATTTTGCCATCGACCAGCTTTTCCCTGATCTCCCGATCGAGCTGTAACAGCTTGGGGAAGAGTGACGCCTGTGCTTTGAGCAGCAGTGTATCGTAATTATACGACCAAAGGCTTAGCGGCAACAGAAAAAGCGACAAAACGAGAAGCGCACGTATCACTAAAAGGCCTTACTGAATACAACCATTCCGGTACGACCTTCCTGGGGATAGTCACCGGTATAGGAGAGCGGTTTGGAGGGGTAGCGCACCTCCGCATCGAAAATATTTTTAACCGAAACGGTAATGCTGTAACCGTCGACGGCGTCACTGTAGTGAAGTGCCGCATCAAGCGTTGCATACCCATCCAAAGAGCCCCGAGTATCATAAGAGACCCGTTCGCGGGAGCTGACATACTTTCCGATGCCGCTGAGAAAGAGTCCGGGGAGCAGCTGATAACTGTAATACCCCTTGAGCATATGCTTGGCGACGTTGGCCAGAGGAGCGCCGGAATCATCCTCGCCGTCGACGTAAGCGTAATTCAGATAGACCTCATCACGCTCGCCGATGCGTCCCTTGAACTCCAGTTCAAGACCGTAAATGTCGGTATCGACGGCATTTGAAAAGCGGCCGGTCGCATTGGTATTGTCGATCTGGTCACGGTTGAGGAGGTAAAACAGGTCAGCCTGCAGATAGCTGTCCGCCGAAAATTTTCGAATATAGGCGGCTTCGAAAGCATCCACTTTTTCGGGATCAAGCCCGGGGTTGCCGACACGGTCGTAATTGTTGAGCGTGTACATCTCCTGCCAGGAGGGATTGCGATGCGCCCTGCTGTAGGTCAATTTGAAGATATCCTTGGAAGCCGCCCGGTAGACCATGGATATCCGTGGATCCGCCTGAAGCGAGTTCAGTGACGTGTCCTCGACATTGATTCCATACATCAATGTCAGATCGTAACTGATATCGTACTGATCCTGGATGGAGAAAACGTAGGTTTTGCGACGGGCATTTCGGTCGAAAAAGGGATAGGAGAAGCTGTAGTCGGTCATACCGGTGCCGGCATCACGGTCCGTCGTGACCGTCGTCACCTTGTAGGTCTCTTCGCTGAGCACGCGATAGCCGACGTTGACGTTATGCCCCGTCCAGCCCCGGTACTTGAAAAACGTCGAATGATAAAGGGTGCGCTGCTGGGCATCATGAATGCCGTAAAAACCGTCGGGATAGAGCGTGGCGGTACCCAGCGGATCGGAGAGACTCGGGGCCTGGTACCCCTCCGGCAGAAGCATCGACTCGCTGGAAAAAGAACCGAACTTGACGCCGCCCTTGATCTCAAGAGAAAGATCGCCGAACGCTTTGGCATAGGTGAGTTCTGCAATGGTACTGGGAAGCTCCGTATGGTCCGTGGGTGTCGGGAGGTGCGTGTTAATGCCGTATGCACTGCCTTGATGGTGGTAAAGGTGACGGAAATTCAACTTCCAGTTGCCATAGGTTGCCATCAAACCGAGACTGTACTGTTTCAGCCAGACCGGCGCCTCCCCGAAACGGGACAAGGGAGTGTTGTCGATACCCAAATGGGGGAAATTGTAGATTCCCGTCGAAGCGGAGTCATATCCGACGGGAAGGGATTTATTGTCGTTTTGGTAGTAAAGATCGGCATGAAGGCGGAAATCGCCGCTGCGGTAACTCTTGACGAACCCCGCCATACGGTAATCATAAGAACCGCCCTTGACAACCACCCGATCCGACTCATCGGTGTTCTCGAATGACTCCGCATAGGTAATCACGTGAATGGACCCGGCATAGGCATTGATGCCGTCCGCCTTGCTACCCGGCCCCCGTATCACTTCGATACGTTTGATCATCTCAATGGGCATGCTCAGGTAGGCAGTATAGGCATCGAGGAAAAGGTCATTGACAACCACGCCGTCGATGAGCAGTTTTGATTGACCGAAAGCAAACGGATTCGAACCTCTGAAAATGGAACTTTTGTAGTCCATGCTGTCCGTGGCGATATCGACGCCGGGAACCAGGGAGAGTGCCTCTTCGAGGTTGATGATCCCCAGCTGTTCCAGCTCTGTTCCCTGAAACACTGAAACGATGTAGGGCTGGTACTGCTCGTTTTGTTTTGTCTCCGTTGCGACTTTGCCGTAATACTCCATGGTGCCCATGATATCGTTGATGGCATCGTTGGCACCTGCAAGCGTCATGCTGCCGACCGCAAGACCTATTGCAGCCTTCAAAAAGTGCATAGACGTGTTCCTCATGCTTTTCCCGATCCGGCGAGAAGATCGGGATTCAGCCGCTCAAGATCGGAACGGTACATAATGGCGGGATGCCGCATGGCGCCGTAAAACAGCCCTCCCTCGCCGACAAGCGTATACGGGATTTTAAAGATATTCAACAGTTTGGCGAACGCCGGTTCCAGTGTCCCGTAACAGCATGTGATCCCGTAATGCAGCAACTTGCCGTAAATGCACTCTCGAATCAGCCCCTGGATGATCGCTTTGGAGTCTTTCATAGTGCGGTACCTGGGATCGATAAATATGCGCGAGAGTTCACTGATGGCACTTCTTTCACGGGTATATTTTTTCGGATCGATCCCAAAATTATTCTCGGTAGGATAGCCGACGGGAGAGTCGTGAATCAAACGCACGGTGGCGCATACGGTGTCAGTTTCGTCCAATACGGCGAAATGATCCGCATAGGGATCATACTCATCGGTCTCCCGCTCATCCGGATAGGCATCGGGGTCAAGAGCTTTCAGCTCCATACAGCCGATGCGATAACGGAAGTGAAGCACTTCATCCAGCAGTTTGCCGTCAGTCACCGGGATAAATCGAAACTTCATGGGCCGACTCCTTCTTCGTGGAATCCATGATCATTCATCCTTCCGGCGAATAGCGGTTGTACAAATGACATCATTAAATCACAGGAACTACACCAAATGTCATATTATCCAAAACCGTTTTGGAATGTAAAGAGTTTTTGTCACAGAATTCGTTACACTGCGATTCGTGATTTGATACCAGGGAGGAACCGGCTGCCATGAAACGCCGTTTTACCGAGGAGAGCCTTTCCGACATATACAAAACCCTTGCCACCTGGTCCGCATCGGCGGCACCGGGGATGGTCACGGCATTTGAAGTCCTCGACCCCGACCATGCGGCGGGGCACTATGCGGGCACACCCCTTGTGAGGGATGGTATCACCTATCGAGCACGCGGATACCGCAGCTGGAACGATCTGGCACGCCTTCTGTCGTGCCGGATGCTGACTCCGCGTTCCGCGATGCCGCCTTGTGTGACGCTGCGCTTTCAAAAACTGGAACACTCCCAATCATTCCATACGGCCGAAACCGCGGATAGACGCGAGAAATACGGCACCGCTTCGCTCTTCGCCGCCATCGACAAGAACGAGGAACCGGCCTTTTACGCCACCTACGCCGCCGCGCTCAAAGCCGTCGGCATCGAAAAGAGGCGTCGCATTCTCGATCTGGGGGTCAACAGCGGCGACGAGTTTGAAACCATCCGTTGCCTGATGGGGCCCGAAGCGTTTATGGCGGCGGAGCTCGTCGGCATCGATCACTCTAACTCGGCCATCGAGGTTGCACGGAAGCGCTTCCCTGCTCCCAACGTCACCTTTTACGCCCACGATATCAACTGCATTGACACGCTGGAACTCGCGCCCTTTGACCTGCTCGTGAGCATCGGCACCCTGCAGAGCCCCGGCATTGACTTCAAACCTCTCTTCATGCACCTGGTGCAGCACTGCCTGATCCGTCACGAGGCGGCGCTCATCCTCGGATTTCCCAACTGCCGCTGGATGGACGGGGAGATGCTCTACGGCGCCAAAGCCCCCAATTACAGCTACCCGGAACTCTCGCTGCTGATCAAGGACATCCACTACTGCAAAAAGTACCTGCAACAAAAAGGGTTTCGGGTGACGGTAACGGGGAAGGAGTACCTCTTCCTGACGGCGACGCCGATCCGGAAGCGCGCTACGCCCTGACTTCGTGCTCAGCCAGTTCGGCGATCACCTCGCGAACCTGATCCGGACCGAAAAAGACGTTGCGGCTGCACTCGATGCTGAAGTCCTTCAGCAGTACCGCCTTTTGCGCTTTGAGGGTTTTGGGGTCGTGCAGATAGGGACTCAACTCCTCGTCGAGCCGCCGTTTGTAGGCTTCGATGATCTCCCGGCGCTTCGTTTCCGCGTTGCGGGTGCGGACCGACCGCTCTTCCGCCCCGGCAAAGACCCGGTAGATGACGAAGAGAAGCCCCGCGATGCCGAAAAGGGAGAAGAGAACCGCGCCGTCCATCAAATCTACTCTTCAATCTCCCGCATGGCGATAATCTCCTCGATCAGCTCCGAACACTCCTCGTCGTCCATCTCTCCCGACTCGGCATCTTTGAGCATTTCGGCGAAGCTGCTGCGGAGTTCACGAAGTTCGTCGTACTCCTGCCGGTCTTCGTCGCTGGCGTGTTTTTCCCCGGCGATCCGTTCGAAAAGTTCGTCAAGATAATCCTCGATCTCGGGGATCACCTCCTCTTTGAGCATTTCGGCAAGTTCTTTGGCTTTGGGAGTCATTGCGTGTCCTTCGGTGCGCCTGGGATTGTGTGATGGGACATTGTAACGTAGTTCGGTATAATCTTCGCCATGGAACGCATGCACTTTTACGCCGTCATCATCGGCACGGAGATCCTTAACGGACGCCGCACGGACAAACACTTCGAATTCCTTCGCGAGGCCCTGGCCGAGCGGGGTCACACCCTTCATGCCTCCCTGGTCGTCACCGACGAATCACCCCTGATCGCATCGGTTTTCGAACTGGTCCGCAACGACCCGGCAGGGGTTCTGTTCAGCTTCGGCGGCATCGGCTCCACCCCCGATGATCTCACCCGGGACGTCGCCGCGCAGGTCTTTACCGGCCGCGGCACGGTGCGCCATGCGGCATTCGAAAAGGCGGTCATCGAACGTTTCGGCGACGCGTCCTACCCCCACCGCGTCCGCATGGCCGACCTGCCCGAAGGCGCCGAACTGCTCCACAATCCCGTCAACAACATGTCGGGTTTCTCCCTCGCATCGCGCTACTTCTTCATGCCGGGGTTTCCAGAGATGTCCCACCCGATGGCACTCGAAGCCCTGGCGCGGTACATCCCCGACGCCGCCCTGCGCCACCGCATGACGCTGCATGCCGATACCAGCGAAAACAGCCTGATCCATGTGATGCAGACGCTCCCACCCGACGTCGAGCTCTCCTCCCTGCCGATGTTCGTCGACGGCCGCCCCAGGGTGGACATCTCGCTCTCTTCGGAAGATGCGGAAACGACGGAGCGCTGGTTCCGCGCTTTTACCGACGAGCTGGACCGTCTCGGCATCGCCTACACGAGCCTCTGATGCCGATTTTTTACTTTATTTTCCTCGCTGTCATGGGGCTGTTGAACCTCTACGTATACCGCCGCCTTTTTAAAAAGCTGCACTTTAACGCCGCCCGTCCCGGCCTTGTGCTCCTCGCGGCCCTTTTTATGCTGCAGATGCTCTTCGTCACGGAGTCCGCACTGGCGATTCTGCCCGAGTCCCCCGCCCTCTACCAGATGCTCAGCATCTCCGTCGGCATCACAGTGATCCTCTTCTTCACCACCTTGCTCTACGACCTGCTGCACACCGTCGGCACACGCATTCCCTACGACCAGAGCCGGCGCTATTTCATCAAGGTGATGTTCGACACGACCATGCTGGTGCTCGCCCTGAGCTACCTCTTCAGCGGCATTGTCGGGGGGTTGCGCCGTCCCCGTCTCAACGACGTGAGCGTCGGCATCGGCAACTTCGGCTTTTCCGATTTCAAGATCGTCCAGCTCAGCGACATTCACATCGGAAGGACCATCGGGGCCTCCTTCGTCCGCGAGTGCGTCGATCGCGTCAATGCGCAGAAGCCGGACCTCGTCGTTCTCACCGGCGACATCATCGACCTCCCGCCCGAAAGCATTGCCGAGGCCCTCGACGCACTTGGTCGCCTGCAGAGCCGATTCGGCACCTATTTCGTTTTGGGCAACCACGAATATTTCCGCGGACCGGAAGCAGCGGTGGCGGCGATGCGTGAGCGGGGCATCATCCCGCTGCTCAACGAAAGCCGCCGCATCGGCGATGCGTCGGCGGCGTTCAACCTGGTCGGCATCAACGACCTGGTCTCCCGACGCGTGGGGCGGATGCCCTACGACGTCGATGCCGCCTTCTCTCAGGTCGACCCCGACATCCCGACGGTCGTCCTCGCACATCAGCCGAAAACCGCGACACTTATTCCGAAGCGTCCCTGGGACCTGATGCTCAGCGGCCATACTCACGGCGGGCAGATCTTCCCTTTCGGATTCTTGGTGATGCTCGATCAGCCCTATCTCTCGGGCCTGCACCGCCTCGACGCCCGACGGCAGCTCTTCGTCAGCCGGGGTACGGGCTACTGGGGACCGCCCGTGCGGGTCCTCGCCCCCAGCGAAATCTCCGTCATCACATTGCACCCGGCCTAACGTCTGCGAAGCGGCAGGGGAATCCGTTCCATCGGCCGTTCACTAAAGTACTCGATGCGCTCTCCCCGCCAATAGGCGATGTTGCGGTACCCCTTCAAAACGGTCTCCACATAACGGCATTCCGGTACCCCCCGGCGGCTGTCGTCGATTTTCGAACCGATGATCGCCCCGGCAACCGCACCGCCAATGGTGGTATGCGCCGGGTGGCGGGTATCGAGATGATGGCCGATGATTCCCCCGATCAGGGCACCGACGACCGCACCGCCGTGAGAAGGTGCGCGTCTGCAGGGGCGATAGCTGACGACCTCTTCATAGACCGGTTCGCTGACAACGACGCGCACCGAAGGCTCACGACGGTCATGCCGGCCGTCGTGCCAGCCGTCCCGGTATCCTTCCGGATAACCGTTCCCGGCAAAAAGCGAGACTCCAAGCAGCAACGGCAAAATGGCGATTTTAATGAGCGTTTTCATGACAGACTCCTTATCTCTGGTAGATAAGGAGTACTCTAGTCGAAGATCGTGAAGTAATCGTGGGAGGCGGGCTTAATGAAACCTGGGGTCGTCCGGCGTATCGCTTTCACGTCGCCGCAAGTGACGTGATTCGCGCCGCTTCAGTGCTTCATTGGAGGGGTTTTCAGGGTTGGAGAAGAGCGCTTTGCCGTAAAGCGTACACCCCTTTTCTCCGGGCTTGCACGCCGTTTTGAGCAGATCGCACTCGTCGCCGATCTGATGCGAACAGGTCCATGCCGAACTCATATGACGCTCCTGATGGGTCGGTTTTTCGTATTTTATCATACTAAAATCGCCATTTTCGCCTTTTTGGGTTCATGAATAACGCCGGAATGCCGATCTATGGACGATACGACACGGAAAAGGAGCACGCATGTCTCTCTACCTGTTATTGATATTCCTGGCCCTGAGCGCTGCCGCCTACTACTTCTACCGTCGCCATATCCACAGGCATCATGTCGGCAAAGACGACCGCAAACACGAAAATCAGCACTACATCTTCAAGCTTTAGATCCCCCCGCAACCGATTCAGCTAACGTAAAGTATGGCTATTTTACTATATAGTAATCTATATATTTCACTGAAAATGGGAATTAAAATTGAAACCGAAAGACGAAGTCACCCGCAGTTTGCTGATTGACCGGAAGACCTGGGACGAAGCGATGAAGTACTCCCGGGGCCGCTACAAGATGAGTCTGAGCAAAGTGGTGGAAAAGCTGCTGCAGGACTGGCTGGCCAAAGAGCAGCGCAAACCCCTCGACAACGAAAAGCAGGGGAAGTTCTTCTAGGCCCCCTGCCCGGCTTTTAGCGGTAATGGCGATCGTAACGTGTGTCGTGCGCGCTGCGGGTCTGCTTCAGCCCTTCCAGCCGTTCGATGCGCTGCTGCGTCGTCGGATGGGTCCGGAACAGCTCCGAAAAGGAGACCTGCTTGCCGCTGAAGGGCGACACGATGAACATATGGGCATTCTCGGGTGTCGCCCCTTCCACAAATCCTCTCTGATTATAGTTCTCCAGTTTCATCAGGGCGTTCTGCAGCCATTCGGGACGCCCGGTCATGGCGGCGGCTCCCGCATCGGCCTTGTACTCCCGGGAACGGCTGATGGTCATCTGGATCACTGAAGCGGCGACGGGCAGCAGAATCGCCAGCAGAATCATTATCATGGGGTTGCGGTCCCGGTTGTTGCCGAACATCGCCCCGAACTGCATCATGTTGGCGATCATGGCGATCGCCCCGGCGATGGTGGCTGCCACGGTCTGAATGAGAATGTCGCGATGGGCGACGTGGGAGAGTTCGTGGGCCAGCACCGCTTCGATCTCGTTCTCGTCCAGAAGATCCAGTAGCCCCTCGGTAACCGCCACGGCGGCGTGTTCCGGGTCACGGCCCGTCGCAAACGCGTTGGGTATACGTTCCCGGATGATGTAGACGGCGGGAACCGGCAGGCCGCTTCGGTCGCATAAGCGTTCCACAATCTCGTAAAGCCCCCGCGCATTGGCCCGGTCGACGGGAACGGCGTGGTAGTGGCGGAGGATCATCTTGTCCGAATTGTAGTAGGCGAAGAAGTTGATTCCTCCCGCCAGAACCAGGGCGATGAGCATCCCCGTCGTCCCGCCGAAATAACCCCCCAGCAGCACCAGCAGAATGCTCAAAGAGGCGAGCAGCATAAATGTTTTGACATTTTCCATGACGTTCCTCCTTTTCGTTTGTCTATATGCCCGTCAGCGTTGCGACAAGCCGCCGCGAACCGCCGCGGTCGCGGTGTTCGTTAAGGTAGATCCCCTGCCAGGTTCCCAGGTTCAGCCTCCCCTCCGTCACCGGGATACAGAGCGACACCCCGAGAATCGCCGACTTGAGATGCGCCGGCATGTCGTCAGACCCCTCGCAGGTATGGAGAAAATAGGGAGTCTCCTCGCTGACGACGTCGTTGAAAAACGCCTCCATGTCCTGCCGCACGTCGGGATCGCAGTTTTCGTTGATGCAGATCGAGGCGCTGGAGTGCTTCAAAAAGAGGTGCAGCACCCCCGCCGTGACACCGGAGAGGTCCAGTTGGCGCGTGATCTCCAGGGTCACCAGATGAAACCCCCGGCTTCTGGGGGCAAGCTGCAGCTCACTCTGACGGACGATCATGATTCGAGCATCTCCTGGATGGAGCGTTTCTGGGTTTTGCGGGCATAATCCGCCGCGGTCAGGCCGTGGGAATCCTTCGCTGATCTGTCCGCTCCGGCCTGAAGGATCTTTTCGACGATGTCGCGCCGTCCGTAGCAGACGGCCCCCATCAGGGGTGTAAATCCGCTGCGGCGCCGGGTACGGTTGACGTCGAACCCCTGCTCGAGCAGCATGTCGACGATGCGCCCGTTGTTGTACATCACCGCAAAATCAAAAATGCTCACTCCTTCGTTATCGAAGTCGTCGAGCTCGGCCCCGTGTTCGAGGAGCAGGTCGATGATCTCGTCGTCGCACTTTTTGCGAATCGCCTGCACCAGGACCGATTCGCCCCCTTCATTCTCTTCGTGGACGTCTCCGCCTTCGGCGAGGTATTTTTTGACGCCGAGATAATCGTTACGCTCGAAAAGTTCTATCCACTTGACCATATGTCGCTTCCTTTGGCCAGAAGTATATCATGCAAACTTCAAGGGTTGGAAACTGAAACGGCCGTTACATCTGCGTTTAAGTGTCGGGCCTAAATCATAGATATGTTAGAATTTCCGAAAAATTCCGAAAGAGTGAAATCATGAATGTCATCGAAACCGCAGACGCCTTCAAGGCGTGCATCGAATCCATCAAGCAGACCCCGGGCTACAAAGACCCGCTGGCTTTCGGCATCTGCCGCGTGGACTTCGGCCAGCTCAACCGCGACAAGGTACTGCAGGCCACCTACCCCGTCGTCAACTGGAATGAAAACTTCGGTAGCGCCGCCATCTTCATCGAAGCACTCCGCGAGCAGGGTGTCACGGTCGACTTTACCGCCGACGAAGCGGTATGCAGCGTCAACCTGGCCTTCCTCGAAAGCTGCCTGAACGCCTTCACCCCCTACTCCGACGAAGCCTACGGCGACGCGCACCGCAACATCCAGGTCATCTCGGCGCTCTACAACCAGATCCGCGAAAGCGGCATGCGCGAAGGGGAGTTTCGGGTCGTCTTCATCTTCAACGACGCCCCCTGCCAGAGCGTCGAAGCCACTTACCTGAAACTCTATGCACTCTCCCTGGCCAAGGTCCCCCTTCGCGGCATCAACCTGGCCGGTGCTTTCGGTGCCCTTCCCAACGTTGCATGGTCCGACGGGAAACCAATCGAACTCGACTGGCTGCGGGAGTTCGAGATCGAACTTAAATTCGCCGACCAGTACCCCCATATCGATTTTGTCGATAAATTTCCCCGCTTCCTCCAGCACATCATCCCTGCCGACAATACCCGGCTTCTCGACACTTCCAAGGTTCGTTTTGGCGCTCAGCTGGCGGCCGGTACGACGATCATGCCCGGTGCGAGCTACGTCAACTTCAACGCGGGCACGACGGGGGTCAGCATGGTTGAAGGGCGCATCTCCAGTTCCGCCGTCGTCGGCGACGGCTCCGACGTGGGCGGCGGCGCTTCCATTCTCGGCGTCCTCAGCGGTACCGACGGCAACCCCGTCACCATCGGCAAAAACTGCCTGCTCGGAGCGAACTCCGTTACCGGCATCCCGCTGGGCGACGGCTGTATCGTCGACGCGGGCATCGCCATCCTCGAAGGTACGAAGATCGCCGTCCGCCCCGCCCAGCTGGAGAAGATCCGCGAAGCCAACCCCGGCGTCGCCCTCGAAGGCGACGTCTTCAAAGGCAGAGACCTTGCGGGCCTGAACGGTCTGCACTTCCGTCAAAACTCCACAAACGGCGAAGTCACCGCGAGCCGTTCCACCCGCGAAGTCAAGCTAAACGCCGAGCTTCACTAAAGCCATGCGCCCCTGCGGCGCAGCTAACCTCCGCTCCTAATCCCTTCGTCAGCCTTTATTATTTATAATGATCGTAACAGGCAGCCGTAACCTTTACGGTCTGCAAAAGGATCAATCATGGCGACTATTAGCAACGTCTCCTCCATCCAGGCGCATCAAACGCTCATGAACAACAGCGCAAATAACGTGGCCAACGTCAATACCGATCGCTTTGTGCCCGCAGACGCAACCCTCGGCAATACGGCCAACGGAAGCGTTACTGCGACGGTCAGTGCGGGAACCGACAACGGCAGCACCGCCAGTCAGACCAACCTGAGCCGGGAGATGACCGACCAGATGAATGTCGAGCGGAGTGTTGAAGCCAACGCGGAGGCGATTCGGACCCAGGACCAGATGTACGGATCACTCCTGGACATCAAGGTCTGATGGGCGCTCCGTAATAATGTTCATGCTCTCCAGCTGCGTGGCAAAGGCGTTGGAGGCATCATAATCGGAGCGTTCCGACCCGAGTTGCAGCGTACTGATGACGCTGCGCCCGACGATATGCCGCCCCTCCTCTTCTCCGTCAATCGTTTTAACGCCCCATAAATTTTGCAACACCATGACCTCACCCTCGTAAAGCCCGAGGTAAAGTACGATATGCCCTTTGCGGTAGAGCAGCGTTTCGAAGGGAACGCCCTCTTGTTCGATCCGTGCGATCTTCTCCTCCGGCGTGAGCTCCTTAAGCGGGATGACCCGGCCGACACGCGCCTGCTGCGAGGAGTTGCGGGGCAGCCAGATGCCAAACGGCGCGAAGAGGTCGCGGAGGGTCGAGGAGCAGTCCCGCTCTCCGAAAAGTCCGCCCCATCCGTAGCGGCTCTGCAGCAGTGCGTCGGCAATCTTCGGAAGCATCTCCGCATCGAGAGAGAGCGGCGACTCCGTCACCGCGTCGGCGGGGATCAGCCCTTCGCGGTACCACCCCTTTCCATCAGGCCCGGGAGTGACGACGAGTACGCGGTCGTAGTGCTTTCCGCGCGCCACCAACGGAAGCAGCATACCGATCCGTCCCTCGACAAGAAACCTCCCCGTGCCGTCACGAACGGGAATCCCTTCGGCAATGACGTAGACCTGCTGCGCCGCTTCCCATTTTTTTACATGTTCCGGCGGAATGAAGGCGATCTCGTCACTCTTCAGCCAGCCTGTCGCATAGGAGGTGAAAACATAGGCCCACGCCCCGTCTTTGGAGTAGTGGGAGACCAGCAGCGGTTCATTGGCATGGACCCCGCTGTTTTGCATATAGTCGAAAGGAAACCCCTCCCCCGCCTTTTCCGGATCGCGGAAGAGCGGCCTGCGGGTGGGAAAGTTGCGAAGCGACGCGTAGCGCAGCGTTACGGCTTTTGCGTTCAGGGTGCCGTAGGCCTCGAAGTTGGCGTTCTCATACATGACGTCGAACCATGCGGGATCAATGGGACGCAGATTCTCGCCGTAGGCGTTTTCAGGCCGATAGGTCCGAAACGGCCAGAGCACCTCTTCGAGGGTATAGGGGAGAGCCTGCAGATTCCACGGGGAGAACCAGCGCGTTTCGAAGCCCCGCTGCGACGCGTCGGCTACGGCATGTTCTGTGATATTTCCGGCATAGGCTGTCGCGCTCTGGGGGTAGTGCCGCAGGTCTGCAAGTTTCGTTTCCCGAACGCGGTCCGCTGAAGATGCGTCGCTTTCGGGAGCCGGTGTCTGCGGTACGCTGCAGCCGAGTATGAGAAGAGATGCCCAGAGGGAAACGGCATAGCGCATAACGACCTTTTTCGGGGCGGGCACAATAGCGGGAACTACTCCACGCCGCCGAACCGTCCGACCACCCGGCCGATCACCTCGATCTCATCGGGGCGCGCCGTCTGCGTCGGATAGTCCTTGTTGTCAGAGATAATGTCGATTTTACCATCTATTCGCTTTTGAACCCGTTTAATAAAGAGCCCGTGCTCGGTGTTGATGGTAAAAACGCCCCCTCTTCCGATGTCGGTCTTGGAGCGGTTGATAAAGACGATGTCCCCGTAGCTGAAGGTCGGCTCCATGGAGTCGCCGCTGACGTTGATGGCTTCGATGTGGCGCAGTTCCCGCTCGCCCCCAAGGGCCGCCACGAAACTTCCCTCGAGCATCAGAGGTTCGTAGTTTTCGTCGTCATTGTACGCACCGCCTCCGGCCGAAGCGCTTACCTCGCTGAAGTAGCGCACCATATAGAAGCGGTTCGTCGGCTCCACCAGGCTCTCGGGAGACTGTCCGTAGAGCAGCCAGTTGATGGCGATGGAGCGTTTGGCGCAGAAATCGAGCAGTTCGTGGAACGGGATCTTGTCGCGTTTTTTCATGGTGGCGAAGTTCATCTGCGAAATCCCGAGCAGTTGGGCGACATCCTTGTCGAACACCTTGCGACCCGGAAACTCCGACGATACGATGTCTTTGATCTCTTCGACAATATCGGAAAAACATTTCATGGTTCTCTCCTCGATGGTACTCTTTTGGGGTTATCATAGTTCGAAAACGGCAATAAGCCTAGCAATATTGCAAAATGACATATCAAGAGGGAGCTGTTCCGCCCGGCGTCACGGCAGATTCTTTACAGATTACGGAGAAACCGTATGCAATAAAGCAACGGAAATCGCGCTTGCAATCGCTCCGGCTTTATGAATTATGCCATAAATTTGGATACCAATATGTCATTTTGCAATATTTGAGGCAGGAAAGATGAAATCGGGCCTATCATGGCAGCAACGACTTGATAGGCCAAGGAGCATACAATGGCAGCGATGATGAAAAAAGCGGAAACATTTCTGGAGCGTTTCGAACGCACCCTCGAGCGGCTGGCGGAGCAGATGCTGTAGCAAACGGAGCGAATCAGCCCCCGTCTTCCACGGTACCGCCTTCGCGGGAAGCCTTATCCTGGGCATGCTTCTTCTCTTCCTCTTCGAGGGTGTCGAGGCGGTTGGTGTGGTAGCCCCGGAAAATATAGACCATAAAGAGAACGAAAAGCACCAGCATGATGGTGTCGACAACGGGATTCACATTAATTCCTTGTATGCACTGTAGTTCTGTTTGATCGCCTCGTAGAGGACGATGCCCGCACTGACGGCAAGATTGAGGCTGCGACCCTCACGGGTCATCGGGATGGTAAGGCAGCGTTGCGGATGGCGCGCCAGCAGTTCCGCGGGCAGCCCCGCCGTTTCGCTGCCGAAAAAGAGGTAATCCCCCTCCTGCAGCGACGCTTCGAAATAGGGGCGCTGCGTCTTCGTCGTGGCATAGAAGCATCGGATGTCGCCGTGTGCGGCGAAAAACGCCTCGAGACTCTCCCACACTTTCAAATCGAGTTTGTGCCAGTAATCCAGTCCGGCGCGGCGTACCGCCTTTTCCGAAATATCGAACCCCAGCGGCTCGATCAGGTGCAGCGTGGCACCGGTATTGACGCAGAGGCGTCCGATGGTACCGGTGTTGTTGGGGATCTGGGGATGCACCAGTACGACATTGAACATCCCTCAGTCCCGCTTCGCCGTCTTGTGCATCAGAAGATGACGGTTTTGTTGCCGTAGACGAAGATGCGATCCTCGAGGGCCAGTTTGAGGGCCCGGGAGAGGACCACTTTCTCGACGTCGCGCCCGAGGCTCTGCAGCTGTTTCCAGTCGTAGGCGTGATCGACGTGCACGACGTCCTGGGCGATGATGGGGCCCTCGTCGAGGTCGTTGTTGACGAAGTGGGCTGTGGCCCCGATGATCTTGACGCCCCGTTCGTATGCCTGTTTATAGGGGTTCGCCCCGATAAACGCGGGAAGGAAGGAGTGGTGAATGTTGATGATGCGGTCTTCGTACGCCTCGACGAATTTCGGCGTCAGGATGCGCATGTATTTCGCCAGTACCATGTAGTCGAACTCCCCCAGGCCCGCCAGGGTCTCGAGCACTTTCGCCTCGTGCGCCTCCCGGTCCAGCCCCTCGTGGGAGACCGTCAGGAAGGTGATGCCGAATTTCTCGACCAGGGGACGCAGCAGGTCGTAGTTGGAGACGACCGCGACGATTTCCGCGTCAAGCTCCCCGTCCTCGTAGCGGATCAGAAGGTCGCCCAGCGCATGGCTCTCTTTGGTCGCCATCAGTACGATCTTCTTCTTGCGCGGCGCGACCACTTCCAGGACCGCGTCCTTGGGCAGCACGTCAGCAAGCTGGGAACGCAGGGTGTCGGGATCGGTCTCCCCGGCGACCACGCTGCGCATGAAGAAGCGGTTGTTGATCTTGTCGACGAATTCGTTGTTCGAGATGATGTTCAGATCCCGGTGGAAGAAGATGCTCGAGACTTTGTAGACGAGGCCCTTCTCGTCCTGGGAATCGATCAGAATACGGTATTGGCCCATGTTTCAGTGTCCACTTTTCTTGATGTTTTCGATGCGGCTGTCGATGGAGGACAGCAGGTACTCGAGGAAATTGAGGGTCAGGTCGACCTTCGCCTCTATGTGGGTGTTGTTGGGAGACTGGAACCCTTCGAAAAGGACCAGCAGGCGCTCTTTCACGCTCTCGAGAAAACGGCATTCGTCGTCAATGATCTCCCCCGCCGTCATACCGGAAAAACGTTCTCCGGCACTTCCGGCGTCGGATAAAACGGCTTCGGAAGTCGCGGGCTTTTGGGGTTCGGGCTGCGCCCGGGAGTCGGGAGACTGCTGCCCCTCCATCTCCGCCAGTGTCGACAAAATGACGTCTCTTAGTTCCATAGCTTCAACAACCACCTTTCAAATTCGATAAACTCGACGCGGTCTTCCATCCCGACGAAAAAATCTTTCATCTCCCGGTTGACGCCGAGGAACTTTCTTCGCATCCCCGAGAGGCGCCGGATGGCGATCTTCGCTTCGCTGTTGTTGGGATCTTTTTTCAAGATCCCCTTGTAGATCTCCAGCGCCTCCTCTTTGAGGCCCTGGAGCTCGTAGATGTTGGCGAGGGTCAGGGTTTGCATTTGACCGCGTAGTTGGCGATGATGGAACCCATCTCGCTGGTCGAGCAGATCTCTTTCGCATCGAACTGCGCCAGATCTTTCGTCCGGTACCCTTCGGAGAGGGCCTTCTTGATGGCGGCGTCGATACGGTCGGCGGCCTTCGTTTCGCTCAGGGCGAAGCGCAGCATCATCGAAGCGCTCGCGATCGTTGCGATGGGGTTGGCGATCCCCTGCCCCGCGATGTCCGGCGCGGAGCCGTGGATGGGCTCGTAGACACCGATTTTGCTGCCGACCGATGCGGAGGGAAGCAGTCCGATGGAACCCGAAAGCATGCTCGCCTCGTCGCTGAGGATGTCGCCGAAGATGTTGCCGGTCAGCATGACGTCGAACTGCTTCGGATCGCGGATGAGCTGCATGGCGGCGTTGTCGACGTACATGTGCGAAAGGCTGACCTCCGGGTACTCTTTTGCGACCTCCTCGACGGTATCGCGCCAGAGCTGGGAGACGTCCAGAACGTTCGCCTTGTCGACGGAACAGACCCGTTTGTCCCGCTCCATGGCGATCTGGAAGGCCGTATGGGCAATGCGGACGATCTCCTCGCGGGTGTAGACCATCGTGTTGTAAGCGCGCTCGTCACCTTCACGACCCTTGGGCTCGCCGAAGTAGATGCCGCCGATGAGTTCGCGCACGACCATCAGGTCGACACCTTTGACGATCTCCGGTTTCAGGGAGCTGGCGTTGACCAGTTCGTCGTAAACGACGGCCGGACGGAGGTTAGCGAAGACACCGAGTTCTTTCCGGAAGCGGAGCAGACCGCTCTCGGGGCGCTTTTCCCGGGGAAGCGTGTCCCACTTCTCGCCGCCGATGGCGCCGAAGAGCACCGCGTCGGAGTTGAGGGAGACGTTGATGGTCTCCTGGGGCAGCGGGTCGCCGGTGATGTCGTAGGCGCATCCGCCCATCAGTACTTCGTTATATTTGAGTTCGAACCCTTCGACGGAAGCGACGGCGTCAAGAACCTTGACGGCTTCGTCGATGATCTCCGGGCCGATGCCGTCGCCCTTGATCAATGCGATTTTGTAACTGCTCATGCGTGCTCCTGCTTGGCGATCTCGTCGGCCGCGTAGTTCATCAGGCCGCCGGCGTTGAGCAGCTCCTGCATGAATGCCGGGATCGGGGTGAAGTTGTAGGTTTTTCCCGCCGTTTCGTTGGTGACGGTCCCCGCATCCATGTCGATGCTGACGGCGTCACCCTCCTTGATCTCGGCGCTTTCGGGGAGTTCGAAGATGGGAAGCCCCATGTTGAAAGCGTTCCGGTAGAAGATGCGGGCGAAGGTCGGTGCCACGACGGCGGCGATGCCGGCCGCTTTGAGGGCGATGGGTGCGTGTTCGCGGGAAGAGCCGCAGCCGAAATTTTCACCGGCGACGATGATGTCGCCCGGGGTCATTTTGTTGACGAATTCGGGGTCGGCGTCTTCCATGACATGCTTCGCGAGTTCCTGAGGATCGGAGGTATTGAGGTAGCGCGCGGCGATGATCAGGTCGGTATCGATATCTTTACCGAAGTTCCAGACTTTTCCGGCTATCTTTTGCATTGACATTCCTGAAATCCGGGGCGCGGATGCACCCCTGCTGATTTAATTTCGGGGATTATAGCGCATCGTCCGTTTGAGGAAAATAAAAATGCGGGAAAAGAATCTGATATTACTTAATATATTAACGGCTGGAAACGCCCATGAAAGGGCGCGTGGAGGGGATTATCAGCGTTTGAGGCCGTTGACGGTCTGAAGCATCTCGTCGCTGGTGGTGATCACCTTGGAGTTGGCGTCGTAGGCGCGCTGCCCGGTAATGAGGTCGGTCAGTTCGACGACGAGCTGAACGTTGCTGAGTTCGACGAAGCCCTGGCGAAGGATACCCAGGCCGTTCTGGCCCGGCGTATCGTCAATGGGCTGGCCGGAACTGTCGGTCTCGGTGTAGAGGTTGTCCCCGAGCGCATGGAGACCGGCGGGGTTGATGAAGTTGGTCAGCAGCACCTGTCCGACCTGGGAAGCCTGGGTCTGTCCCGCCTGAACGACGGAGACGATGCCGTCGGTCCCGATGGAGACGCTGGTGGCATCTTCGGGGATGACGATCTCGGGGACGAGTTTGTATCCGTCGCTGTTGACGATGGCCCCGGTCTCGTCGATCTTGAAGGCGCCGTTGCGGCTGTAGACCTCCGTACCGTCGGGCAACTCCAGTTTAAAGAAGCCGCCGCCGGTAATGGCGACGTCGAGCTCGTTCTCCGTCTGCTTGAGGCTCCCCTCGCCGAAAAGTTTGGTCACGGCGGTCGGGCGCACGCCCAGACCGACTTCGATCCCCGTGGGTGACTTGGTGACGTCGCTGGTGGAGGTGCCCGCATACTCCATCACCTGGTACATCAGGTCCGCGAACTCCGCCCGGGACTTCTTGAAGCCGATGGTGTTGACGTTGGCGATGTTGTTCGCGGTGGTATCGATCTGCTTCTGCATGCCGAGCATCCCGGTGGAGCTCGTGTAGAGTGACTGCATCATGGGTTATCTTCTCCTTCGTTATTTCGTGCTGGCGATCTTCTGGATCGCGTCGCCGTTGAGATCGTTCATCTGGGCGTCCATCGCCTTCTGGTAGATGCCGACGAGGCGGTTCGCCTCGATCATGGCGACCATCTCGTTGACCGGATTGACGTTGCTCTTCTCGAGGGCGCCCTGTACGACGACCCCGCTATCTTCGAGCGGCTGCAGCGTCTCCCCTTCGCGGGGGAGGAAAAGGCCCGATCCCTCTTTTTTGAGCCACTGGGCGTTTTCGGGAGCGACGACCATCAGTTTCGACGAGGGGACCAGCTGGGCGCTTCCCGGAACGGAGATGTAGAACTGCCCGTTTTTGTCCGCTTCGACGACGCTGTCGGTCACGTTGAAGGTGATGGCGTTGTCCGACTCGAAGTAGTCGCTGGGGAGCACTTCATACCCCTCCTTGGTGACCAGTCTGCCCGCATCGTCGAGGGTAAACGAGCCGTCCCGGGTCAGACGGACGCCTTCGGGGGTCTTGACGGCGAAAAACATCCCCTCCTCCGCCAGGGCGAAATCGAAGGTGTTGTCCGTTTTCTGGATGCTCCCCGCACTATGGTCGGTATAGGCTTCGACGATCTGGGGCACACGGCTGTAGCTGCGGTTATAGAACTGCGCACCCTCGACCGTATCGTTTTCCAGGGGAAGGGTATCGCGCGCTTCCTTGTAGAGACGCATAAAGTCCCCGGTCACGGTTCCATCTTTTTTAAACCCGGCCGTATTGGCGTTGGCGAGGTTGTTCGCGACGGTGTCGAGACGGTTGAACTGGGTCACCATCCCCCCTGCCGCCGCATAATAGCCGCTTTGCATTCAGGCTCCTTTGCAATCGCAGTTTCACTCAGTCCAGCAAGAGGCGTTCCACTTTTTTCCCGACGCGCCCGATTCCTCTTCAAAGTACTTGTTAAGTAAGAACTGGGTATAATCCACCCCAAACTGTATATCATCCGGACACCCCCCGGATTTTCGAAACCCATGCGAGACGGAGCCCCCCGAACATGACCGCCAAAGAACTCAACAAAGCATTAGAGACTCTTTTCGCCGAGCACAAATCGAATACCTGCAAAACTTTCGAATCCATTGCCGAACTTTTCGACAAACAGCCGACCGCGGCGCAGGCGAAAACGATTCAGAAGCTCTCCCAGAAACACAGCGTCTGCCTCTACACCTCTTCCGAACACGCCAAACTTCTCAACGAGCAGGAAGCCGAAGCACGCCGCAAGGCGCAGCTCAAGATGCTCGAAGACGCCAAAGACGAAGATTTCGACATCCTTAAAGAGCATGAACTTCTCGAATGGTCCCGCTCCGACTCCCCGGTACGGATGTACCTGCGCGAGATGGGCCAGATTCCGCTTCTGACCAAAGAAGAGGAGATCGAAATCTCCAAAAAGATCGAATACGGTGAAAGCATCATCATCGACGCCATCTGTTCCGTTCCCTACCTGATCGACTTTATTCTCGACTACAAAGAGCCGCTGATCAACCGCGAGCGCCGGGTTAAGGAGCTCTTCAAGAGCTTCGACGACGACAACAGCGGCGACGATGACGACGACGATAACGACGATGACGATAATGGGGAAAAAGCCCTCTCCGCCAAGGACAAGAAGCGCGTCGAGAAAGTCGCCAGCAGCTTCAAAGCCCTCGAAAAGGCGAAAAAAGACTGGGTCAAAGCTTCCGAAAAACCCTTCGAACTCGCCGAAGGCGAAGCGATGACCCCCGACTACATCCAGCACCACATGGGCATCGCCTTCAAGAAAAAGATTCTCAAAGAGCGCCTGCTCGACCTGGGGCCGACCTCCAAGCTGATCAACGAGCTCGTCCGCTCCATGGAGACCTCCCTGAAAAGCGACGAAGGGTTCGACAAGGAGCTCAAGCGCCTCGAGTACAAACTGCCGCTCTTCAACGACATGCTGCGCAAGAACCACATGAAGATTCTCGACAAGATCACCGACCTCTCCAAAGAGGAGATCACCGCCCTCGTTCCCGAGGCGACGATGGTCAGCACCTACATGGAGATCAAGAAGCTGATCCAGACCAAAGAGGCCTCCAAGGGCAGCTTCGACATGGACCCCGAAAAGCTCGAGGACATCCTCGAACAGATCAAGCGCGGCAAGGCGATCTCCGAGACCTCCAAGACCCGGATGGCCAAGTCCAACCTCCGTCTCGTCGTCTCCATCGCCAAACGCTACACCAACCGCGGTCTGCCGTTTTTGGACCTGATTCAGGAGGGGAACATCGGCCTGATGAAGGCCGTCGACAAGTTCGAGTACCAGAAGGGCTACAAGTTCTCCACCTACGCCACCTGGTGGATCCGCCAGGCCATCAGCCGCGCCATCGCGGACCAGGCCCGTACCATCCGGATCCCGATCCACATGATCGAGACCATCAACCGCATCAACAAGATCATGCGCAAGTACCTCCAGGAACACGGCAAGGAACCCGATGTCGAGACCATTGCCGAAGAGGTCGGCCTGACGGCGGAGAAGGTGAAGAACGTCATCAAAATCACCAAGGAACCCATTTCCCTCGAAGCCCCCATCGGCAACGAGGACGACGGCCGTTTCGGGGATTTCATCGAAGACAAAGCCTCCCTCTCCCCTTCCGACGCGATCCTCAAGGACGACCTGCGCATGCAGATCGAAGGGGTACTCGAACAGCTCAACGAACGGGAAAAAGCGGTCATCAAGATGCGTTTCGGGATCATGGACGACGAAAGCGACCGAACCCTCGAAGAGATCGGCAAGGAGCTCAACGTGACCCGCGAGCGGGTCCGCCAGATCGAAAGCAGCGCCATCAAGAAGCTCAAGCACCCCAAAGTCGGCCGCAAACTTAAAAGCTACATCGAAGAGTAAGCGGCGCAATGACTTTCGAACAGCAGTGGATCGAATACGACTTCAACCCCTTTATTCTCTTCAGCTCCGAGGGTAAAATCCTCTCCCTCAATGCCGAGGCGCAGTACCTCATGGGTGCGACGGAGGCTTCGACGGTCTACGAAATCGCCATGAGCTACGCCAGCAGCAGCTTCGGCTTCAATACCACCTTCGTCGACCTGGAGTTCGGCCGCTTCAAGTACTTCGGCGTTACCGTCGGGTATGAAAACGAGGAGGAGATCGGCATCCGCCTCTACCAGATGCCGACCTTCAAGTTTACCAAGCCGCAGACGGACGTCGATTTGGTCAACGTCTACACCCTCATCGATCTGGCCATCAGCTCCAACTCCATCGGAGCTTCCACGACCTTCGTCAAGGACCTCGACCCGACCATCCCGGAGGTGCGCCTCAACGCCAACCTCTTCATCAAGCTGCTGAACAAGGTCTATGTCAGCATGCTGCACAACGAAGAGGTCCGCACCCGCCTCTACTTCCGCGTCGGCGAGTACATCCGCTACGAGGGTGAGAAGTACACCATCTTCGCCATCGAAGTCTCCTCCGAGAGCATCGAGGCGAAACATCTTCCCGGCATCGAAACGCTGATTAAGGAGACCAATCTTTACGTCGACGTCAAAGATCGCGCCATCACCATCAGCATCCCGATGATTCTCTCCTAGCGACGCTCCCTAGATCTTCGGGGCGAAGAGCCCCTTCCCGACGAAATACCCCGCCGCGATACCGACGCCGAGTCCCGTAAGATAGGGCCAGAGTGCCAAAACCCCGTTGTTCTTCAAACCGATAAAACCGACGACGAGCAGCAGATAGGGGACCATGCGGTAGAGCGACACCATGGCCGGTGCGGATTTGACCGCCTGCTTGGCGCCCCCGGCGGCGCGGATGCGCTGCTTCTCCTCTTTGATGAGCTCCTTGATGTCGATATCTTCGGGGGCGCGCTCCGGCTCCGCTTCACCCCGTTCGTCGTCATAAAGATCATAGGGGTCGTCGATGGCGTCGATGGGGTCCTTGTCGCTCTGCGCTTCCCACTGTTCCAGCCGCCTGTTGACCAGGCGGGAGTAGCTATACATCGAGCCGAGCATGACGCCGAAGGCGGAGAGGAAGGCGACTTCGAGGTTGATAAACCATTCGAAGGAGACGACCAGGGCGGCAAGCAGCGCCAGCTGGAAGAGCGCCGTTTTCCTAATAGCTTCTGTCAACGCCGTCACTGTCCGTCTCGTCATCGTCGTCGATTTTTCCCGACTTGAAGTTGTAGCGGGGGTCTTTCGCCAGTTTCTCGAACTCTTTGTACTGTTTGCTATAGGCCTTGAAGACGTTGAGAAACGCCGCGGCGATGCCGATGACCACGCCGATCCAGAGGGTCCAGCCCGCCCCCGTCAGGGAACGAAGGCCCAGGCCGATGGCGACGCCGATAAGAACCGCGACGACCATGGAGATGCCCAGGGAGAGGGATTCGGCTCCCTCGATAATCGGCTTGAGGCGGGGCTTGCGCTCTTCGCCGTTTTGCTGCTGATCGCTCATCAGAGGCTCCCGAATACCGTGTCGGCGGCCGCGATGGTCGCTTCGATCATCGCGTCGGTGATCGCCGTGCAGATGAAGCTGGTTTCGTAGCCGGAGCAGGCGAAGTAGAAGCCCGCGTCAAGCATCGCGGCGTGGAACCTGGCGTAGCGGGCGTGGTCCGCCGCGGCGGCATCGTCGAAATTCTTCACCGGCGTTTCGCTGAAGAAGAAGCCGAACATGGAGCCGCGCACCTCGGTCTGCAGGGCGATGCCGTGCTTCTCCGCCGCCGCCTTGAGCCCTTCACACAGACGCTTGGCGCGATCTTCGAAGACCCCGAAAAGGCGCGAGTTTTCACGCAGCTTCCTCACCGCCGCAAGGCCCGCCGCCATGGCGACCGGGTTGCCGCTGAGGGTCCCCGCCTGGTAGACCGGGCCTTCGGGAGAGAGGTGGGCCATAATGTCGCGCCGTCCGCCGAAAGCGCCCACCGGCATGCCGCCGCCGATCACCTTGCCGAGGGTCACGAGATCGGGGGTGGTCCCGGTGATGCTCTCCGCGCCGAACATCGTCGCGCGGAAGCCGCTCATCACCTCGTCGAAGATCAGCAGCGCGCCGTGGGCGTCGCAGAGTTCGCGCAGCTGGGCAAGGAACTCCTTGTCCGCGGGAACCAGACCCATGTTGCCGGCGATCGGCTCGATGATGATACAGGCGACCCCTTCGGAGTCCGCAAAACATTGGCGCACGCTCTCGATGTCGTTGTACTTCGCCAGCAGGGTATGTTTGGTAAAGTCCGCGGGAACGCCGGGAGAGCTTGGGTTGCCGAAGGTTGCGGCGCCCGAACCGGCTTGAACCAGCAGGGAGTCGCTGTGACCGTGGTAGCACCCTTCGAACTTGACGATGTCGTCACGGCCGGTGTAGCCCCGGGCGAGACGAATGGCGCTCATGACCGCCTCGGTCCCGCTGGAGACGAAGCGGACCTTGTCGATGGAGTCGAAAATCGATGTCACCAGCCGCGCCAGTTCCGTTTCCGCCAGCGTCGGCGCACCGAAGCTCAAACCGTGGCGCACCGCTTCGATGACGGCGGCTTCGATGCTCTCGTCGCGATGACCGAAAATGAGCGGTCCCCAGCTCTGCACGTAGTCGACGTAGCGGTTCCCGTCGATATCGACCAGGTAGGCACCCTCCCCTTCGGCGATGAAGCGCGGCGTCCCGCCGACGCTTTTGAAGGCGCGAACCGGCGAGTTGACCCCGCCCGGTATCAGCGTCCCCGCTTCTTCAAATGCTTTGAGTGATGCGTCGATTCCCATGATGTCCCTTGATACTTTTTTCGCCATTATATCGCATTTGGCGTTCCTTAACCCTACTACGCTATAATCCCTGACTCTATAAGAAGACCACATTACCGGGTGTCCATGAACCGTTCCACGGCTGCGCTGATCATTGCCATTCTCGTTCATCTGCTGTTGATCGCACTCTTCGTCATCCTCGGTCTGCTCGCCCCGGAACCGGAACCGACCCATCCGGAAAAGGAGCGGGAACACCGCATCAAGGTATCCCTCAAGGAGGCCCCCGAAGTCGCCAAAGAGGCCCTGGTGAAAAACCGGGTTCAGAAGAGCCCGGTGGCGCCGCCGATGCCCAAGGGAAAGCAGCTTGAAACCCTCTCCTCGACCCCCTACACACCGGCACCCCGGCCGACGAAGCGCCAAAGCCCTCCCCCGCCTGCGAAAGCTCCGGAGCCCGTGACAAAGCCCGTTGAAAAGCTGCCCGAACCCTCCCGTCAGATCAAAGTGCCGGACAGCGCGGGACGGCGCACGTTTCCCCTTCCCAAGCCTGCCGAAAAAACGCCGCCCGAGCGCTCTAGCAAACTCTACGACATTCTCTCCCGGGAAACCGTTTCGGCCGAGCCGGAGGAGGAAGCGCCTTCCAAGGAGCGTGAAAGCCGCATCAACCGCAACATTCGCGAGGCCTACGGCGACACTTTCGGGGAGTTGACCGAAGGGCAGCAGAAGTTCATCCTCGACAACCAGGAGATCATGCGCCGCATCACCCAGCAGGTCCTCAACCGGGTCGCCGCCGCCAACATCCCCGACAACTTCCGCGTCAACGCCTACGACCTGATCGAATTCGACCTCTACCCCAACGGGGACATCTCCGACATCCGCTTCATCAAACGCAGCGGCTTCTACATGCTTGACGATACCACCGTCGAAACCATTCAGTACGCCTACGGCCGCTACCCGAAACCTTCGGAAAAGACGCTGATCCGCTACAAGGTCGGGTACTACCTGCAGGGCTACTGAGGGCCGATCTCCCGCCGAATGGCGATGAACGCATCGAGATGCTCGAGAAAGATCTCCGTCAGCACGGGGTCGAAATGTTTTCCCGACTCCATCCGGATGTAGCCGACGATCTCCACCATGTCCCAGGCCCGCTTGTAGACCCGTTCCGTCCCCAGGGCGTCAAAGACGTCCGCCAGGGCCGTGATGCGTCCGTAGATGTGGATCTCGTCGCCGGCGAGCCCCCGGGGGTACCCCGAACCGTCCCATCGCTCGTGATGGTCCCGGGCGATGATGGCGGCGGCTTTGAGCAGTTCGCGCTTCGAGTTCCGGAAGACGCTGTAGCCCCGTTCGGCGTGCAGCTTCATCTCCTCGAACTCCGCTTCGCTCAGTTTCGAGGGTTTCAGCAAAATTTCGTCGGGGATCGCGATCTTCCCGATGTCGTGCATCGGAGAGGCCATGCGGATGAGCGCGACGTCGGCTTCAGGCAGACCGTAAAGTTCGGCCAGAAGCGCCGAATACTCCGCAACGCGGCGGACATGGTATCCCGTCTCCCGGGAGCGGGTCTCCGCCAGTTCGCCCATGCGCTCGAGCATCTCCTTCTGGGTCTGGATGATCTCGTGCTGCAGTTCGTAGAGCTCCGTAATGTCCTCGCGGATGGCGATATATTCGGAGATCGCTCCGTTGGCGTCGAGTATGGGCTTGATAAGGGCTTTGACGATGTAGGTGGAGCCGTCTTTCGCACGGTTTTTGATGATCCCCTTCCAGGAGTTCCCGGAGGCGATCTGCGCCCACATGAGCTGAAAATCCCGCGATGACATCTCCGGGTGGCGTACGATGTTGTGGGAGCGTCCGACAAGCTCGTCACGGCGGTAGCCGCTGATGCGGCAGAATTCGTCGTTGACGTAGTTGATGACCCCGCCGGGGTCGGTCTTGGAGACGATGGTGCCTTCGTCGACGGCGTCCTTGTACTGCCGCAGCAGCAGTTCGTTCTCGTTGAGGTAGCCTTGCAGTCTTTTATTGGTGTTGTAGAGCTCCAGGGTCACCCGGTCGAGAATCTCTTCGGTCTCTTGCCGCGCCAATCTTTCGCGTTCAAGCTGCCGCTGCAGCATCTCACACTCCATCACGCACCTCGAAACGGCATACGGGGCATGAGACCCCGTCGACCTCCTTCTCCCGGGACGTCCGCTCCATCGTGACGCCGGAGGGATCGCCGTACTCCTTCAGGCAGCCGCGTATCAACCCCAGGACCAGACTGGGAAGATTGAGCGGGCTGGCGTACTCGATGATGATGTGGCGGGGGTCGGGGCGTTCGATGTCAAAGCGGGGGAAACGGGCGTCGGGATAGAGTTTGTTGAGCTCGTCCAGATGAATGACGTTGAGATTCTCCAGAAAGTCGTAAGCCGTCGGAGCATTCAGGACGCTCTGCGTTCCTTCATAGGTCTTCTTGAACCTCCGGGAAAGGAATCCGAAAGCGAACTCCCCGAAGGCTTCGAGGACCTCCTCCTCGGAGCCGTGACAAAACCCCTTGCACCCCGTGACCATTTTTAAAAGATAGGCGGGATCATAGTTGCCTGCGCCCGAAAAGCCGCCCTTGTTGGGGAAATCATTGCCGCTCAGAAGTGCATCGACACGTTCGTAGCCGAAGCGCGCCTCGATGAAATTCAAAAAAGCACGGAAAATAATCCCTCTCAAGCCTCGCTCCTCTCTATCTTGCGTCATCTCTGCACCGCAGCATACCGCAGTATCAGGTAGTTAAATTATATAGAGCGCAAACATAGAAACAACTAAAGAGAAGACACAGCGTCCGGACAAAGTGGGGTCATGAGTCCTCGAGCCCTTCGAGCAGCGAGAGCGCGCCCTTGTAGATCGGTTCGTCGATGAAGCCGTATTCGGGATCGTCGAAGCCGGTAATGCCGAGCTCGCGGTTCATCTCGAAGAGTTTGACGACAACCCGGGCGCGCTCGATCTCGGCAACCTCGTCCCTGAATACCTCGTGCACGGCGCTCACCTGGGCCGGGGCGATGCACCCTTTGGCGGTGTATCCCATCCGTTTCTCGAGTTCCAGCCACTCCCGAAACTGCTCCATGTTGCGATGGTCCTGATAGACGAAGGAGACCGGTTTGACGCCGACGGATTTGACTGTGACCAGAAAATGCGAGAGCATGTAGAGCATCGTCGGGTTGTCCGGGGCGATCAGGGAGTGGGGAAGCCGCATGGAGGCGAAGAGGTCCAGCACCCCGAGGTAGAAGGTGGTCACACGGCGGTCGACGGCGAGGCGGTTGAGGTTGTCCCACGCCTCTTTCGTTTCGATGGAGAGGTGCAGTTCGATGTCGTCATCGAGCAGTTTCAGCGCGCGGTTGACTTCGGCAGGCGTATGCACTTTCGGAATGCGGATCGCATCGGGACGGAACTGGTTGAGGTAGGCGATCTCGTCGAATCCCCCCTCATCGAGAGGATTGACCCGGACCACCAGCTTCTTATTACACTCGTGGAGTTCGGAGAGAAAAATGGCGCAGAGGGCCAAAGCGAAGGGTTTCTGTTTCGGGCTGACCCCGTCTTCGAGGTTGAGCATCACGCACTCGGTCTCGAGGTTGGGAATTTTGAGCAGGTGCTTGAGGTTGTGCGCCGAGAGCATGAGGGCGCTGCGGAAGGCGTTGCTTCGGTTGACGACGCGGTGGTTCGGGCGCGCCAACGCGTCCAGGGCCGCCAGGTCCTCGGCTTCCAGAGCGGCCCGGATTGCGGCGATTTTATCGGCTTGCACGGGGCTCCTTTGCGGGGGTCGGTTTCGTTTCATGGTGCAAGTAGGCGTAAAGCGCCCGGACCTCGGTACCGGTCAGAAAGTAGCGCGGCATCCCCCGCACGCGGCTGTTGAGCGCGCGGCTGAAGGTCTCGAAAGGGACCTTGTCGATGGCCGGTCCTTCAAAGACCCGGGTCTCTTTTTTCTGCTTGTAGGTCGCCACGACCCGTCCCTCGCCCGCCTCGCCGTGGCAGTGATGGCAGCCGATGCCGCGGGGGTTGTGGTAAAGCTGCTGCGCGTACTCCTCGGGAGTGATGAAGGAGTCGGCGGCGAAAAGAGGAAAAGTCAGGAGTAAAACCGCGAATATTCGCATCCGAAAGCGCCTTATAAACTTTGTGTCGGTATATTATCGAAAACATTATTTCAGGGCGGTTAAATGCAGATTCTCGACGGAAGAACACTATCGAAAAAGATTGAAGAGACGGTCGCCGCCGACGTGAAGCTTCTGAAGGAGCAGAGCGGCCGCGTCCCGGGCCTGGCGGTAGTCCTGGTGGGCAACGACCCGGCCAGCCACGCCTATGTGGGCATGAAGAAAAAGGCGTGCGACCGCGTCGGCTTCTACTCGGTCACCCACGAGATGCCCGAAGACATTTCCCAGGGAGCCATCGAGAAAACCATCGAAATGATGAATGCCAACCCCAATATTGACGGCATTTTGATCCAGCTTCCCCTTCCGCCGCAGATCGACACGACCAAACTGCTCGAACTCGTCGCTCCGGAAAAAGACGTCGACGGGTTCCACCCCTACAACGTCGGACGCCTGACAACGGGACTTGATGGCTTCGTTCCCTGCACCCCGCTGGGCGTCATGAAGCTGCTGGAGGAGTACGGCATCGACCCCAAAGGCAAAAACGCCGTCGTCGTCGGCGCCTCCAACATCGTCGGCAAGCCGATGGCGGCCCTGCTGCTCAACGCCAACGCCACGGTCGAAGTGTGCCACATCTATACCGACGATCTGAAAAAACACACCCTCGATGCGGACATCGTTCTCGTCGGCGCCGGGGTGATCAACCTGATCCGCGAAGATATGGTCAAGGAGGGCGCCATCATTATCGACATCGGCATCAACCGTGCCGATGACGGCCGTCTGGTCGGCGACGTCGACTACGAGAAGGTCGCACCCAGGTCCTCCTACATTACCCCCGTTCCCGGCGGCGTGGGACCGATGACCATCGCCATGCTGCTGAGCAATACTCTCAAAGCGGCGCAAGCCCACGCCAAAGAGCTCTGATGAAAGAGAAAGCCCTCGATTTCGCCGGCAAGGCGTACCGCTTCTCCAACTCCTGGACGGGGACGATCATCATCGTACTCTTCATCATCTTCTTCGTCGCCCAGGCCTTCCGTATCCCCAGCGGTTCCATGAAGGACTCCCTGCTCATCGGCGACCACCTCTTCGCCAAGAAGTTTGCCTACGGCGTCCCGACGCCCCACCTGCCGTTCCTGGAGATCCCTCTCATTCCGGGGACCGACGGGCACATCGTCAACGGCGCGGAACCGCAGCGCGGCGACATCGTCATCTTCCGCTACCCCAACAACACCCAGCTGCACTACGTCAAACGCTGCGTCGGCACTCCCGGCGACGAGCTCTTCGTCTACGATAAGGCGCTCTACCTCCACCCCCATGAGGGCGACGCCTACATCGCCGAACACTACGAAGGTTTCGAGACGCTGGAGTTTCAAGGCAAGCTCTGGGTCAAGAACCCCTACATGCAAGCGCACCCGGGCATTCACCACGACGAGAAGATTATCAACGACGGACGCTACCCGCTCCAGGTTTTCAACATGCCGCCGGTACGGGTCCCCGACAACGAATTTTTCATGATGGGGGACAACCGCGACCACTCCAACGACAGCCGCTTCTGGGGCACCGTTCCTTACGGTCTCGTCGAAGGGACACCCTGGTTCATCTATTTCAGCATGAACGACGACTGGGAAGTGCGCTGGGACCGCATCGGCAAGACCCCCACGGATCTTGAAGAGAAAGCATACCTCGACCGCGCCGTGGCCGAACGGCTGAAACACGACAAAGACGATTATGAGCTCTATTGATCTGATCGAGATCGCCGCGGCCGTAGCCGCCCTGCTGGTCGCCATCATCGGGCATGAGATCATGCACGGCTGGGTCGCCTACAAGTTCGGCGATGCAACCGCAAAGCGGGCGGGACGCCTCTCCGTCAACCCCATCATCCACATCGACCTCTTCGGCTCCATCATCGTTCCCGCGATGACCTACTTCCTGCCGATGCTTCTGGGAGCCTCCAGCGGCTTCCTCTTCGGCTGGGCGAAGCCGGTTCCCGTCAACATCCGCACCGTCATCGACAACGGTGGCTACAACGCCGCCATGCAGGTGAGCCTCGCGGGCATCGTCTACAACTTCATTCTCGCCGCCGTCGCCGCTTCCGTGCTGCTGGGAATGGGAGAGCCGACACGCGAGAGCGGCCTGATGGAGATCGTCGCCTACGTCTTCGTCATCAAGCTGCTGCTCATCAACGTCGTGCTCGGCGTCTTCAACCTTCTCCCCATCCCGCAGTTCGACGGCGCGCACTTTCTGATGTACCTGAGTATGAAACTGCGCATTCACGCCGTGGCCGAGTTCTTTTACCGCGCCGAACAGCGGGGCTATGGTATGATTATAGTCATTATCGTCCTGGTGACGCCCATCAAGGACTACGTACTCATCTGGCCGGTACAGCAGGTCCTCTCATTACTACTGAACTAAGGAAAAACCGAATGAAATTTTACGTTGCAACCGATCACGCCGGTGTCGACCTCAAAAACGCTACCGTAGCGATGCTCAAAGAGCGCGGCCACGACGTCGAGGATCTCGGTCCCTTTGAAAAAGACCGGGTCGACTACCCCGATTTCGCCGTCAAAGTCTGCGAAAGCGTTCTGGCGGATGCGGGCTCCTTCGGCGTACTCATCTGCGGCTCGGGCATCGGTATGAGCATGTCCGCCAACCGTTTCCACGGCATCCGCGCCGCCCTCTGCCACGACGCCTATACCGCGGCCATGGCCCGGGCGCACAACGACGCCAACGTACTCTGCTTCGGGGAACGCGTCGTCGGCCTCGGCGTTGCCGAGTCGATGATCGACGCCTGGATCAAGGGAACGTTCGAAGGCGGCCGCCACTGCGGACGGGTCGCGAAGATCGAAGCCATCAAGGGGTAAATCATGTTTTTCGAATGGTCACTGCTTACCGTCGTCTCGCTTCTGGCGATCTTTCTCTTCGTGAAGATGTTCTACTTCAAAAGCATCACCCACAAGGAGCAGCGCAGCAACGAGCTGATGAAGATGACGCTGCAAGAAGCCGAAGTGCTCATTCGCAAATACCAGATCCAGCTCCAGCGGGCTCTTGGCAACATCGACATCCTCAGCGACGAGCTCAACAAGCTCCGCGACGAAGTCAAACTGCTCAAAAACCGCAACTCCAAACACCGCCTCGAAACGGACAAGCTCAACAACAAGATCAAAGAACTCGAAGGGCGTATCGAAGCCCTTCTCTAATACGGAAACGACCATGACATTGACCAAAGAACAGCAAGCCATCATCACCGACGCCATCCGCGACATTCCCGACTTTCCCGAGCCGGGAATCCTTTTCAAGGACATCACGACGCTTCTGAACGACAAGGAGGCTTTCGCAACGCTGATGGAGCACCTCCGCGACCGCTACGCGGGCTACCGCCTCGATTTCGTCGCCGGCATCGACGCCCGCGGCTTCATTTTCGGAGCGGCCCTGGCGCAGATGCTGGGAGTCGGCTTCGTCCCCATCCGCAAGAAGGGCAAACTCCCCTACACGACGGTCTCCGAGAAGTACGCCCTGGAATACGGCGTCGACGAGGTGGAGATTCACATCGACGCCTTCCGCGGCATTAAAGACGCACGGGTCCTCCTCATCGACGACCTGATCGCCACCGGGGGCACCGCCTACGCCGCCTGCAACCTGATCGAGAAGTCCGGCGGCACATGCGTGGAAGCGTGCTTCGTCCTCGGGCTGGAGTTCCTGCCGGGCAAAGCCAAACTCTCCACCGTCACCGACGTCTACACCGTCGTAGGAGTGCACTGATGTACATCCCCGTCCCCTCCGCCTTCGACCCGGAAAACGGCCATTTCGGCATCTTCGGCGGCCGCTACGTCCCCGAAACGCTGATGCCGGTGCTGCTGGAACTGGAAAAAGAGTACGAGAAGATCCGCTTCGACCAGAGCTTCTGGGAAGAGGTGCACGGCTACCTGACGGATTACGTCGGCCGCCCCTCGCCGCTTTACCATGCCGCCAACCTCTCCGAAGAGCTCGGCGCGTCCATCTACTTCAAGCGCGAGGACCTGAACCACACCGGCGCCCACAAGGTCAACAACGTCATCGCCCAGGGGCTGATGGCCAAGCGCCTGGGCAAGAAGAAGATCATCGCCGAAACCGGCGCGGGACAGCACGGCGTCGCCACGGCGACCATCTGCGCCCTGCTCGGCCTGGAGTGCGAGATCTTCATGGGGGCCAAGGACGTCGCCCGACAGGAGCTCAACGTCTTCCGCATGAAGCTGCTCGGCGCCAAGGTCAACGCGGTCCAAAGCGGCAGCAAGACCCTCAAGGACGCCATGAACGACGCCATCCGCCACTGGGTGACGAACGCCCGCGACACCTTCTACATCATCGGTACCGTCGCCGGGCCGCACCCCTACCCCATGATGGTCCGGGACTTCCAGGCGATCATCGGCTGGGAAGCCCGCGCCCAGATCCTGGAAAAAGAGGGGCGCCTGCCCGATGCGGTCGTCGCCTGTATCGGCGGCGGTTCCAACGCCATCGGGATGTTCCAGCACTTCCTCCAAGACGAGGGCGTGCAGTGCATCGGCATCGAAGCCGGCGGTCTGGGAACCGACACGGACAAACACGGGGCGTCTCTCAAGATGGGCCGTCCCGGCGTCCTGCACGGCCAGATGAGCTACCTGCTGCAAGACCCCGACGGGCAGATCCTCGAAGCCCACTCCATCTCGGCGGGCCTGGACTACCCCGGCATCGGGCCTGAACACTCTTTCCACAAAGAGAACGGCAGCGTGACCTATGACGCCATCACGGACGACGAAGCCATCGACGCCTTCGTCTGGCTCTCCCGGAAAGAGGGGATCATCCCCGCTTTCGAGAGTTCCCATGCGGTCGCCTACCTCAAGAAGATGCCCGACATTGCGGGCAAACTCGTTATCGTCAACCTCTCCGGACGCGGCGACAAAGATATGGTACAGGCCAAAGACCTGCTCCATTTCGACTGAAACGGACCGCCATGCACCCCTGGTTTAAAAAGATCGAACCCCATCAGGGCAAACTCCTTGCCCTGATCGTCATCGTCTTCTTCTCCTTTCTGGGGTACGAGCTCTACAACTCCCCCGCCGCAGGCCTGGAAAACAAGTTCATTGATCTGCTCCGCACCTACGGCTACATCATCCTCTTCGGCTGGAGCATTCTTGAAGGGGAGATGGGACTCATCATGGGCGGCATCATGGCCCACACCGGCGACATGGACCTCTACCTGGCCATCTTCGTCGCCGGTCTGGGCGGCTTTGCCGGGGACCAGATCTACTTCTACGTCGGCCGCTTCAACAAGGCCTACATTCACCGCAAGCTCCGTTCCCAGCGCCGCAAATTCGCCATCGCCCACCTGCTGCTGAAAAAGTACGGCTGGCCCATCATTTTCGTACAGCGCTACATGTACGGCCTGCGTACCGTCATCCCCATGAGCATCGGCATCACCAAGTACCCGGGGAAGAAGTTCGCCTTCATCAACCTGATCAGCGCCTGGGTCTGGGCGGCCCTGACCATCGTACCCGCTTACCTGCTTGGGGAGGAGATCCTCAAGGTCCTCGAATGGGGCAAGGAACACTGGTACCTCGCCCTCCCCCTCGCCGGCGCCTTCCTGGGCGCGGTCATCTACTATTTCAAACGACTCGAAACCCAACTGCTGGAGAAGAAAAATGCACGTCACACTGCTGAATCAACCCTTTGAGACCATCGAAGCGGAGATCGCCGTCGCCTTCATCGACGCGCAGACCCTGGAGAACCACCCCCACAAAGCCACCCTCTCCAGAGCCGGTTTCAAAGCCGAACAGGACCAGGTATGTACCCTGCATGAGCACGCATTGATGTTCTGCGGCATCGAGAACCGCGGCGCCGAAGCCCTTCGTAGCGCCGCTACCGCCGCCGTGAAGGCGCTCGGCTCCTGCGAATACGCCACTGCCAAGATCGCTCCCTTCGGCGCCGGTGCCGTCGCGCCCGTCGTCGAAGGATTCATGCTCGGCGGGTACAGTTTTGATCTCTACAAATCCGAGCCGAAACCAAAAAGCTTTACCACCCTTCTGCTCTCCGCCGATACCCCCGAAGAGGAGACCCTGGAGTTCGACGCCGCGCAGCAGGAGCTCGCGGCGGCCGTGGCGATCTGCGACGCGACCAACTTCACCCGCGACCTCGTCAACACGACCCCCGACGACATGACGCCGCAGGCCCTCGGTCTCGCCGCACGCGACCTCGCCGACGCCAACGGACTGGAGTGCACCGTCCTGGACGAAAAGGCCCTGGAGGAGCTGGAGATGGAAGCGATGCTCAGCGTCGGCCGCGCTTCGGACCACAAGCCGCGCCTGATTCACGTCGCCTATAAACCCGCCAATGCCCTCAAACGGGTCACCCTGGTCGGAAAGGGACTCACCTACGACAGCGGAGGTCTGAGCCTCAAACCCGCCACCTCCATGGTGACGATGAAGATGGACAAGGCGGGTGCCTGCGCCGTTTTGGGCATGCTCAAGGCCGTGAGCGAACTGAAGCTCCCCGTCGAAGTCCACGGCTTCATCGGCGCGGCGGAGAACATGGTTTCGGGCAACGCCTACAAGCCCGACGACGTTCTCAAAGCCAAAAACGGCAAAACCATCGAAGTACGCAACACCGACGCCGAAGGGCGCCTGGTGCTCGCCGACGTGCTCTGTTACGCCCAGGAGCAGGTCGAGGCGGACTACCTCTTTGACTTCGCGACCCTCACCGGAGCCTGCATGGTGGCCCTGGGCCCCTACACCACCGGGGTGCTTGGTCACAGCAGCGCCTTGAAACACGAGATGTTCAAAGCCGCCGAAGCGAGCGGCGAGCTGATCGGCACCCTCCCCTTCAACGCCCATCTGAAAAAGCTGATCAAGAGCGAGGTCGCCGACGTCTGCAACATCGGCTCCAAGCCCTACGGCGGCGCCATTACCGCCGCGCTTTTCCTCGACCACTTCATCACCGAACCGATGAAAGAGAAGTGGCTCCATTTCGACATCGCCGGACCCGCCTACACCGAAAGTGCCTGGGACTGCAACCCCCACGGCGGCACCGGCGCCGGGGTCCGCCTGACTCTGCAGTTCATCCGAAATCTCGCCTGATCGTCTCCCGGGTTGTTCCCGGGCGGCATCTATGGTATCATTCCGCCAATATTCAGCCCCGTTCGGGGCCTTTTTTACCCCCAAAGGAGACCCATGGGACTCAGTATCGGTCTCGTCGGCCTGCCGAACGTCGGCAAATCGACCACCTTCAATGCATTGACCAAAGCCCAGAACGCCGAAGCGGCCAACTACCCTTTCTGTACCATCGAACCCAACAAGGCGGTCGTACCGGTTCCCGACCTGCGCCTTGACGCCCTGGCGAAGATCGTCAACCCGGAACGCATTCAGCACTCCACTCTCGATTTCGTCGACATCGCCGGTCTGGTCAAAGGTGCCAGCAAAGGCGAGGGTCTGGGCAACAAGTTCCTCTCCAACATCCGCGAGACGGAGGTGATCCTGGAGATCGTCCGCTGTTTCGAGGACGACAACGTCGTCCACACGGAAGGGAGCGTCGACCCGCTGCGCGACGTGGAGATCATCGAAACCGAACTGATCCTCGCCGACGTCGAGGCGATCGGCAACCGTATCGAGCGCCTGAAGAAGCAGGCCAAGGCGGACAAAAAGGCGCAGGCGATGGTCGATTTTGCCGAAACGCTGCAGGAGCACCTCGCCGATGGCAACCTGGCCCGCAGCTTCCCCGAGATCGACGATGACAAGTTCACCGAACTCAACCGCGACCTCCGTCTGCTCACCGCCAAGGAGATTATGTACGGTGCCAACGTCGACGAAGACGGCCTGCTCGAAGACAGCCCTTACGTCATCGCGCTTATGGAGCATGCGGCGACGCAGAACTGTGAAGTGATCAAGCTCTGCGCCAAGATCGAGGAGGAGCTGGTCGGCCTCGAAGACGACGAGCGCGACGAGTTCCTGAAGGACCTTGGCGTCGAGGAGTCGGGACTGGAGCAGATCATCCGAAAGGGGTTCGACAAATTGGGTCTTATGAGCTACTTTACCGCCGGGGTCAAAGAGGTGCGTGCCTGGACCATCCGCAAGAACACTACGGCCCCCAAAGCGGCGGCGGTCATTCACAACGACTTCGAGAAAGGGTTCATCCGCGCCGAAGTCATCGGCTACGACGACTATGTCGCCTGCGGCGGCGAAGCGAAAGCCAAAGAAGCGGGAAAAATGCGTCTTGAGGGCAAGGAATACATCGTCCAGGACGGCGACGTCATGCACTTCAGGTTTAACGTTTAACTATTGATGTCGTACACACGTGCACTTCAGGTTTAATGTTTAACCAGTGATGTCGTGCACATGTGCACGACAGTTTCCTCGGAACGGCGACCAAAAATCCGCCGTTCTACCCTCCCCCTCCTTCAAATCCGTGCTTTTTTGCTATAATCGTCACATATCCCCCTGACGAGGTATCGGCATGATTCTGAAATACGTCGGCCCCAAAGCGCACATCTCCCAAAGCGGCATCACCTTCGACAACAACAAAGAAGACAAGTACGTCTACCTTCACATCGCCCTTCAGATCATCAAAGCCCTTGACCACGAATATATCGAGGACCGGGTCTACACCTACAACGCCGATACGAAACGGCTCGGCGACGATGACCTCTACCGCGAGGCGCGAACCTACTGTCATGAGATCGACCGGGTCATCGCCGAAGCGGAGCATCACACTGCCGCCTATGTCGATGACCTGCTCGAACGTGCCCGGGAAAACACCCTGCTCGACGAAACGGAGCGGGAGACCCTCTACAAAAACATTACAATCATGCGCAGTTATATCATCCAAAGAGCCGTAAACAAAGCCGTTTACTACTGCGTCATCCACACCCTGGTCGAACTGCTGAAAAAAGACAACATCGACTACGTCATCGCCCCGATGTTCCAGAAATTCGCCCATGTTTTCCACACGGTGCAGGGAGTGCTGATCAATCAGAAAGTCCCGGTCAATTCCAATATGGAGATCTACGAAGAGAATGGCAGGCTGCTGGTCAAACTCGATGTCGTCAACCAGTAGATTTAGAGGGACTCGAGTACCTGCACGACAAGCTGTTTGAGGCGGCGGACCGAACCGTCAAACTCGGAGAGCGCCTTGTGGCGCACCGCTTCGAGCTGTTTCCGGTTGGCCTCGTAGCGCTCTTTGAGTTTGGCCCGCTTATCAGGTTCAAGCTCCTCTTCATTCATGATGTTCAAAATCGACGAGAGGCTGATCTGCACCTTCCCCATCTCCTTTTTACGTTCCGTCGCCGCTTTTCTCACATGATTCCAGACATGCTCCAGCGAGACCGCGTTGCCTTTGAGGATCGCGGGGCGTTTCGGCGTTCCCGTCACGGCATCCATCAGCACTTTCGGGGCTTTGTCGACGGAGGGCAGCATGGCGATGCGTTCAAAGAAGCTGTCGGCGATGCGCTCGTAGACAAGGTAGCCGTAGCGTTTGAAGTAGTAGAGGCTCATCCGCTTCAGAAACAGAAGGTGCGGGGTCTGGCGAATGGTCTGCAGGGTCATCGTTTTGGTGTACTGCAGCTTCTCTTCGAGAAAACCGGCCGTTTCGTTGGTGATGCGCTGCAAAATCGCCTTGACGATCTCCTCGGTGTGGAGATCGTCATAGGATTTGAGGTAGACGAAATGGAGATGCTCTTTGAAGGTGACGGCGACGATCTCCTCTGCGAGGAGCTGCATCACTTCGCGCCGGTCGTTCTCGTTGTGAATGTCGAGCACCCGTTTCTCAAAGGTCAGCTCATCTTTGAAAACGGCCTCGGCTAAGGCGTTGCGTTCTTCCTGGTTCATACAACCTCGGCAATAACCTGTGAGTACCGCACGCGGTCCCCGGAACCGACTTTGAGTTCCAGGGTACCGGGTTCGGCGATAATGACGATCGTGGAGCCCATCTCGAAGCAGCCGAAATCGTCGCCTTTTTTCATATGACACGATTCATAATCGTAGCATACCGGTTCTGTAATGTCGCCATTGGTCCGGATGTTGGGTTCGAAAGAAACCTGCATCTTCCCGACGTTGAGTGCTCCTACCAGCACCATGTAGAACCGTTTTCCCGCCGTCGTGGCACATTCGAGGACAACCCGTTCGTTCTCGATGAAGAGGTCGACGCGCTTGTTAAGGGAGGGGATGTTGACCGGGTAGAGTTTTCCGGGAATGTGGACCGCCCGGCTGACGAAGCACTCCGTCGGTATGTGGTAGCGGTGGTAGTCCCGGGGCGAGAGGTAGAAGTTGACGTAATCGCCGTGGGCGACCCGTGCCTTCTCGGCGACGTCGATATGGTCGCCCAGCAGCGCGTTGACGCAGTAGGACATCCCCTTGATCTGCAGGGCCCGGGTTCCGTCGACCGGTCCGCATTCGGTGATGAGCGCGTCGCAGGGAGCAATGAACTCCTTGGCGTTCGCAGAGACCTCGCGCGGCTCCCGCAGACGGCGGGTGAAGAGCGCATTGAGGCTCGGGTAGTGCGACGGCGGATGGAATTCGCCCATGTCCAGGCCCATCAGCCGGACGTAACTGCCGTTGACGATGTTCTGGAACCACGCCGGGAACTCTTTGGAGGCGAAGGTGCCGAACTTTTGGGAAATCAAACTGGTAATGTGTCTTTTCATCAATCCTCTTCGAATATAACGTTTAAATCAATCGCTCTCTTCCATCTTGATGGGGCGTTTCGCGATCTCTCGTATTATTGACCCCGCAGCCCGGGCAAAGCCCGGACCGCTCCGCTGGCCGCTGTGGCACTAAAGCCCGTCCTTCGGCCGGGGATCGCATCAATCGCTCTCTTCCATCTTGATGGGGCGTTTCGCGATCTCCTCGATCAGCACCGTGGCGTAGGAGCCGCGCGGGAGGGTGAAGTGCAACTCGTACCACGCTTCGGCCTCCTTGTACTCCCCCTCCATCTCTTCTGGGAAAATCCAGGCGTAGCGGCGCAGGCCGTCGATGGCCTTGAAACTCTCGTCGAACTGCTTCTCGATGGTTCCCGCCAGTCCGGTAGCGCGGCGCGCCCGCGAACCGATGAGCAGACCGGTCGGCACGACGTCGCGCTCCAGGAAACGCTCCGTCTCCTCGTCGCTGCCGTCGAATTCGAAAGGGCGTCCGTGGGGATAGTGCATCAGCAGATCCCCGTCGATGAGCTTGAAGGGCTGGGGCTGCGCCTGCATCTTTTCGATGACGTTTTGGGGAAGGTTGAGCAGCGGGGAGAGTTCGGCGCTTTTGAAGCTTCCGACCATCGTGCTGATCTCCAGGCGGCGGCTGAGCCAGAGGTTGAACATGTGGCTCTGGTAGGCGTTGACGTAGAAGTTCTTCAGCCGGACGTTGCGCTCCTTGAGCCGGTTGCGCAGGATCGCCTCCCCTTTCTTGTAGTTCTCCCCGTCGATGCCGAAGCGCTGGTAGCCGAAGAAGTTCGGCATCCCGTAGCGCCGGACCGCATCGAGCGCCTCGCCGATCTTCTGCGCCGCCACAGGGTCCACTTTCTTCAGGCGAATGAAAAAGCGGTTCCCCTTGAGATGCCCCATGTGGATCTTGTTTTTGTGGTAGGTCCGGGAGAGAAATTTGACGTCGGGGTGCTCGAAGCTCTCCAGGCCGCGTTCAAACTTTTTGGGAAGCGAAATGTATTGCTTCGTCATCGCGTTTTTATCTTTGAGACCGGCATAGCCGATCTCCCGGGTCTTGATGTTGAGATGTTTCGCGATAAGGGTGCAAAGCTCCCAGGTGGAGAGGTTCTTTTTGCGCACGTGCAGTACCAGGTGCTCGCCGTTCCCGGTAAAGGGATAAAGAGGAATCTCCTCGACGACAAAATCCCGTACGCTCTGCTTGAAGTAGAAGTCGATCGGGGCGTGGTTCAGGGCATAGAAACGGTCCATGAGCACCTTCATATTATTTAATAGGCGGTCCAATTCGAACCGCTCGGGTGATGAAAGTCTACCCTCTCGTTGCTGAATCGGCGGCATCGGGCGGCGCGATGCGCGGGTGCGGCAGACCCTAGAAGTGGTGCGCCTTGCAGCGGTTGCGGAAGGAGCCGCGTTCGGCCCGGCCGACGAGGGTGAGCGGGGTGCGGCTCTTCTGCGCGAGACGCATCACCTTTTTACGCATCCGGGGAGCAAACCCGACCAGCATCTCATACTCCTCGCCGCTGCATCCCGCCGCTTTGCAAAACGGTCGGAGGAAGCGGACCCCGCAGCGGTTGGCGGCGCTGAGCTTTTCCAGGTCGCTGAAAAGGCCGTCGGAGATGTCCATACCGCACCGAAGCGCCGGAGCGGCAAGGTTGACGAAGTCGCGGCGCAGCCGAAGGTCGACGAATTTCGAACCCCGGTGCAGCCGCCCACCCGCCATCAGGTAGCGAAGCGCTTTGGCGGAGCGTCCGAGGGTCCCGGTATGGGCCAGCAGATCGCCCCGCTTCAGCCCCCTTCGCGTCAGGGGACGCGCACTCTCCGAAATGATGGTCACGGTGATGTCGAGCTTGACGTTCGCAATGGTGTCCCCGCCGATGATCTCGATGCCGTACTCCTCCGCCGCCCGTTCGAAACCGCGATAAAGACAACGCATCTCCTGCGGAGTGACCCGTTTTGGCATACCGACGGCAAGCAGAGCGTAGCGCGGTACGGCATTCATGGCAATGGCATCGGAGATGTTCACGGCCATCGCCCGGTAGGCGATCTGCTCGAAATCCATCCACTCCCGTCGGAAATGGACCCCTTCGAAAAAGGCATCTTTGGAGTAAATCCATCTCCCGATTACGGCACCGTCGTCTCCGACGGCGCGGCTGTGTCGGGAGAAAAGAGAGATAAAGTACGCTTCTGCGTTCATGTCGGACCTTCACACGCTTGAGTCGTGTTATTCTAAATAACTCGCAATTAAGGGCAAATTAAACGCCCGGCCCATAAAATAATAGCTCAATACAAAATGTAACAGAACTCATATGAGGAAACAGAACGCATGCGCAAACGACTCTCCATCAAAGGGATCTTCGCCGCCTGGCAGAATCTCTCCCTGGTACTGCTTTTCATCCTGATACTCCTGGGAGCGACAACGCTGTCGGAGAACAGCTCCTACACCAAGAGTACGCTGCTCTTCGGCCAGAAACTTCTGACCAACGAGATTGCCGCCCTGGGACGGGACGACCTGGAGCTGGCGAACATCCAGTACCGCGGCAAAAGCACCCAGCTTATTATCGATTATGACAAACTTCTCGCCGCCGACGGACTCGACGTCAGCGGCATGTTTCTCGACTACGGCGAAGAGTACGCCGCCGATCTGGAAACGCTTAAAGGGCGCATCAGCGCCTTCAACCAGGCCGCCGAAGCGTGGTACGACGCCGAGGAGAAGGACCGCCGCGTTCTCAAAGAGCGAGAAGAGCGCATGCAGTCGGACCGTTATGCCCTTCTCTCACAGCTTGACACCATGCTCTTTCGCAACATCAGCTACGACGCGCAGCGTTACGGCCTTCAGAAGGTCCTGATTTACGCCGCGCTGCTGCTCGGACTGCTGATCTTCGGGCTCTTCGTCGTCCGCTTCAGAACCATTTTCAGAGACATCCACTCCCTCTACTCCGTCGAGACCAAAGGGGATGAATACAAAATCGTTACCGAAGAGATCGATGTCATTTCCAAACGGATGGGCCGCAAAACGCCGGCCAGCGACAACCCGGCGCTTGTGGACCCCGTTACCGAGATCAGCAACTACAAGGGGCTCATCCACGCCTTCTCCAACCGTAAAAGCAAGGACGGCGCGCCGGTGAGCATCTGCGTCTTCGACATCGACGGCTTCAAAGAGCTCGACCGCCAGTACCCCAAAAGCTTTACCCAGCAGGTCCTCAAAAAAGTCGCGTTCATGTTCTCGCTCTACGAACAGCATACCGACATCCTCGCACGGACGGACTACAGCCAGTTCACCATGGTGCTGAGCCGCAACAACGTCGAGCAGGCACTGGAAGAGTGCGAACGCATCCGCAAGTCCATCGAGGAGACCACCTTCAAGGTTCCCAAGGGCAACGCGATCAAAATCACCATCAGCGGCGGTCTGACGACGAAAAACATGACCGCTTCCCTCGAAGAGACCGTGGAAGCGGCGCGGGACATTCTCGCCAAAGCCAAAACCATCGGAAACAACAGCATCAAACAGGCCAAAGACGTCGTATCGGTGTAAATTCTACACACTAAACGACGCCCCTCCCGGGCCTTATGATTCAATTTGTAACAATTTTCCCCATACGCTCCGGAAACTTCCCGTTTAACCTCCGTCAAGGCTGCACGCGTTATAATCATTCTCGATAATTCGGAAGCTTTTACGGGCTTCAAAGACCCTATCAAGGAAGGTGTATGAGTATAACTATTTATACGTACGACGCGGTGATCGTCGGTGCCGGTCTGGCAGGCAGCGCGGCGGCCCGCGAACTGCAAAAAGCCGGCAAAAAAGTTGCCGTCATCACGAAACTCCATCCCCTGCGCAGCCACTCCGGTGCGGCACAGGGCGGTATCAACGCGGCGCTGAGCGCCGAAGACAGCACGGAACTCCACGAGTTCGACACCGTCAAGGGTTCGGACTACCTGGCCGACCAGGATGCCGTCGAGTTGATGTGTAAAGAAGCGCCGAAAACCATCCGCTGGGCGGAGCGCGGGGGCGCCGCCTTCAGCCGGAACGACAACGGCACCATCGCCCAGCGTCCCTTCGGCGGCCAGTCCAAGCCCCGCGCCTGCTACGCCAAGGACCGCACGGGTCTGACCCTGCTGCAGACCATCTACGAGCAGTGCCACCGCGACGGCGTCGCATTCTGGGACGAATGGTATGCTGCGGACGTCATCTATGAAGAGGGCAAAGTCAGCGGCGTCGTCGCCTTCAACATCCGCAACATGGAGAAAGCGATCTTCAACGCCAGGGCGGTCATGTTCGCCACCGGCGGCTACGCCCGCGCCTACAAGATCAACTCCAACGCCCACGCCAACACCGGTGACGGCCTCTCCATCGTGGCGCGCCACGGCCTGCCCCTGGAAGATATGGAGTTCGTACAGTTTCACCCCTCGGGCCTCTCCGGCAACGGCGTCCTCATCTCCGAAGCCGCCCGCGGCGAAGGCGGACGGCTCTTCAACTCCCTGGGCGAACGCTTCATGGAGAAATACGCTCCGGAAAAGATGGAACTCGCGCCCCGCGACGTCGTCAGCCGCGCCATCATCAACGAGATCCGCGAAGGCCGCGGCTGCGGTCCCCGCAAAGACGCCGTCTTCATCGACCTGACCCACCTGGGCAAAGAGATCATCATGGAGCGTCTGCCCGAGCTGCGCGACCTGGCCATCACCTTCCTCGGCCTCGACATGATCAAAGAGCCCATCCTCATCAGTGCGACCGCCCACTACTCCATGGGCGGCATCCCGATGGACAAGGACGGCCACGTCCGCAAGAACAACACGGAGTTCGTCGAAGGCTTCTACGCCGCCGGCGAAGTCTCCTGTTCCAGCGTCCACGGTGCGAACCGCCTCGGCGCCAACTCCGTCCTCGAAGCCCTCTTCTTCGGCCGCCACGTCGGCCAGCAGATGATCAAGGACCTCAGAAGCGGCACCATCGAGCTGCGCCCGGCCACCGAGGCCGACGCGGAGCGCATGAACGCCGAGATCGATAAACTGCTGAAGAACAACGGTACGGAGAGCGTTCCGGGACTGCGCAACGAACTCCAGGAGACCATGACGGAAAATGCCGGTGTCTTCCGCACCGAAGCGACCCTGGCCAAGCAGCTCGAGATCCTCAAAGATCTCCGCGCCCGCTTCGAGAACATCCGCATCGACGACAAGTCGACCATCTTCAACACCGACCTTCAGGAGGCGATCGAACTGGGCCACATGCTCGACTACTCCCTCTTCATCGTCAACGGCGCCCTCGCCCGCAACGAAAGCCGCGGGGCCCACTTCCGGGAGGACTTCCCGACCCGCGACGATGCGAACTTCCTCAAGCACTCCATGCAGTACATGGACGCCGAAGGCAACCTGACGCTCGACTTCATGGACGTCACGCTCGGCAAGTTTGAAGTCAAAGAAAGAACTTACTAAGGAGCCGACGTGAGTATTACCAGCATTACAACCGAAACCGTCACGTTCAAGGTCTTCCGTTTCAACGCCGAAACCGACTACCTCCCCTACTACCGCGAGATCACGATGGAGGTCACCTCCGAAGAGGTCGTCCTCGACATCCTCAACCGCATCAAGTGGGAGCACGACGGCAGCTTCAGCTACCGCCGGAGCTGCCGCCACGGCATCTGCGGCGCCTGTGCCATCAAGGTCAACGGCAAGGGCGTGCTCGCCTGTAAAGAGCGGATGCACGACCTCGTGGAGATCTTCGGCAACGAACTGACCCTCGAGCCCCTGAGCACCAAGCGCGCCATCAAGGACCTGATCATCGACAAGCAGGATTTCTGGCAGAAACACGACCAGGTCTCCCCCTTTCTCATCAGCGACGTCGAGGAGCACCCGGAGAACGAGCACATCGTCACCACCGAAGAGGCGGAAGCGCTGCTCGAAGCGGACTACTGCATCCAGTGCGGCCTCTGTCACTACTCCTGCCCCTCCGTGGAGCTTAACGAGATGTACATCGGCCCGGCGGCTTTCGCCAAAGCGTACCGCTTCGAAGCGGACGTCCGCGACCAGGCTCACGTCGAGCGCCTCGAAGTCATCAACGCCCCAGAACAGGGTGTCTGGGACTGTGTCAAATGTTTCGAGTGCGCCGAGGTCTGCCCCAAGGACGTCAACCCGATCGAGAAGATCACCAAGCTGCATAACATGGTCTTCGAGGAGGGTATCGCCCTCAACAACGTCGCCACGCGCCACGCCGTCGGCTTCAAACACTCCATCGAGAAGCACGGCCTGCTCGACGAAGGCGAACTGGTACGCTACTCCGAAGGCACCATCCCGATGATGCTCAAACACGGCAAAGTCGGCATGAAGATGATGGCCAAAGGCAAGGTCGTCCTGCCGTGGAACATGCCCAAATCCGACAAACTTGACGAAATCAAAAAGCTGGTCAAGTCCGCATCGACAGCGAAATTCTAGGAGACGCCGTATGGAAAAGCTACAATATGCACTATTTACCGGCTGTACGGCCAAAGAGAGTACGCCCGAACAGATGAAATCGACCCTGGCGATCGCCGACAAGCTCGGCATCGAGCTGGTGGAACTGACCGAAGCGACCTGCTGCGGCGCGTCCCACCTGCAGGACTACGACGACTTCCTCTCTCTGGTCCTCAATGCCCGCAACATCTGCTACGCCGAATCCCGCGGTATGACCATGGTGACCATCTGTAACACCTGTCAGCTCAACACCGCCATGACCAAACAGCGCCTCGACAGCGATCCGAAGCTCAAAGCGAAGGTCAACGAGAAACTGGCGGAAGTGGGTCTGAAGTACACCGGCGCATCGGAGATCAAACACTTCCTCTACGCCCTCATCGACGACTTCGGTC